>CALKYE010000196.1 GCA_938003765.1 uncultured Planctomycetia bacterium
GCCAGTTGTGGTGGGGGCACCGCATCCCGGTCTGGTACGACGAGGACGGCGTCGGGATCGCATCGCGAACCGATCTCGCCATCGGCTCGAAGCACCCCGCGACCGGCAAGCCGATCGTGCGCCAGGACGAGGACGTGCTGGACACCTGGGCGAGTTCGTGGCTGTGGCCGTTCGCCACGCTCGGCTGGCCCAAGCAGACGGCCGACCTCGAGCGCTACTACCCGACGCAGTTCCTCTCCACCGCGCGCGACATCATCTACCTGTGGGTCGCGCGCATGGTGATGGCGGGCTACGAGTTCTGCGACCATCTGCCCGCGGAGAAGCGCTGTCCGTTCGGCGTCGTCAACGTGCACGCCACCGTGCTCGACGCGCAGGGGCGGCGCATGTCGAAGTCGCTCGGCAACGGGATCGATCCGCTCGAGATGATCGACAAGTACGGCGCGGACGCCGTGCGCTACTCGCTGATCCTGCTCACGCGCGAGGGCCAGGACACCAAGCTCGCGCCCGATCGCTTCGAACAGGGCTTCCGCTTCGGCAACAAGGTCTGGAACGCGGCGCGCTTCGTGCTCTCGAACCTCGCGGGCGAGCGCACCGACGGGACGCTGGCGAGCGCGGAACGCCTCGAGGACCGCTGGATCCTCTCGCGCCTGGAGCGCACGCGGCGCAGCGTCAGCCAGGCTCTCGAGGAGTACCGCTTCAACGACGCGGCCAGCGAGCTGTACCGCTTCGTGTGGAACGACTTCTGTGACTGGTACCTCGAGCTGGCCAAGCCGCGCCTTCAGAGCGGCGACTCGAGCGGAGCCGCGGCCCGCGGCGTGCTCGCGCGCGTGCTCGGCGATGCGCTGGCGATGCTGCACCCGTTCACGCCCTACATCACCGAAGTGCTGTGGCGAGCGCTGCGCGAAACGCTCGGCGACGCGAAGCCCTCGATGCTGATCGTGACGCCGTGGCCGGAAGGCGCGGGGCTCGACATCGACGCCGCCGCGGAGCAGCAGTTCGAGCTGATCCAGGGCGTGGTCGGCGCGGTGCGTTCGGTGCGCGCGCTCACGATGGTGGGCGAGCGCAAGCCGCTGCGCGCGCTGATCTGCGCTCCGCGGGAGAACGAGCGCGCCGTTCTGGCTGAGCACGGCGCCTCGGCCAAGGCGTTGGCGTTCCTCGAGAACTTCGACCTGCGTCCCAGCGCCGAACGTCCGCCGTCGAGCGCCTGCGCGCTGCACGGCGGGGTGGAGGTGTTCGTCGAGCTGGGCGCGGACGTCGACCTCGAGAAGCTGCGCGGCGTGCTCGCCGGCCGGCGCGACAAGCTCGAGAAGTCGATCCAGCAGCTCGAGGGCAAGCTCTCGAACGCCAGCTTCGTCGAACGCGCCGATCCCGACGTGGTCGCGGCCGAGCGCGCGCGTCGCGACGAGATGGCGCTCGAGCGCGAGTTGCTCGCGCGCAACCTCGCGGGGCTGTGAGTTCGGCGCGCCGCGCGCGGCGAGGGCTGCGCGCGGCGAGCGACGAGGATTGCGCGCGGAGCGCGATGACTATTGCGCGCGAAGCGCGACGGCGCGGAGGCTCGCCTCAGCTCACCTGCGCGTCCGGGATGCTGATCCCGTACTTGCGCATGCGCCGCCACAGCGTCGTGCGGCTCACGCCCAGCTCTCGCGCCGCCTGATCGAGGCGGCCGGGGTTGCGCTGCACCGCGTGTAGAACGAGCTGGTGCTCGCGGTCGCCGAGCTGATCGGCGATGCGCTGCGTGCTGGCGATGTCGCTCTGTCGCAGGCTGCGTTCGACGTGCTCGGGCGAGAGCGACCCGTCGAGGGACAGCTTCGCGGCGTTCGCCAGGACGGCGAAGAGTTGACGCACGTTGCCGGGGAAGGACTGCGCGGCGATGCGGTCGAGCACGCGCGGCGCGAGCTTCAGCGCGCGTCCGTGCTCCACGGCGTAGTCCTCGAGGAACTTCGCCACGAGCCCCGGCAGGTCGTCGATCCGCTGGCGGAGCGGAGGAACGCGGATGTTGACCAGCGAGCGCAGCACCGCGAGGCCTGGCGACAGCCGGCCAGCGGCGAGCGCGTCCGCGGGAGGCTCGTCGAGCGAGATCACGATGCGGCCGTTGATTGCTACGGGCTCGTTTGCGCCGGGCGGAACGTACTCGCGCGACTCGATCGCGCGTCCCAGGCGCTCCTGCTCCTGCGTGTCGAGCGACGCCAAGCCGGTGATGTGCAGCGTGCCCTGCTCGACGCGTTCGAACCAACCGCGCCGCCAGCGGCCGGCCGGCGTGCGCGCGCCCCACAGGGCCTGGGTGAACTCGTGGGAACCGGTGGCGCGGGCGTCGACGAGCTGGAACGGCTCCGAGCGGCGCGCGCCCGAGTGGTGCAGCGCGCGGGCGATGAAGCGTCGCCCCGAGCCATCCTCGCCGTGCAGGACGAGCGGGTCGAAGTTGTCGCGCACGCGGTGCAGCGCCGTGACCACGGCCGCCATGCGCGGCGACTGCGCGACGATGTTGTGCATCTCGTGGCGCGAGCGCAGTTCGCCTTGGAGGGAGTGCAGCTCACTCTCCAACTTGCGCCGCTGGAGAATCGAGCGCACGCGCGCGACGACTTCCTTCGGGCGCAGCGGCTTGAGCAGGTAGTCCGACGCGCCCGCGCTCATCGCTTCGATGGCGCCGTCGACGCTGCCGAAGCCCGTCATCAGCACCACGTCGGCGCCGGGATGGAGTCGGCGGATCTCGTGCAGCAACTCCATGCCGTCCATGTCCGGCATGCGAATGTCGCTGAGGACGATGGCGAAGGGCTCAGTGGCCATCGCGGCCAGCGCGCTGCGCGCGTCGCTCGCTTGTCCAACACCGAACCCTTCGGCTTGGAGCACATCGACGAGCGTGTCGAGCACGATGCGTTCGTCGTCGACAATCAAGATGCGTTCCACAGGTGTGCTGCTCTCGCCGGCGCGCGGGCTGCTCGGCAGTTCCGAACGTGGGGGATTCGCTGCGTAGCGTGGGGGGGCGCAACGCGGGCGAATGCGCAACAGCCGAGGGAGCGAAAGTGCGAGCACTCCGTGCAGCCGGTGCGGCCTCGTCGAAGACGCGCCGACACCATTCCGGGAATGTCCCGGAGCGGGGAAGACACGTTTCGACCGACGGTTGTAGAGAACCGTCCATGCGCTGTAAAGCGGCCGACCCAGGAGTGGGAAAGTTCGCAGTGTGGACGGACTCCGTGTGAGTTGACGTCGGGACTCCGGCGGCGACCCGCCGGCCGGACGGCGCTCGGCCCACGTTCACGTCACTTCGGCGCGGCCCTGCGTCGGCCCCGATCCGCCCAGGCTGCGGCCGGCGTTCAGTGGCCCAACGCGCGGCGCCAGCGCTCGAGCGCGATCGCCGACTTGCCGTCGCTCGCCAGTTCCGCTTGCGCGCGCGGCCACTCCAGCCACAGGGCGCTGATCTCTTCGTCTTCGTCCATCGGCCGTCGCGCGGCGCCGCTCGGAGACAGGTCGCGAGCCCAGAAGATCTCGATCTCTTCCGAGCAGAACCCTGGCGCCGGGAAGAAGCACCCCAGGCTCTCCCAGCGTGCGGCTCGCAGCCCCGCCTCCTCGTCGAGTTCGCGCTGCGCCGCGACGAGTCGGTCCTCGCCGCGCTCCAACCGGCCGGCCGGCAACTCGGTCAGCCAGCGACCCAGCGGGTGACGGTACTGGCGCACCGCGGCCACTCGGCCGTGCTCGTCCTCGGCCAGCACGACGACCGCGCCGGGGTGGTCGATCAGCACCAGGTCCTGGCGCAGTCCGCTCGGCAACTCGATGCGCTCGCGCAAGACCTCGAACACGCGCGCTTGGACGAGCGGGATCGACTCGAGCACGGTGATCTCGGGCGCGCGGGGGAGAGCCATGGCGTGGACCGCTGGTCGGAGTGGCGCCGCCGTTGGCGCGGCGGCGCGGAGAAAATCAGATGGACTCGTCGCGCCGACCGCGACGGCGCGGCTCGGGTGCGTTCTGGAGCATGCGATCGAGTCCGGCCATGAAGGCCAGGGTCGAGTTCGCCGCGTCCTCGCGGCCGTGCTTCTGCGCCAGCGCCGCGAAGTCGCGCAGTCGCTTGGCCAGCTTCTGCGCCTCGCGCAGAACCGGAGTGTCGACTCGCGCTTGTTCGACCAGCTTGCGCTGGAGATCGGCGATCTTGGATTCGAGGTCGGCGATGCGCTCTTCGTCGCTGCGCCGCACCAGGGTTCGCTTGGGAGACATTTTCGTTCGGTCGATTCGCGCGAGCGAATTGGAGTTGACGCCGCGCGCGGAAAGGACGTGGCGCGCGCCAGACTGCGTTCGGGCGCAGTGGCGCGTTCGGGCCTCGACCGCGCGACGGGGGGACTCGCGCAGCCTGCGCGCAGAGAACGAGTGCGCGCTCGGCCCTAGTAGCCTGTCGAAAACAACACTCGTCCGTTTCCGCGCTCGAGCGCGTCGCGGCGGCGGCGGGGCGCTCGCGGCGAATCCAGTTGGATTCGCGCCAGGATTCCCAGCTCACTGCGACACGCCCGGTCGGACTCCGGCTTTGAAGCGCTGCTTCAACGGGCGGCTAGCGACGTTCGCGCGGTCAGATCGCGGCTTGGCGAGCGCCTCCCGCGCCTGGCGGCGTGGGCGACGTCCAGCGCGCCTGGGCGCGAACGAAGCGCGAAGACACTAGCGCGCACGGTCGCTTCCAACAATCGCGGGCGCCCGAGCGCATTTGCCGAGCGGGGCGCGTCCGAGTAACTTCTTCGCCCCTGTTGCGGGCCGCGCAGCCCCCCGCACCCCCGCGGTGAGCGCGCCCCCAGCGCGTGCGCCGACGGCCCGCGCGCGCCCGATTGGCTTGAAGAGTTCTCCCCTGGGCCCTGCGCCGTGCACGAAGACGTCGAACGCATCCTGTTGACCGAGGCGCAGATCCAGGCCGGAATCGACCGGGTGGCGCGCGAGGTGACGGAGGTCTACCGCGGCCAGGCGTTCACCGTCGTGTCGGTGCTCAAGGGCAGCTGCGTGTTCGCCTCGGACCTCATCCGGCGGATCCCGATCCCCCTCGAGCTGGCCTTCGTGAGCGCCTCGAGCTACGGCGAGGGCGTCGAGTCCGGCCGCCTCGAGGTGAACTTCTTCCCCGCCGAGAGCGAGATCCAGGGCCGCGACCTGCTGCTGGTCGACGACATCCTCGACACGGGTCGCACGCTCTCGCGGCTCGTCGAGGAAATGCGCCTGCGCGGCGCGCGCTCGGTGCGCACCTGCGTGTTCCTCGACAAGCCGGCGCGACGCGCGACGCCGCTCTCGGCCGACTTCCGCGCCTTCGAAGTCGACAACCTGTTCGTGGTCGGCTACGGCCTCGACTTCGCCGGTCACTACCGCAATCTGCCCTACGTCGGCGCGCTCAAGCGCGAGTGCTACGAGCGCCCGCGAACCGGCGCGCACTGACCGGCGCGCGTGCGGCCCGCAGGGCGCCACGCGATCAGCAGGCGATCGATCCCTTGACTCAGCACTTCACCGTTCCCGAGGACGACCTCGGCGTCGAGCTCGACGAGTTCCTCTGTCGGCTCTTCCCGCTGGCGCGCAAGCGCGATCTGCGCCGGCTCGTGCGCGAGGGCGCCGTCACGCTCAACGGCGCGAACGCTTCGCCTTCGGCCCGCCTGCGCGCGGACGACGTGATCTCGTGCGACTTCGACGAGGAGGAACTCGAGCAGTCCGAGCCGCCCGCAACGCCGCAGGAGCCGCCGGTGCTGCTGTTCGAGGACGAGCACGTCCTGGTGCTCGACAAGCCCGCCGACCTGCTGGTCGAGCCCGATCGCTGGGACGAGGGGCGCCCCAACCTGATCGGAGCGCTGCACGAGTTCGCGCGCGCGCGTGAGTCGCGCGGCGAGGGCTCGTTCCGCCCGCGCCTCGTGCACCGCCTCGACAAGGACACCAGCGGCGTGCTCGCGGTGGCGAAGACCGTCGACGCCGAGCGCGTGCTGGGCGCAGCCTTCGAGCAGGGCGTGGCGCGCAAGCAGTACCTCGCGCTGGTCGAGGGCGAGCACCCGCTCGCCGACGGCGAGGAAGAGCTGATCGATCTGCCGCTCGGCCCCGACAGCCGCCGCAGCGGGCACATGTGCGTGCGCCGCGACGGCAAGGCCGCGCAGACGCGCATCCGGGTCGCCGAGCGCTTCCGCGGCTTCACGCTGCTCGAGTGCGAGCTCCTGACCGGTCGCACGCATCAGATCCGCGTTCACCTGGCGGCGCAGGGCTTTCCGCTGCTGGTCGACCCGCTCTACGGGCGCCGCAAGGCGCTGCTGCTCTCGGAGATCAAGTCCGGCTACCGGCGCAAGCCCGGCCAGGCGGAGACTCCGTTGATTGCACGGCTCACGCTCCACGCGCGCGTGTTGGAGCTCCCCTCGGTGCCCGGAACGCTCTCCGGCGCCGCCGCGCCTCCGATGGTGCGTGTCGAGGCGGCCCTGCCGGCGGATTTCGAACGCGCACGCAAGCAACTGGCGAAGTGGAGGCCGGCACGGCGATGAAGGTCAAGCAACGATCCGACGACTTCCGCGTGCGTGAACTCCTGGCGGACGACGTGCTCGCTCCGCGCGGCGAGTTCCGCGTCTACCGCGTCATCAAGAGCAAGCTGACCTCGTTCGAGGCGGCGCGCGCGCTCGCGTACGAGGCCGGCGCCAACGCCGGCGACGTGTCGATGTGCGGCCTCAAGGACCGGCAGGGCGTGACGCTGCAGCACATGGCGCTGCGCCACGGCCCGGCGGTGAGCGTGCGCTCGCCCGAGCTGCGCATCGAGACCGCCGGCTTCACGAGCGAAGCGCTCGACTCGAAGGCGAGCGAAGGCAACGCGTTCGAGATCGTGCTGCGCGGCCTCACTCAAGAGGACATCGACACGCTGCGCGTGAACGCGCACGCGCTGCGCCAGCGCGGCGGCCTGATCAACTACTTCGACGATCAGCGCTTCGGCAACCTGCGCCACGGCCAGGGCTGGATCGCGCTCGCGCTGATGCGCGGCGAGCACGAGGAAGCGCTGCGGGCGCTGCTCACGGCGCGTTCGCCCCACGACGACACCAAGTCGCGGGCGTTCAAGCGCGCGCTCAGCTCGTACTGGGGCGACTGGACTTCGTGCCGCGACATCGCGGGCAAGTTCGGCGAGCACCACTCGCTGTTCGAGCACCTCAAGCACTCGCCGCAGGATTTCGCCGGCGCCTTCTATCACCTCGCGTCGCGCCTGCGCCTGATCCACCTCTACGCGTACCAGTCGCACCTGTGGAACCGCGCCGTGGCCGACTGGGTGCGCGCGCGCGTCGAACCGGCGCAGCGCGTCGTGCTCGAGTGCGCCGAGGGGCCGCTCGTGTATCCCGAGACGGACGTCGAGCTCGCCGTCGACGCGGACGCCGCGTTCCGCCTGCCGGGCCCGCGTCTGGCGGACGTCACCGACCGCGAGCACTTCGAACTGTTCGCCGACGTGCTCGCGCACGACCAGCTCGTTCCGGCGCAGTTCGTGATCGAGGGCGTCAGCGGGTTCCAGCTCAAGGGGGAGGATCGCGCGCTGTTCGTGACTCCGCGACACCTGCGGCTGCGCCCGGTTCGCCCCGACGCGCTGAACCCCGGCGCGCTGTCGATCGAGGTGCGCTTCGAGTTGCCGCGCGGCGCCTACGCGACGCTCGTCGTCCGACGCCTGCTGCAGACCAGCGCCAAGCGCTCCAAGGCCGTGCCGCCGCGCGCGCTCTCGCCCGAGAGCCCCGCCGAACGGCGCGGCCCCGCGCGCGACGGCGACGAGCCCCGCGTGCGCAAGCCGCGCGTCGGAGCTCGCCCGGGCGGGTCCGACAAGTTCCCGCGGCCGAACTACGGACCGCCCAAGCGCGTGCGCTTGCCCGACCGCGAGGGCGAGGGGCCTCCGGGCAAGCGCGAGCGTCCCGCCGGGGCGGGTCCGCGAGGCGCCGGCCGAGCGCCGCGCCGCGAGTTCGACGGTCCGCCGCGCGGTCCGCGCCCGACCGACCGTCGTGGGCCGGGAGCGCGCGACGAGCGCCGCTTCGACGACCGTCCGCCGCGCACCCGCGATTCGCGCGGACCGCGCCGCGATGGTCCTCGTCCGCCGGACAGAGCTCCGCGCGACGATCGGCCCCGCGCACCGCGCGACGATCGACCGCGCGCTCCGCGCGACGATCGCGCACGAGCACCGCGCGACGATCGGCCGCGCGCGCCGAGGGACAATCGCGAACGCGCACCGCGCGCGCCGCGCGAACCCATGTCCGGTCCGCCGCGCGACGAGCCGAACCGCAAGTTGCCGCTCGCGGACTGGAAGCCCAAGCGACGCACGCGACCTGACGGAGACTAGGCATCGATGAGCACCACACGAGCGGAGCCCACGCTGGGCGTGATCGGCGGTTCGGGCCTGTACGAGATCGAGGGCCTGCGCGACGTGCGCGAGGTCGAACTCGCCACGCCGTTCGGCGCGCCGAGCGACGCCTACGTCACGGGCGTGCTCGACGGCGTGCGCATGGTGTTCCTGCCGCGCCACGGCCGCGGCCATCGCATCAGTCCGAGCGAGATCAACTTCCGCGCGAACATCTGGGGCATGAAGAAGCTCGGAGTGACGCGCATCCTCTCGCTCTCGGCGGTCGGTTCGATGCGCGAGGACGTGCACCCCGGCGACTTCGTCGTGATCGAGCAGTTCATCGACCGCACGCGCCACCGCGCCGACACGTTCTTCGAGGACGGAGTCGTCGCTCACGTGATGTTCGCCGACCCGGTGTGCCCCGCGATGCGCGCCGTTGCTCTCGACGCCGCGCGCTCGCTGGACCTGAAGGTCCACGACGGCGGCACGTACCTGAACATGGAGGGCCCGCAGTTCTCCACGCGCGCCGAGTCCAAGCTCTACCGCTCGTGGGGCGTCGACGTGATCGGCATGACCAACCTGCAGGAGGCCAAGCTCGCGCGTGAAGCGGAGCTCTGCTACTGCACCGTCGCGATGGCCACCGACTACGACTGCTGGCACGAGGGCCACGACGACGTGACGGTCGAGGCCATCGTCGCGGTGATCAAGGCCAATGTGGGCAACGCCCGCCGTCTCGTCGCCGCTGCGGCCCCCCGCGTGGCCGGCGCGCAGGCCTGCGGTTGTGGATCGGCGCTGCGCTTTGCGATCATGACCGCCCCCGAGCGGATCGACGCGGCTGCGCGCGAGCGACTGGGGCTGTTGATCGACAAGTACCTGCCGCGCTGACGGTTCCCCGTGGGCCGCGCGCGGCCTTGCCAGGGAGCTGTGCGATGCGGTCGGCCGAGCGAACCCGAGCGGGGCTGATGGCGTTGGCGCTGGTGGGCGCCGGAGCGGTTGCGCTGTCGTGCGCGTCGCGTTCCAAGTCGGTGGAGTCGCGCGCGATCGACGCGCTCGAGTCCGCGGGAACTGCGGCCTCCGCTGCGCTGCTCCAGGGAGCGCATCAAGGTCCGCCGGTCGCCGCGGGCGCCGCTGGACCGATGAGGTTCGCGCCAGCGCTGCACGCGCGCTTCGACTCCGCGCGGACGAAGGAGTTGCTCTCGTTCATCGACCGCTACTACCGCGCGCCGGGCAACGACGGCTATCAGGCCGTGCTCGACCGCGTCGCCGCGAGCCTGCGCGAAGCGGGCTTCGGAACGAGCGAGGGCTTCGAGCTGACGGTGATCGAGACGCCGCTCGAAGCGCGCGGACCCGAGCGCGGCGTGCGCGTGCCGGCGCCGGCCTGGACGCCGCTCGGCGGACGCGTGAGCCTGATCGGCGCTGCGGGCGCGCGCCGCGAACTGCACTCCTTCGCCAAGCCCGAGGCGCGCGACCGCACGATGCTGCCGGTGAACTGCCCGTCGTGTCGCATCGAGGGCGAGATCGCGCTCTCGCTCGACGGACTCGGCGAAGGCGAGGTGCTGGTCACCGACGCCGAGCCGCTCACCAGCCTCGTGCAGCGCGCGGAGAAGGCCGGCGCCGCCGCGGTCGTCTCGAGCTACATCGAGTCCTACAACACCGATCCGTCCGGTCGCTTCCGCCACCTCGACGCGATCCAGTACCGCCAGTTGCCGTTCGGCTCGAAGCTGCCGGTGATCATGATCTCGCCGCGCTCGTTCCAGGCCATCAAGCGCGCGCTGGAGGACGACGGCCACACGCGCATCGAGCTCGAAGCTCAGGTGCGCTTCGACGAGCGCCCGCTGCGAACGCTGTGCGCGCGCATCGTCGGCGCCGACCGCCCGACCGAGGCCATCGCGACCGTCAGCCACATCCAGGAACCCGGCGCCTGCGACAACGCCAGCGGCGTCGCCGGGCTGTGCGAGACGGCCATCTCGCTCGCGCGCGCGATCCAGGAAGGCGAGCTGCCGCGGCCTTCGCGCTCGCTGGTGTTCCTGTGGGGCGATGAGTTCCGCCAGAGCTCGGCCTGGCTCGACAACACTTCGCTGACTCCCGTAGCGGGTCTGTCGTCGGACATGACGGGCGAGTCGTTCGAGCGCACTGGCGCGATCGCGTTGCTCGAGCGCATGCCCGACCCCGGCGCCGTCGAGCCGCTGCTGCCGGACGCGCACACGCCCTGGGGCAAGACCGAGGTCGATCCGGCCAAGTTCCAGCCCAACGGACTGGCGCTGATCGGCCGCTGCGCGCTGCTGGACGTCGCGCTGATCGACGCCGCCGGCGCGAGCCCGAGCTGGCGCACTTCGGACCATCCGTACGAAGGCGGCAGCGACCACGACATCTTCATCAACCGCAACGTGCCGGGCGCGCTGTTCTGGCACTTCACCGACTTCGCGTACCACACCAGCCTCGACCGCCTCGAGCACGTCGACGTCGACGAGATGCGTCGCACCGGCGTCGCGCTGATGGCGACGGCGCTGGCGCTCGCCGATCCGCGGCCCGCGGACCTCGACCGCTACTTGAAGTCGCTCAACGCCGAGGAGAACGTGCGCGTGGCGGCGGCCAGCGAAGCCGGCGACGAGCAGCTCGCCGAGGGCTGGCGGCGCTGGTGCGACGGCGCACGCCAGTGGTTGCGCGTGGAGTGTCTGCGCATTCCCCCCGCACAGATCCAAGCCTCGAAGCCCTGAACGCCCACCCCCCGAAGATGAACCCCATCGATCGACGCCACCTGCTCGGCGCCTCTGCGGCCTACGCCGCGCTGGCCTGCACCTCGACCGCCAACGCTTCGGCGAGGCAGGCTGCTCCGAGCGCTCCGGCGCCCAAAGGACGCGAGGGCTATCCCGTCATGGTCGGCAGCGCGAACGCGCTCGCGGGCATGCGGCTCCACTACGAGGCGTTGCTCAAGGGCGCCGATCCGCTCGACGCCGCGGTCGAGGTGGTCAAGGTCGTCGAAGCTGATCCGAGCGACACCAGCGTCGGCATCGGCGGACTGCCGAACGAGGCCGGCGTCGTGCAGCTCGACGCTGCGGTCATGCACGGGCCGACGCACAACTCCGGCGCCGTCGCATGCCTCGAGAACATCCTGCACCCCGCGGCGGTCGCCAAGCTCGTGATGGAGCGCACCGACCACTGCCTGATGGTCGGCAAGGGCGCGTACGAGTTCGCGCGGGCGCACGGCTTCCCGCACGTCGAGCTCCTCACCGAGAGCACGCGCAAGCTCTGGCTCGAGTGGCGCGAGGGGCGCGCGGATGACGACTGGCTGTCGCCGCAGCCCTCGACGGAACGCAAGAACGCCCGGCTCGAGCAGCGCAATCGCGCGCTGGAGCGCACTCTGGCGTACGTGCGCAAGCTGGAAGCGACCGGCTACGACCACGCCTGGGGCACGGTGCACTGCTCGGCGCTCTCCACGCGCGGCGAGATCGCGTGCACGACGACGACCTCCGGGCTCGCGTTCAAGATCCCCGGGCGCGTGGGGGACTCGCCGATCATCGGCGCGGGCCTGTACTGCGACGCCGAGGCCGGGAGCGCGGGCTCGACGGGCCGCGGCGAGGCCTCGATCCTCGCCAACGCGAGCTTCGCCATCGTCGAGTTGATGCGCAACGGCGCGAGCCCGCTCGACGCCGGCAAGGAAGTGCTGCGCCGCATCGTGCGCCAGGTGCAGCGTCAGGCGACGTGGCAGCCGGCGATGCTCGGTTCGGACGGCCTGCCCGCGTTCAACATCAACTACTACGTGCTCGGGCTCGACGGCAGCGTCGCGGGCGTGACGCTCAAGGGCGGCGGCAAGTTCGCCGTGGCCGATCCCGAGAAGGGCCCGCGCCTCGAGTCGCTCGTCCCGCTCATCACCTGAGCCGGGGCCCGAGCACGACGCTTCAGCGCGCGTCGCCGGCAGCCGGCTCGTCGCTCACGTACGGATCGAACGCGAGTCGGCCGCGCAGCACGAGCGCGACGTTCTCGAACAGCGCGTGGCGGTTGAAGGCCTTGCTCTCGATGGCGTCGATCGTCTCGATGTTGTGCGCGAGCCACTTGGGCGCGTCCCCCGCGGCGACCCAGGCGCGCGCGGCGCCGGCCTTGAATCCGTAGCGCTGGCGCAGCGTCACGACGTCGGGCGTGAACTGCTTCAGCCCGCGCTTGTGCGCCGCGCGGTGCGACGGGACCTTGGCGCGCGCGAGGATCGGATCGGTGAGCCCGTCCTTGTGGATCAGCGACTGCGAGAAGCGCTTCCACGTCCGCACGCACCAGCCTTCGCCGTACACGTCGAAGTCGCGCGCGCTCAAGTGCGCGTCGAGATAGCGACGGTACTCGCCGCGGATCGGGACTGGTCCCTGCGGCAACTGAGGCTTGTCGCGCCAGATGAAGTCGAGGTCGATGTCGTCGAGCGTCTCGTCGCCCGCGTCCCACACCCAGGGATCGAAGTCGAGGTCGTAGTGCAGCCGGTGGTACTGCGCGTCGTTGATCTCGCCGACCTTGAAGTGCTCGACGGTGCGATCGATCGGGTGCCCGGCGAGTTGCCGCGGATAGAGCGCGAAGACTCCCAGCGCGAGCAGGGCGCCCAGCGCCGGCGCGAGCGAACGCATGCGCGGCGTGGCGGCTTGCAGCGCGTGCTCGAGCAGTCCCTGGCTGGCGCACGCGAGCACGCAGAAGGGGAACGCCAGGTAGCGGTAGTGGCGCGGATCGCCGCCGATCTTGGCGACGTACACGCACACGGCGGCGGCGCTCAGCAGCAGCACCCAGCGCTCGCGCAGGCGCAGCGCGCTCGAACTGGCGACACCGCTTCGCACCAACGCCCACGCGATCGCTGCAAGCAGCGGCGCGAGCACGTACACGCCGTAGGTGACGGCGGTGTCGTGCAGGTATTCGAAGCCGCGCGCCCAGTTCACCTCGTCCTTCAAGTAGAAGGTGTTGGGGAAGATGTCCGCGTAGTACAGCACCCGGAACACGAGCCACGGCAGCAGCGTGAGCGCCGCGACGAGCGTCGGGATCCACGGGAAAGCGCCGCGCGAGCGCCAGCCCCACACGAGCGCGATCGCGAGCGGCAGCACGAGCTCGTGGCGCACCATCGGCGCCAGGCCCACCAGCACGGCCGCAGCGCGGTGGCGCGGATCGAACACGTAGAGCGCGAACGCGCACGCGACCAGTTGCACCATGGGCGCTTCGACGCCCGAGGTGAAGTACGACTGCACCGCGTAGTTGAAGCACAACAGGATCGCAGCGAGGTTGAGCGGTCGTGCGCCGCTCGGCGCCGCGCGGCGCGCCAACACCACCAGCAGCCACCACGATCCCGCGGCGCACACCAGACCCAGCAATCGGATCGCGGTCCACCACTGCAGGCCGAGCGCGCGCACGGGCGCGAGCAGCAGGCACCACAGCGGGCTCGAGTAGCCTTCGACGTACTCGCCGTCGTTGAACACCAGCCCGCGGCCCAGGTGCACGAGGTTGTCGACGTAGCGCGCGTAGATGTACGCGTCGTCGAGCACCCAGGCGTACTGCAACGTCAGCAGCAGGCTCGCCGCGAGCGCGAACCACTCCAGCACCGTGGGGCGCGCGCGCGCGACCTCTCCGGTTCGGACGCCGTCGTCCATGCGCGGGTCGCGAGCGCCGCTAGAAGCCCAGCGTGACCAGCACGCCGAAGACCCACTCCTGCGCGTTCTGGGAGTTGGCTTCGTTGAACATCACCGACGGCCCGACCGCCAGTTGCGGCGTGAGGCGGATGTCGCATCCCAGGCCGGCGTACCAGCCGATGCCGTCGTCCTTGATGGGCCCGCCGTCGTCGCGGCGATAGAGGAATCCGCCGCGCGCGTAGGGCACGAAGCGCGAGTCGGTGGGGCCTCGATCGGCCACGCGCAAGCCGATCATGCCGCGCCACACGTCGACATCGGAGCGGCCCGAGCCCAGCGGATCGCCGTCGAGCTGGTAGCTGTTCTTCATCAGCCCGCCCTCGAGCGCGATGCCCATCTCGCCGCGCCAGTTGTAGGCGCCGAAGTCGACCGCGATGGCGGTGTCCTCTTCGTAGTCGTCGTCCCCCGGCGTGTCGTAGCGCCCGTCGACCCAGTACGCGCCGACCGAGAGCCAGTACTGCGGCCCCCAGGTGTGGTCGACCCGCTGCACCGGCCGGCCGACCTGCGCGGACAGCGGTTCGAGCAGGAACGCGGGCTCTGCGATGGGGTCGAGCGCGGGCGCGATCACTGGGTCGATCACTGGGGCGATCACGGGCTCGCGCGTCGGCATCGGCTCCAGCGACGCCTCACCGAGCGCGCTCGCTTCCGACGTCGCCGTCGCGACGAAACGCTCCAGGCTCGAGCTGAACGGGTCGAAGTCGCGCGCGTCGAGCGCGGGCGTCGCCAGAGCGAGGCAGGACAAGAGCACGAAATGACTCATGGATGGGGCTCCGGCGCCGCCGCAGCGCGCGAGGCGGAGGATTCTACGCCCGCGCCCCGGTGCGAACCACGAGCCGCTCCGCGCGAGACGTCAGTCGCGCCGAGGCAGCCACAGCTCGGCGAGGATCAAGAGCAGCGAGAGCGCGCTCGCGGCCGCGTAGCCGGCGCCGGCGACGACGATCGGCACGGTCCACGCAGGCGAGCCGCGCGCGAGCCACCAGCCCGCGAGGTCGACCAGCAGCGCGACGCCCGCGGCGCCGACGAGTCCGCTGCGCAGCCAGCTGGGGAAGCGCGTGAGCAGCAGCAGCGCGCCGATCACGATGCTCATCGCGCCGAGCGACAGCGCGTGCGCGTGAGTCGAGGCGGCGAGGATCTTCACCGGCACGGCTTCGATGCGCTTGGAGAACGCGATGCGGGAGACGTCCTCCCAGTACTCGAGCGCGACCTTGGCGTCCTTGTGCTCGCCCTGAACTGCGGCGCGTGAGTGGCATTGCATGCAGCGCGTCGCGAGCAGCTCCGCCGGCGCCGCGTCGCCCAGCTCGAGGCTGTCGTAGTCCTCGCTGATGCGGCTCGAACGCAGCCACGCGAGCAGCGTGTCGCGCTCGGCGGCGGGCAGCTCGGAGGGGTGACCGCTCTCCAGCGCCGAGAGCAGCGGCGCCGTCGCCTGCACGCCGTGGTACGCGCCCTGGATGTCGGTCAGCGAGACGCCCGGCTGCTCGTCGCGGTTCTGGTGGTGCTCGACGAGGTGGTAGCCGGAGGCCGCCAGCCCGATGAGGAACACCGCCACCAGCGCGCTCAGACCGACGCGCGCGCCGAGGGCGAGCTGGCGCAGCGTGAAGCCCGTCGACATCGACATGCCCGGCGAGGACGAGTGGAGCGAGCTCACAGCGCCTCGAGCAGCTTGGGATCGATCGCGACCTCGCTGCGCGTGCGCAACGCCTCGTGCGCCTTGATCGCGACCGCCGTGGTGCGCGCAGCGTCCGAGATCGAACAGGCCGGCGCCGCCTTCTCGGCCACGCACTTCACGAAGTCGGCGAGCGAGTAGTACAGCGAGGTGTACGGCAGGCCCACGCCTTCCTGCAGCTTGCCCTGCGAGGCCAGCTTGGTCGCGTCGGCGATCAGCGTGATGCCCGAGTCGTTGTGGAACTGCTGGCGATTGGCGTAGACCTCCCAGCCCGCGGTCGGAGCATCGGCCTCCTTGAACATCCAGCCGTGCGTCCAGGCCAGCTTGATGGCCGCCATCGCTCCGTTGAACAGCTCGTAGCGGCCCTCGTAGGAGTTGGCCAGCGTGCACGACCAGTCGAGCACGAGCCCGTCGTCGTAGACCAGCTCGCACGCCACCGTGTCGGGGATCTCGCGGCCGTCCTTGTGCAGGCGCAGCTCGCCGCGCGCGCGCGCCGCGACGGGCTGGCGCGCGAGGAACCAGCTGTACACGTCGAACTGGTGCGCGCCCATCTCGCCGATCAGTCCGAGCGAATGCGCGGGGTCGAGGTGCCAGTTGAGCTCGCGGTCGCGCTCGGGCGTCGAGCCCGGCGTGCGCCACGAGGTCTTCTTGTTGTTCTGCGAGCGCAGGCTGGCGAGCTCGCGCAGCGCGCCGGCCTTGAAGAACGAACGCGCCAGCGAATACACGGGATTCGCGCGTCCCTGGAAGCCGGCGGCGACGGTCTTGGTCGAGCGTCGCGCGGCCTCCGAGATCGCGCTCAAGTCGTCGAGCGTGTGGGCCAGCGGCGTCTCGAGGAACACGTGCTTGCCCGCGGCGATCGCGGCGAGCGCGATCTGCGTGTGCAGGTGCGTCGGCGTCGCGATCACGAGCGCTTCGACCTCCGGCGCCTTCTCGAGCAACTCGGCGTGGCTCGCGAAGCCCTTCACGCCCTGAGCACGGCGCAGAGCCGCTTGCAGTCGCGAGTCATCGCTGTCGCACACGGCGACGACCGCGCACTCGGGGATGGTGGCGAGCTCGCCGAGGATCGCGCGGCCCTGACGGCCGGCGCCGATCAGCGCGACTTGCACCGGCGCGCCGGCGCGGATGATCGGCCGCGCGAGCGCGAGGCTGGGTGTGAGCGCGCATGCGGCGAGGCCGCCGGCGGTCGAGAACAGGAACTCGCGTCGATCTTGAGGGCTCATCGGAGACTCGGAACAGGGCTGGGGACTTCCGCGCGCGCTGCGGCGACGGGGGTGAACAATTCCAAGGTCGCGGGCGCGAGCTCGCGCGGCGCGACACCGCGCGCGAGCAGCACCGCGGAGGCGGTCGACCACGCTTCGGCTTCGCGGCCGCTGGGCGCGAGCGCGGCGACGCGCAGCTCGAGCGGGAGCGGCTGGCCGTCGCGCGGGTCGAGCAGGTGGCCGATCTCGCGGCCGTCGCGCGTTGCGAGGCGTCCGCGCGGCGCGGAGACCGAGAGCGCTCGGTCGCGCAGCAGCACGTCGCGCGCGGGCTCGAAGCCGGCGAGTTGCACGCGCCAGCCCTCGAGCTCCGGCGGCGCGCCCAGCGCGAGCACGCTGCTCGTTCCGCCGTGGAGCAGCGCGCGCTCGACGCCGCTCTCGCGCAGGATGGCCGCGGCGCGGTCGAGCGCTTCGCCTTTGGCGATCGCGCCGAGGTCGAGCTGGGCGCCGGCGCGCGTGAAGCGGACCGTGCGCCGTGCGCGGTCGAGCTCGAGCGCGCTGCCGACGGCTGATGGCGCGTGCGCGGCGCTGGTGGACTCGCCGCGGAAGCCCAGCTCCGCCATGCGCGCGCCGATCGCGATGTCGAACGCGCCCGCCGTCCGCGCGCGGAGCTCCTCGCAGGCTTCGAGCAGCTCGAACGTGTCGGCGTCGAGCTGCACTTCGCGCTGCGCCGCGTCGCGGTTGACGCGGGCGATCAGCGAGTCGCTGCGGAACAAGCTCCAGCGCGCGTCGCAGCGCTCGATCTCCTCGAGCGCCGCCTCACCCGCCGCGCGGGCGTGTGCGGGGGCGCGCCCTTCGAGCACGATCTCGAAGCGCGCGCCCATGGCGAGCGTGGCCAGGCGCTCCAGCATCACCGACGTGCGTCGGGTCAGGCGCGGCGCGCGCTCAGCGTGGCCGGGTCGAAGGACCAGCTCGCGCGGTCCCACATCGAACGCGTGGCGAGGTCGACGATCACCATCACCTTGGTGGCGGTCTCGACGTCGCCGATCGGCGCCTTGCGCGAGCGCATCGACGCGAACCAGTCGAGGCGGTGCAGGTCCTGGTCGCCGATCCCCAGATCGCCCGACTGGAAGCTCTGCTCGTCGATCTCCTCGGCGAACTCGCGCTCGGGCCGCAGGATGCAGTCGTTGCCGCCCAGGTACAGGTTGGCCTTGTGGCCGCGCACGAGGATCTCGACACCGGTCTCGTTGCAGGTCGAACCCGCGATCGTGAGCGTGTGGCCCTTCTCGAACTCGACCGTCAGGTTGACCTGGTCGTGGTTCTCCATGGCCTTGTCGTGGTAGTGGCCGCCGATCGCGACGACGCGCGTGGGCCAGCCCATGTCGAGCGCCCACACCAGCGGCGAGGTCACGTGCACGAGCAGGTCGCCGACGATGCCGGTGGACCACTTGCGGTAGCGACGCCACTGGTGGAACACCTTGGGATCCCACGCGGCCTCGCCCATCGGGCCGCACCAAGCGCCCCAGTCGAGGTTCGCGCCGGGCGTGATCTCGGGCTTGACGCCGTACAGCCACTCGCCCGACTTGTTGTTGCGGCAGTAGCTGGTCTGCGTGAAGGTCGGCGCGCCGATGGCGCCGCTGCGGATCAGCTCCTTGGCCTTGTGGTACTTGCGGTGCTGCAGGAACTGCGTGCCGCACTGGAACATCTTGTCGCTGTTGGCCGTGGCCACCGCGCGCAGCGCGAGCGCCTGGTCCAGGTTGAGCGTCATCGGCTTCTCGCAGTAGACGTCGAGACCCGCCATCAGCGCGTCGATCGACATCTTCGAGTGCCAGTGCTCCGGCGTCGCGACGAGCACGCCGTTGAGGTCGTCGCGCTCGAGCATCTTCACGTAGTCCGTGTAGCCCTCGACCGCGATGCCTTGCTCCTTGCTCGCGCGCTCGACTCCGCGCTGCATGCAGGGCTTGGCGACGTCGCACACCGCGACGATCTGCACCTTCTCCCTGCCGGCCTTGGCGAGCGAGCAGATGCTCGCGAGGTGCCCGTAGCCCATTGCGGGCGTCGTGTCGGGGCCGATGCCGACGATGCCGATCTTGAGCGGCTGATCGGGGCTGGGCGTCGGGCGCGTCTGGCCCTTGGCGACCTTGAGGCCCGCGGCCGAGGACGAGGCGCAGGCGCTCGAGAGCAGGTTGACGCCGGTGGCGGCCGCGGCGGTCAGCGCCAGCAGCTCGCGACGGCTCGTGGCGGGGCGTGAGGGAGAGTTCTTGTTCGGTTCGTTCATCGGGGGCTCCACGTGGCGGAGATCGAGCAGGGCGGGGAACGAGCGGGGCGCGCGAGTGTAGCGGCGCGTTCGGACGGCGGCGACGCGCTTCGCCCTCGGGGGGAATGGTGGGCTCGCGGCCGCGCGTGCTAGCGTCGCTCGCCGATGAACGAAACCGACCGCTCCGCAGCGCAGGCGCTCGAAGAGCTCGAGCGCGTCAAGTCCGAATTCGGCGTCGAACCCGCACGGCGCAAGCGCGAGTTGCTCGAGCGCTTGGCCGACGTCGAGTGGCCGCGCGCGTCGCAGTGGGTGCGCTTCCACGACGCGCTGTGTTACCTGCGCGCGCTGCCGGACGATCCGCAGACGCTGGGAAGAGTCGAGCAGCTCCTCGCGGGCTTCGCGCGCCGCAAGGGACTGCGTCGCGTGCGCGCGGAGCTGGTGAACTCGGGGCTGGCGGGCTGCGACATCGCCTTCCCGTTCTTCGCGCCAACCGCGCGCCGACTCGCCGAGCGCTTCGGCGAGCGGCTCCAAGTCGACTGGAGCGCGTTCGAGCGCGACGACTTGCTCGAGGAGCGCCTCGCGCTGCTCGCGAGCTACAGCGAGACGCCCGGGCTCGATGAGATCGCCTGGCCGATGAAGCGCTGGGTGCGACGGCTGGCGGGCCCGAACGTCGGCGACGCGCAGTTCCTCCTCGCGCGCGCGGAACTCGTCGGACGCGACGAAGCGCAGCGCGACAGTTGGTACGACGAACTCGGCCTGACCTTGCTGCTGCGCGGCGACGAGACGACGCCTGCGCGCACGCACGAGAAGCTCGCCGGGCGCAAGCCCCACTTCCGCAGCAGTCCGCTGCGCCGCGAGCGTCCGGATCTGGCGCGCGAGGTCCGCCGGCCGCCCGTGCGCGTGGTGGCGCTCGATCCCGCGGAGGGTGAGCGCGTGTGCGCGCTCGCGCGCGACGCGATGGTGACGCGCCAGCGCGATCTCGACGCGTTCATCCACGGCGACCCGCGCGACGTGCGCCTGGTGGACTGCGGCGAGGGCCTCGAGTTCGCGCTGATCGGCGTGAAGCCCGCGCGGCGCCTGATGTTCGAGTCCGTCTACGCCTGCCTGACGCTCTCCAACGGCGTGCCGGTCGGCTACGTGCTGCTCAGCGCGCTGATGAACAGCGCGGAGATCGCCTACAACGTGTTCGACACCTGGCGCGGCGGCGAGGCGGCGCACATCTACGGCCGCGTGATCGCGTTCCTGCGCGCGCTGTTCGGCGTCGACTGCTTCACGGTCTATCCGTACCAACTGGGCGGCGACGGCAACGACGAGGGGCTGCGCTCGGGCGCGTGGTGGTTCTACGCCAAGCTCGGCTTCATGCCGCGCGATGCGAAGGCGCTGGCGCTGGCGCAGGCCGAGATGGCGCGCGTCAAGCTCGAGCCCAAGCACCGGACGAGCCGCTCGGTCTTGAAGCAGATCGCGCAGCACAACGTGTACTGGAGCCCGGCGCGCCAACGCGACGACGTGATCGGCTTGCTCGAGCTCTCGGCCGTCGGCGTCGCGATCACCGACCGCATCGCCGCGCGCTTCGGCGCGGACCGCGAGCGCGCCGAACGCGTGCTGGCCGACGAGGCCGCGAAAGCGCTCGGCGTGCGCGACTGGAAGCGTTGGGACGACGGCGAACGCTTGTGGTGGCGTCGCTGGGCGCCGCTGGTCGCGCTGCTCGAGGTCCAGCGCTGGAGCGCCGCCGAACGCCGCGCGCTGGCGGCCGTGATCCGGGCCAAGGGAGGCCGACGCGAGTCCGACTTCGTCGCCCGTTTCGACGCGCACCGCAAGCTGCGCTCCGGGATCGTCGCCCTGGCGCGCGCGAACAGCGTCGGTTGAACCGCAGGCCCGCGCGTTGGCGTCCATCGGCGCGCTGGGCTATACCGCTGCGCGCATGTTCAAGCTGCTCAAGTCGAAGAAGCTCTTCATCGGGGTCGTCCACTTGCCGGCGACGCCCGGCTCGCCGCGCTTCAGCGGAGATCGGCGCGCGGTCCTGAGGCGCGCCAGTGAAGACGCGCGCGCGCTGATCGGCGGAGGCGTCGACGCGCTCGTGATCGAGAACTTCGGCGACGCGCCGTTCTATCCCGAGCAGGTCCCCGCGGAGACGATCGCGAGCCTCGCTCTCGCCGTCGCGGCGGTGCAGGACCTCGCGGGCGATCTCCCGGTCGGCGTCAACGTGCTGCGCAACGACGCGCGCGCCGCGCTCGGCATCGCCGCTGCGACCGGAGCGAGATTCGTGCGCATCAACGTGCACATCGGCGCGGCGGTGACCGACCAGGGACTGATCGAAGGCCGCGCCGCGCAGACCGTGCGCGAGCGCCAGCGCCTGTGCCCGGGGCTGCCGCTGCTGTGCGACGTCCACGTGAAGCACGCCACGCCGCTGGGGCGCGAGAGCGTGGTCGACGCGGCGCTCGACACCTTCCAACGCGGACTGGCCGACGCGCTGATCCTCTCGGGCGTCGCGACGGGCTCGCCGCCGGACTCCGACACCTTGAGTCAGGTGCGCAAGGCGCTGCCGGGCGCGCCGCTGCTGATCGGCTCGGGCCTCGACGAGCGCAACGCGCGCAAGCTCCTCGCGCACGTCGACGGCGCGATCGTCGGCACCGCGCTCAAGCGCGACGGCCAGGTGGGCGAGCGCGTCGATCCCGAGCGCGTGCGGCGCATGCGCGAGTTCTTCGAGTCCGCGCCCCGCAAGGCGAAGACGTCGTGAGCCTCGAGCAGCACAAGGGCGCGGCGCCGGCGCGGCTGCGCTTCGCGGTGATCACGATCAGCGACACGCGCGACGCGAGCACCGATCGCGGCGGGCCGTACCTCGTCGAGCGCGTCGAAGGCGCGGGCCACGCGGTGGCGCGGCGCGAGATCGTGCGCGACGAGCGCGCCGAGATCGAAGCGGCCGTGCGCGCCGCGGTGGGGGATGCGGGCGTCGATCTGGTGCTCACCACCGGCGGCACCGGCATCGCGCCGCGCGACGTGACGTACGACACGCTGCGCGCGCTGTTCGACAGCGAGATCCCGGGCTTCGGCGAGTTGTTCCGCATGCTGTCGTACCAGCAGATCGGCGCTGCGGCGTTGCTCTCGCGCGCGGTCGGCGGCGTGCTCGGCGGCAAGGTCGTGCTCGCCATGCCGGGCTCGCCCAAGGCGCTGGCGCTTGCGATGGACGAAATCGTGCTGCGCGAGGCCGCGCACCTCGTGCAACAGACTCGCGCGAGGGCGTGAGCGATGGCCCCGTCGCGCGAGCACCAACACGAACACGCTGGCGAGCACGGCCATGACCACGGCTCGTCGCACGGCCCGGGCGCGCACGGCCACCACCACGGCGATCCGTTCGTGTGGGACCCCGACGAGCCGGAACCCGATCGCGGCCGCGGCGCGCGCTACATCGCCGCCGGGCTGATCTTCATCGCCATCGGCGCGCTCTTGTGGTGGTGGGGCTCGCGGCTGGACTGACGCCGAGCGGCTAGAGTTGCGCCTCGAGGTCTCTCGCGCTCGCACCCATGACGCTTCTCGCTGCGCACGCCGTCGTCACTGTGCTCGCGCTCGCTTCCGTGGCGTGGGCCACGAACTCGTCGCAGGGCGCGAAGCGCTGGGCGCATGAACTCGTGGTGCTCGACGACGTCGACAGCTTCCTCGGAGCGGCGTCGTCGTTGGCCTATCGCGCGCAGCTCGAACTCGGCGCGCCGCTGCGGTTGAGCGTGGGCCCCCAGGAGCCCGATCCTCACGCCGATTGGTGGTGGCGCGAGCGGGTCGCGGGCCGATTCGACCGCGCCCCGACCTCGGACGAGCTCTCGAGTTGGTACGTGTCGCCGCCGCTTCGATCGGCTGGCGGGTTCGAGCAGCTCCTGCTGTCGTGGAACATCGACTGCCCGCCCGAGTCCGGCGCCTGTTTCGAGCTCCGCGTGCGCGAATCCGACGAGCACGACTGGACGCCGTGGCTCTACGTCGGTGACTGGGGCTCCGCTGTTCCCGCTGCGACGGCGGTCGAGCCCGAGGACGGGAGTCACCTCGTGACGAGCGATGGGCCCAAGCTCGTCGCGGTCGACGGCGCGCGCGTGGACATCGACTTCTTCACCAGCGAGCGCACCTGGAGCGCGGCGCAGTTCCGCGTGCGCGCCACGGCGTCCGGTGACCAGCTCAATCGCAGTGTGATCGTCCGCCGCGTCGCCCTGTGCTTCAGCCGCCGCACCGACGAGCCCGCGCCGAGCTTCGTGCCGCCCGCGGAAGCGATCCGTCGCCTCGACGTGCCGTTCCGCAGCCAGAAGACCGAGCGGTCCGGGATCGCCGGACGCATCTGCTCGCCGACCTCCGTCGCGATGGCGCTCGGCTACCGCGGTCTCGAGGTCGACACGCTGGCCGCCGCCGAGCGCATCTTCGATTCCGCGCACGACATCTACGGCAACTGGACGCGCGCGATCCAAGGCGCGTACAGCTTCGGCGCGCCGGGCTACCTCGCGCGCTTCTCCGACTGGAACGAGGTCGCGCGCCACATCGCGGAAGGCACGCCGCTCGTGATCTCGATCGCTGCGAAGGAAGGCGAGCTCGACGGCGCGCCCTACGCCAAGACCGCTGGGCATCTGCTGGTGTTGTGCGGCTTCGACGAGAAGGGCGACGTGCGCGTCAACGACCCCGCAGCGTCGACGCCGCAAGCCGGCCAGCTCGTGTACCGCCGAGACCAACTCGAGCGCGTGTGGATGGCGCGCGGGGGCACGAGCTACGTGATCCTCGCCCCGCGCAAGCACTGAGCGCGGCCTTCCCGCTCGCGGGGAGCGCGCCCCTGGGGCCGCTGAGGGCTGCAGCGCTTGGCTGCCGATCAGGAACGTGCTCGAATCGCGCCCATGACCGCCCCGCACAAGCGCTGGATCGTCGAGCAGCTCGCCACGAGCCCGATCCTGTCCTCCGGCCCGATCGGCCGGCTGTGGCGCTACGTCTCGCGCGACGTCTGGCGCGCCGACGATTCGCGCTCGAACTGGGCGCAGCGCTGCCTGCACCGCACGGTGCGCGTGGGCTACCTGACGGCGCGCAGCTTCGCCGGCGACCGCTGCATCCTGCGCGCGATGGCGCTGACGTACACGACGGTGCTCTCGCTCGTGCCGTTGCTCGCGTTCTCGTTCGCGATGCTCAAAGGGCTGGGCTGGTACGAGGATCTGCGCGCCAAGCAGATCGACCCGTACCTCGACGAGCTGTTCGGCTCGCTCGAGCCCGCGCCCAGCGTGGCGCTCGAGAGCGCGCCGAGCGTGCTCGCACCTGCCGCAGAGCCCGCCGGAATCACGCAGTTGCGCCACGGCTTCGACCAGGTGCTCGACCTCGTCGACCGCACGGACGTGAAGGGCCTGGGCGCGATCGGACTGCTCGTGCTGATGCTCGCAGTGCTGCGATTGCTCAGCTCGATCGAGGAGTCGTTCAACGAGATCTGGGGCGTGCGCAAGGCCCGCAGTTGGGTGCGCAAGCTCAGCGACTACCTGACGATCGTCGTGATCACGCCGATCTTCCTGGTGGTCGCCGTCGGCGTGACCGGCGCTGCGCAGAGTGCGGGCGTGGCGGAGTTCATCGAAGAGCGCCTGTCGATGGGTGCGGTGGTCGAGTTCGCCATGCGCGCCGCACCGGTGCTGATCGGCTGGCTCGCGTTCACGCTGGTGTACCTCGTGATGCCCAACCGGCGCGGTCGGCTGCTCTCGGCGGCGATCGGCGGCGGCGTGGCGGGAATCCTCTGGCAGTTGACGCTGCTCGCGCACATCGAGTTCCAGATCGGCGTCGCCAAGTACAACGCGATCTACGCCGGCTTCGCGGCGCTGCCGATCTTCCTCGCCTGGGTGCAGATCTCGTGGCTGATCGTGCTGTTCGGCGCGGAGCTGGCCTACGCGCACGAGAGCGAGCGCGAGTACCGCGGCGTCGCGACCTACGAACAGCGCCAGCACGCCTTCCGCGAGAGCCTCGCGCTGCGTGCGATGACGCGCATCTCGCGCGCGTTCCTCGAGGGCGCGCCGCCCGTGAGCGCGCGTTCGATCTCCGGCGCACTGGCGGTCTCGCCGCGCGAGGTCGACGACGTGCTCGCCGACCTCGAGCGCGGCCGGCTCGTGGTCCACGTCGACTTGGCCGACGGCGTCGAGAGCTCGGGCGGCGCGACGTTCGTGCCCGCGCGCGATCCCGGCGCGATCCGCGTGATGGACGTGCTCGACGCGCTCAGCGGCGTCGGCGTCGACGCTCCGCTCAAGCCGCGCGACGAGCTCGACGAGCGGCTCGATCGCATCCTCGCCAAGCTCGGCGAGGAGGCCCGCGGCTCGGTCTACAACAGGACGCTGCGCGAACTGGTCGATGAGGCGCGTGCGCGCGCCTCGGCTGGCGAGGCGGCCGTGCTGGCCCCCGCGCGCGTCGAACCGACCTGAACGCTGCGCCATGGCCTCGCAATCCTCCGACGCGACCTTCCGACTCCTCAACGCGTGCTACTCCTGCGGCCGGCAGTACGACGTCTCGCACCTCTCGCACGGCGCGAGCGTGCGCTGTGAGTGCGGGCTGCGCTTCCAAGTGCGCGTGCAGACGCCGCACAGCCCGCGCGCCTTGCGTTGTTCAGGCTGCGGAGCGCACGTGGCCGCTGACGCGCGCTCCTGCGCCTACTGCAGCGCGGAAGTGACGCTCGAGGAGCGGCGCCTGACGGCCGTGTGTCCCAAGTGCTTCGCGCGCACCGGCCGCGATGCGCGCCACTGCATGGAGTGCGGCGTCGCCATCAGTCCGCAGGCCCTGTACGCGCTCGAGGACGGCGTGAACTGTCCGCGCTGCAAGGGCGAGTTGCACGCGCGCGGTGTCGCGCAGGGCTCGATCGTCGAGTGCGCGCGCTGCGGAGGACTGTGGCTGGGCCACGAGGACTTCGTGCGCGTGTGCGCGAGCGCCGAGAACGAGTCGTTGGCCGAGCAGTTCCACGTGGTGCAGCCCACGCCGCCGCCCGCCGCCAGCACAACCGCGGCCTACGTCCCGTGCGTCGTGTGCCGCGAGTTCATGAACCGGCGCAACTACGCCTCGGCCTCGGGTGTGGTCATGGACGTGTGCAAGCCGCACGGCGTGTGGCTCGACCACGGCGAGATCGACAAGATCCTCGAGTTCATCCGGCGCGGCGGGCTCGAGCGCGCGCGGCGGCGGCAGATCGAGAAGCTCGAGGACCAGCGTCGGCGGCTGCGGGCCGAGCAGGTCGCGGCGTCCGGGCGCTACGAAGTTCGCGCGGAGGAACGCGGAAGCCTGTTCGGCGATCGCGCGCTGCTCGGCGTAGAACTCGGCGCGGCCTTCCTCGACTTGCTGTTCTGACGGCTCGGCGCCGATCGAGCGCGGCGCGTGAGCCGCTGATCTACGCGCGCGGTGCGCTCGCGCTCCGCGCGCACCGCCGGTGGCTGGCGCGGAGGAGGAACGCGTCGGAGACGACGTTCGGCGTCGTTCCACGGCGAGGCGCGCCATCGCGAGTCGGAGCTCTCGCGGTGCGTTCAGTCCGACTCGATCGTGGCCTTCCTCTTCGCCGTGTCGCGTCCGGGGCGTGAGCGCGCTCGACCACTTCTTCAGCGGGCCGTGAGCAACGTGGAAACCCGACACGTCGCCGGAGATCGTGCGGTGGCGCATCTGCATCGGAGAGCGGCTTGGCGCCGATTGCTCCGGCGCAGTACAACCGCCGCCGCCAGGTTCGCCCGGCGCCGCATGCAACGACGCTTCTCGACCCTCGCCCTGGCGCTCGCGCTCGTGGCGCTCGTGGCGTGGTTCGCGCGCGAATCGCTGCACCGTCGCGTCGAGCTCTTGGGGCACGCCGAGTGGGTCACGACGGACCCCGACACGCTGTACCACGTGCGCCGCGTCGACCGCGCGCTCACCGAAGGCGGCGCGGTTGCGGGCTTCGATGAGCGGCTCAACGCGCCCGATGGCTCTGCGATCCCCTGGCCGCCGTACTACACGCAGCTGGTGAGCGCGGTGCTCGCCCCGTTCGCGCCGCAGGACGAGCGCGAGCGCCGTGACTGGATCGAGCCCGCCGTCGCTTCGTTCGCGTGCGTGTTCAGTGTCCTGACCTCGCTCGCCGTCGCGCTGGCCGCCTACATGCTCGTCGGTCCGCCGCTGCGCCTGCTCGCCGCGCTCATCGCAGGGTTCTCGCACGCGCTCTCTCCCGTCGCCGTGGCCTACGGCAAGCTCGGCAACGGCGATCACCACGCGTTCGTGTCGCTGCTCGCGCTCGTGTTGCTGATCTGCCTGACGCGCGCGCTCCGGAGTCGCGGGCTCGACGATCCGCGCCGCGCGCTGCGCTGGGGAGTCGCCGCTGGCGCTGTCGCGGGTCTCGCGCTCGGCGCGTGGGTCGCCTCCACGCTGTACATCGTGCAGGCGCAGCTCGTCCTCGCTCTGGCGGTGGTGGGGCACTCGCGCCGGCCGCGCGCAGGTCTGGCAGCGCTCGGACTCGCGTTCCATCTCACGGCGCTGCTCGTGCTCGTTCCGGCGCTCGTGAACAGCCCGTGGCGCGAGTCGACACCGTGGAGCGTCGTCAACCTCTCTTGGTTCCACGCAGCGTTCCTGTCCGCCGGCGCGCTCGTGTTCGCGCCGCTGCCGCTGCTGCGCGCTCCATCGACGCTGCTTCGCGCGTGGCCTGCGATCGTCTTCGTCGGTCTGCTGCTCGCCGCAGGCGCGGCGGCGTTCCTCGACACCGCCTGGTCGCGCGCCGTGCGCGAGGGCTTCGCCTGGGCGAGTCGCACCGACGCCTTCATGGCCCGCATCGGCGAGTCGCGTCGGCTCGTGGGCGAAGGCGCGGGCGACGCAGTCTTCGCGGACCTCGGCTACGGCGTCGCACTCCTCCCGCTGGCGCTCGGCTGGATGCTGTGGCGCGCGTGGCGCGAGCGCTGCCCGGTGCTCACGCTGTGGGGCGTGTCGACGCTCGTGCTCGCGGTGCAGAGCGCCAGCCAGGCGCGCTTCGCCGAGGCCCTGTCCGCGCCGATGGCCGTCGTGATCGCGTGGGCTGCAGCCCGCGCTCTGCAGCACTCGAAAGTCGCGACGGCGCGACCGACAGCGGCGCTCGCCACCGCGGCGGTGTTGATCGCGCTCGCGTGCGTCGCGCAATGGCCCACGCTCGACAAGCTCGCGCAGCGCCTCCGCGGAGAGCGCGCGAGCGCACCGAGCGAGCGACCCGCGACGCTCGGCGCGAGGCTCGCGTGCGACTGGATCGCGCAGCAGCCTGCGCTGGCGCCCGGCGAGAGCGTGCTCGCCAGTTGGAGCCACGGACACGCGATCGAGTGGGCCGCGCAGCGCGCCAGCGTCGCCACGAACTTCGGCAGCTACGTCGGCGTGCGCGGCTTCAGCGCCCCTGCGCGCTTCTTCCTGAGCGAGGACGAGTCGAGCGCCGTCGAGCTGCTCGACGAGCACCGCGCGCGCTTCGTGCTCGTCGACAGCGATCTGCCCGGGACGCTCAACACGCTGATCGAGCACGGCGCGCCCGAGCGTCGCGCGCGCTACGTCGGCAGCGGCGCGGAGCGCGGCGGCATGGTGCGGCCCGAGTGGTTCCTCACGCTCGGCGCGCGCGCGCTGTTCGACGGCTACCTCGGCCCGCGAGGCGTCGATGGAGCGCCGTTCGAACGTCTGAGACTGGTGTGGGTCGCGCCGATCCGCGACGCGGGCCGCCCGCTGCGCTCACCGCGCGACTTCGCGCCCGCGGCGATGCTGTGGGAGCGCGTCGCGGGCGCGCTGGTCGAAGCGCGGGGAGCGAAGGGAGACGAGCTGAGCCTCGAACTCGAGCTCGTCTTCCCCGTGGCGGACAAGACCTTGCGCTGGCGCGCGGCGTCGATCGCGGACTCCCAGGGCGTCGCGCGCGTGCGGGTTCCGTACGCGACCGACGGCGCGTTCGGCGAGGGCCGCGCGCGCGGACGAGTGAACTACCGCTTCGGCTCACGCAGCGGCCAGCTCGACATCGCCGACGCGCAGGTGCGCGCCGGCGATGTGATCGCGCTGCCCCAGCGCTGACGCGAGCGCTGCGCGCTGACGGGTCGCGCTGGGGCTGAAGGCGCGCGCGGCGAGTGCGAGGCGGATTCGCGCATCAAGCCGTTGCGCCGCGCTCGGGCGCTGCTCGCTCAGGGGAGCTTCTTGGCCAGCTCTTCGGCGGCCGTGTCGAGCTCGTCGAGGGCGGTCGACAGGTCCGTCTCGAGCTGAGCCACGCTTTCCTGGGCTGCGTTGCGCAGGTCGGTGAGCTTCGTCTCCGTGCTCTCGAGCTGCTCGCCCAGCGCCGTGGCGCCGTCGCGCAACTCCTGCGCAGCGCTTTCGCCGAGCTTCTCGACGGCCATGCGCAACTCGGTGACGCGCTTGCGCAGCGTTTCGACGCGGGTCTCGCAGCGCGTGATCGCGAGCTCCTGCGCGGTCGGAGCGTCGGTGACGTCCTCGACGGGCGATTCAACCGGTGCTTCGGCGGGAGCATCGACCGGCGTCGGCTTGGACTCCTCGATCGGCGCAGGCTCGGTGATCGGCGCAGGCTGTTCGACCGGCTCATCGACGGTCTTCGGCGCTGTCGGAGCGGCCTCGTTCACCGGCGCGGGCACGCGTTCCGCGGGCGCTTGAACGGAGGCGCTCGGCTCCGCTGTCTCAGGCGCTGCTGCGTAGGTGTCGTCCTCGGTGCACGAGGCGACGGAGAAGAGCGCGGCGACCAGAAGGGAGCGGTGGAGGTAGTTCATGGCGGAAGCCTCGGAGGGTTGCCAGCGGCGACTCACGCCAGCGCGCGCCCCGCTGGATGCGACGCGCGCTCGAAAGAATTGCTGTAGGGCATTCGATCGAGCGTGGGGCGGAATCCCGCTTGAAAGTCCGTTCATCGAGCGCACATGACGGAATCGTCGCTGCGCGGCGCGCTGCACGGGCTCGAACGCGCTGAAGGGACTCTCGACGGCGAATTCACGACATCGAGCTTGCGTCAGCGAACTCGCGACGCGCCGTGCGCACGAATGTCGCTGCGTGCGTGATGCTCAACAGCAGCAACTCGTGACGACGTGTTCGCGTGAACTCGATGCGCGCACACTCGCGTCGAATTGCGCTCGATGCGTGTGCAGACCTGGCGTGCGAGCTCTCGTCGACCTGCGCGCCGTGAGCGCAGTCGCACCGAGCGAAAGACACGCTGCGCGGGCGCGGCGTGGCGGCCGCGTCCCGCGCAGCGTGGGACGATGAGTTGGACTCGGGCGATCCCGAGTGCTCCTCAGAATCGCAGCGGCGGCGCCGCGCCTCAGCTCGGACGTTGGCGCTTGAACTGCTCGAACGGATCGACCCAGCCCTTCGGCGCGGCCCCGGCCTTCTCCGGCGGCTTCTCAGCGGCCTTCTCGGGCGCGGGCGGCTGCGGGATCGGCGCGCGCGGAGCGGGCGTCGGCGCAGCGGCGGGTGTCGCCTGCGGAGCGGGCGGCGCGGTGCGCTGCACCACTTGCAGCCCCGGCATCGGCGCCGCGGGCGCTTGCGGTTGCGACGCCGTCCGAGGCGCGGGTGTCGCGGGTGCGGGCGCCTTGCTCTGCGTCGGCTCGCCGCCCTCGCTCAGCGCGGACAGATCGAACGCGATGCCGTTGGCCTGGAACTTCGAGGCGAGGTCTTCCTTGTTGACGGCCTTGATGTAGGCCTCGGCCGGATCGACGGCGCCCGACTTCACCAGGTCGAGCAGCGAGTCGTTCAGCAGGCGCATGCCCAGCTTGCCGCCGATCTGCATGGCCGACACGATCCCGTGCGTCTTGCCTTCGCGGATGTTCGCGGCGACGGCGGTGTTGACGATCAGCACCTCGAGCGCGGCGGCGCGGCCCTTGGGCTTCTTCTTGCACAGCGTCTGCGCGACGACGCCCTTGAGCGAGCTCGAGAGCATCGTGCGGATCTGGTTCTGACGGTCGGCGGGGAACTGGTCGATGATGCGGTCGACGGTCGAGGGCGCGGTGTTGGTGTGCAACGTGCCGAACACCAGGTGTCCGGTCTCCGCGGTCTCGATCGCGATCTCGATCGTCTCGAGGTCGCGCATTTCGCCCACGAGCACGATGTCGGGGTCCTCGCGCAGCGCCGCGCGCAGCGCACGCTTGAAGCTCGAGGTGTGGCGGTGCACTTCGCGCTGGTTGATCAGGCAGCGCTGCTGACGGTGCACGAACTCGATCGGGTCCTCGATCGTGATGATGTGGTCCGAGCGCGTCTTGTTGATGTGGTCGATCATCGCCGCGAGCGTGGTCGACTTGCCGCTGCCGGTCGGTCCGGTGACGACGACCAGACCCTTCGACAGCATGCACAGGTCGAGCACGGCCTTGGGCAGGTTGAGCTGCTGCGCCGTGAGCACTTCGCTCGGGATCTGGCGGAACACCGCGCCCGGGCCGTTGCGATCGCGGAACAGGTTGGCGCGGAAGCGCGCGAGCCCGACGATCTCGTAGGCGAAGTCGCTGTCGTTGGTCTCTTCGAACTCGACGCGATTGCGCTCCGGGCAGATCTCGTAGAGCACTTCCTTCATGCGCTCGGCCGAGAGCTCCGGGCAGTCCGGAACAGGCACGATGTCGCCGCTCGCACGGAAGCAGGGACGCATGCCGGAGGTCATGTGCAGGTCGGAGGCGCCGCTCTCGACCATCTTCTTGAACAGCTCGTCGATCCAAGCCATGAAGCGTTGCTCGTGCGGGCTGCGAGGCCCGGTGGGGTGCGGTGGGCGCGGGAGCGATTCGCCGCGCGAGACCTGGGGCCTTTCGGGCGCTCGCGCCGGCCTTCTTGAGGCCCGTCCGCGCCTCAGAGCTGCCCGAGCTTGGCCCGCGCGCGATCGTTTCCGGGGTCCAGCTCGAGCACCTGGCCCAACACCTGGCGCGCTTCGTCGAGCCGTCCCTGGCGTTCGAGCGCGATCGCGAGGTTGTAGAGCGTGGCCGGCGTGCGCTCGAGCGCGAGCGCGGCGCGCAAGGCCTTCTCGGCCTCTGCGAAGCGTCCCAGGTGCAAGCACGCCATTCCGGCGAGCTTGGGGCCGCGCGGATCGGCGGGCCAGGCGCTCGCGATCCGCTGCGCCCACTCCAGCGCCGCGGCGGGCTGCTGCAACTCGAGTTCGAGGTTCGCGCGTTGGACGGCGAGTTCGGCGCTCGGGGCCGCCTCGAAGGCGCGGGTCAGTCGCGCACGCGCCGCATCGGGGCGTCGTTCGCTGCGGTCGAGGTCGTTGAGCACGACGTGCGCGCCGACGTGACCAGGCTGAGCGCGCAGCGCCGCCTCGAGATCCGCGCGCGCCTCGACGAGCTTGCCCAGCGCCAGCCAAGTCAGCGCTCGATCGTAGTGCGCCTCGGCGTTGTCGCGCGTCGGCCGCGCCGCGAGCGCAGCGTTGTAGCGCTCGAGCGCTTCATCGAAGCGACCGGCCTGGTGGTAGAGGACTCCGAGCTTGTGGTTCGCCCAGTAGCTCTCCGGCTCGATCGCGACCGCGCGCTCGAAGAGCGTCGTGGTGTCGCGCCAGATCCCGGTCTGCAGCTCGGCGGCGCGCGCGAGCAGCACGAGGATCACGACGCTCGGCGCGAGCGCGACCTTCGACGGCAGGCGCGCCAACGCGGCTGCGAGCAGGCCGGCGAGCGCGAAGCTCGGCAAGTAGCTGTAGCGATCGGCGGCGAGCTGACGCCCGGCGTGCGCCAGTCCGCTCACCGGCGCGAGCAACAGCAGGTACGCCGCGAGCGCAACGGCGACGGCTTTCGCCGCAAACGCGCGCCGCGCCGCGTAGAGCGCTGCTGCGCCGAGTCCGAGCGCCGCTAATGGCGCCGCGAAGCGCGCCTGCGACACGTCGATCGTCTGCGGCAGTTCGTACAGCGGACTCAGTCCCGTGGGGACCAGCGACTTGAGCACGTAGAACACGCTCGCATGCGCCGCGATCGCCGCGCGCGCGAGCACGCCGAGTTGATCTGCGCTGGCCAGCACCTGAGTGCTCTCGCGTTGGCCGAGCACGCCGAGCGCCGCGCCGCCCAGCGCGAGTGCGAAGTAGGGGAGCTTCTCGAGCAGTGCGGCGCGCGGCGCGCTCCGCCATCGTCCGAGCGGCCAGGCGTCGAGCGCGAGCAGCACGAGCGGCAGCCCGACACCGCTCACCTTCGACAAGAGCGCCGCAGCGAAACTGAGGAGCGAGAGGACGAGCCACGCGGCGCGACGTGCTCCGACGCGGAGGCTGAGCAGCCAGGTCAACGTCGAGAGCGCGTAGAACAGTCCCGAGAGCACGTCGCGTCGCTCGGTGAGCCACGCCACCGACTCGGCGCGCAATGGGTGAACGCCCCATGCGACGGCGGCGATCGCTGCGCAGCTTGTCCGTGCTCGCCAGCCGACGCCGCTCATTGCAAGCAGGACGTGGAGGGCCGCGAACAGCGTCGCCGCTGTCGCGCCGTGCAGCGCCAGATTCGTCTCGTGCAGCGCGCGAGCCGGAGCGTCGCCGCCGCGCACGAAGTCGAACGCGCAACTCATCCAGGTCAGCGGCGCGTAGTGGCCGACGTGAAAGTTGCTCCACATCCAGCGCAGACTCGCCGCGTCCAGCGCGCGCAGCTCGGCCGGAGCGAAGTTGACGTCGTCGTCCCAGCTCAGGAAGTAGAAATCCAGGCTCGCGTGGAACGGCAACGCCGAGAGAAGCGCGACGGCGAGCGCGAGTGCGAGCAGCCGTGCTCGTCGAACCCAGGGCCGCGGCTCGGCGTGAGCGTCGCGACCGGAAGCGACGGGCGAGGACGGGATCTCGAACACTCTCGCTGCGCTTGTAGCTGGCCTGCCCTAGCTCGGCAAGCGTCGTCGGGCCCGCTACAGTCCGGCGCATGAGCTCCTCGATCCGCTTCGCCTCCGCGGCGACGTTCCTGTTGGTGGCCTGCCAGTCCGCTCCCAGCGCCGAGGAGTCGGCGCGCGCGCGAGCCGAGGCGGAGCAGTTCCTCGGCGCGTACACCGAGCGCTTCGTCGCGCTGTACCGCGATGCGAGCGAGGCGCAGTGGGCTTCGAACACGCGCATCGTCGAGGGCGACGACACCAACCAGGAGCGCCAGCGCGCCGCCGACGAAGCGTTGGCGGCGTTCACCGGCTCGGTGGAGAACATCGAGCGGGCGCGTCAGCTCCTCGCTCGCGAGGAATTGCTCCGCGATGCGCAGCGCCGACAGCTCGAGAGCGTGCTGTTCCGCGCCGCGTCCGGTCCGCAGACCGTGCCCGACGTCGTCAAGCGCCGCATCGCGGCCGAGACCGAGCAGAACAAGAAGCTCTACGGCTTCACCTTCACGCTCGACGGCGCCGAGCTCACGCCCAACGCGATCGACCAGGGGCTGCGCAGCGAGAAGGACCTCGCGCGCCGCCGCAAGATCTGGGAGAGCTCCAAGGAGGTCGGGATCGGGCTGCGGCCGGGGCTGGTCGAGCTGCGCGGCTTGCGCAACGAGGTCGTGCGAGCGCTCGGCTACCGCGACTACTTCTCCTACATGGTCAGCGAGTACGGGATGAGCACCGAGGAGATGAGCGCGACCATCGAGCGCATCAACCGCGAGCTGCGTCCGCTGTTCCGCGAGCTGCACACCTGGACGCGCTACGAACTCGCCGCGCGCTACGGCCAACCCGTGCCCGACCTGATCCCCGCGCACTGGCTGCCGAACCGCTGGGGCCAGGACTGGTCCTCGCTCGTCGACGTCGCCGGCTTCGATCTCGACGCGCAGCTCGCGTCGAAGTCGCCCGAGTGGCTCGTGCGTCAGGCCGAGGACTTCTACGAGAGCCTGGGCTTCGAGGCGCTGCCGCAGGTGTTCTGGGACAAGTCGTCGCTCTACCCGGCGCCGCCCGACGCGACCTGGAAGAAGAACACGCATGCGTCCGCCTGGCACATGGACCTCGACCGCGACGTGCGCTCGCTGATGAGCGTCGAGCCGAACACCGAGTGGTACGAGACGACGCACCACGAGCTGGGGCACATCTACTACTACCTCTGCTACACCAACCCGCAGGTTCCGCCGCTCTTGCGCGAAGGCGCGAACCGCGCGTACCACGAGGCGATCGGCTCGCTGATGGGGCTCGCCGCGATGCAGCCCAAGTTCGTCGAGCGCATCGGCCTGTCGCCCGGCGATGGCGCCGACCCGATGCAGTTGCTCCTCAAGGAAGCGCTCAACTACGTCGTGTTCATCCCCTGGTCGACGGGGACGATGTTCTTCTTCGAGAAGGAGCTCTACCACGACGAACTCGCGCCCGGGCGCTGGAACGCGCGCTGGTGGGAGCTCGCGGCCCGCTATCAGGGCATCGCTCCGCCCGCGCAGCGCGGCGAGGAGTTCTGCGACGCGGCGACCAAGACGCACATCAACGACGACCCGGCCGGCTACTACGACTACGCGCTCTCGTTCGTGCTGCTGTTCCAGCTCCACGACCACATCGCGCGCAACATCCTCGAGCAGGATCCGCGCAACACCTGCTACTACGGAGAGAAGCGCGTCGGCGAGTTCCTCGGCTCGATCATGACGCCCGGAGCGAGCGTCGACTGGCGCGCGCTCTTGAAGGAGAAGACGGGCTCGGACCTCAGCGCGGCGCCGATGCTCGAGTACTTCGAACCGCTGCGTCAGTGGCTCGCTGAACGCAACAAGGGCCGCAAGCACACGCTTCCGCTCCTGTGAGCTGCGCCCCAGCCGCCGCGCCTTCACCGCTACACGACCAAAGCGTTTCGACGAGACCACGATGACGACACGACGAGATCTGCCTCTCTCCCTGTGGGCCGCGGCTGCGGCGCTGACTTCGATCTGCGCCTGCGCGAGCGATGCGTCGAGCACGCGCGCCGAGAGCGCCGTGGAGAGCGGCGTGCGCGCCGATTCGAGCGCAGCCGAAGGCGAGATCGACGCCGCCGAGCTGCTGCGCCGGATCGCGGTGCTCTCCTCCGATCGCTTCGAGGGCCGCGCGCCCGGCTCACCGGGCGAAGAGCTGACGGTGCAGCACTTGATCGAGGAGTTCCGCGCCGCCGGCGCCGAGCCGGGCAATCCCGACGGAACCTTCGTGCAGCGCGTGCCGCTCGTCGGGTTCAAGGCCGCGTCGAGCGCGGCGTGGATCACCCGCAGCGGTGAGCGCGCGCTGCGCTTCCCCGACGACTACGTCGCGGTCTCGCGCACCCAGACGCCGAGCGTCTCGGTCGACGCGCCGCTGGTGTTCGTGGGCTACGGCGTGGAGGCGCCGGAGTTCGGCTGGGACGACTACAAGGGCGTCGACGTCAAGGGCAAGGTGCTCGTGATGCTCGTCAACGATCCGCCGCTTCCCGACGCCGCCGATCCGACGAAGCTCGACGAGTCGATGTTCGGCGGCCGCGCGATGACCTACTACGGCCGCTGGACCTACAAGTACGAGATCGCGGCGGCCAAGGGCGCGGCGGCGGCGATCCTGGTGCACGAGACGGGCCCGGCTGGCTATCCCTACGAAGTGGTGTCGGGGAGCTGGGGGCGCGAGAACTTCGACATCGCGCGCACGGGCGATGCGCCGGCGCTGCAAGTCGAGGGCTGGGTGCGCGAGGCGATCGCGCGCGAGCTGTTCCAGTCGGCCGGCGCCGACTTCGACGAGGCCAAGCGCGCGGCGCTCTCGCGCGAGTTCCGGCCCCGCGAACTGGGCGGAGTGCGCGCGAAGCTGAGCGTCGACAACACGCTGCGCAAGGTCGACTCGCGCAACGTCATCGCCAAGATCACGGGCTCGAAGCGCCCGGACGAGTACGTGGTCTACACCGCGCACTGGGATCACCTGGGCAACGACACGACCAAGTCGGGCGACGGCATCTACAACGGCGCAGTCGACAACGCATCGGGGACGTCCGGTCTGGTCGAGATCGCGCAAGCCTTCGCGCGCGCGCGGCCGGAGCGCACGGTGCTGCTGCTCGCGGTGACCGCCGAGGAGAAGGGCCTGCTCGGATCGAAGTGGTACGCCGCGAACCCGCTGTACTCGCTCGAGAAGACGCTCGCCGTGATCAACATGGACGCGCTCAACGTGTGGGGCCGCACGCGCGACGTGATCAGCGTGGGGATGGGCAACTCGACGCTGCACGACGTGCTCGCCAAGCACGCGCAAGCGCTCGGGCGCGTGGTGCTGCCCGACGACGAGCCGGAGAAGGGCTTCTTCTACCGCTCCGACCACTTCTCGTTCGCCAAGCTCGGCGTGCCCGGACTGCACGCGGGCAGCGGCATGGATTACCTCGACCGGCCCGCAGGCTGGGGCCAGCGCGTGCGCGACGAGTACACCGCGAACGACTACCACAAGCCCTCCGACGAGATCTACGCCGAGTGGGACCTGAGCGGCGCGATCGACGACCTGCGCCTGTTCTATCGCGTCGGGGCGGATCTCGCGGGCTCGGCGCCTTGGCCGACCTGGAGTGAGGGCGCAGAGTTCCGCGCCATCCGCGAGCGGCGACTGGCGGCGCAGTGAGCGAGAGCCCCGCGCGGTGGCCCAAGTGAGCTCCACAGGCGCCGCGCCCGCGGCGAAGTCAGGGCCGTCTCTCTCCGAGTCGTGGCGCGAGGCGCGCGCGCTCGTCTACCTGCATCGCCGGCGCCTGTCGCTGGGACTGGCGCTGCTGCTCGTCAATCGACTGTGCGCGCTGGTGCTGCCCACCAGCTCGAAGTTCCTCATCGACGAAGTCATCGGCCAGGGGAACGCCGCGCTGCTCGGTCCGCTCGCGCTCGCGGGCGGCGTCGCGACGCTCGTGCAGGCCGCGACGGGCTTCGCGCTGAGCCAGGTGCTCGGCGTCGCGGCGCAGCGCGCGATCAACGACATGCGCAAGGCCGTGCAGGCCCACGTCGGAAGGCTGCCGGTCGGCTACTACGACTCGACGCAGACCGGCGTGCTCATCTCGCGCATCATGACCGACGCCGAGGGCGTGCGGAATCTGGTCGGCACGGGCATCGTCGAGTTGATCGGCGGCCTGGTCACGGCGGCGATCGGCGTCGGCGTGCTGCTGTACCTCAACTGGAAGCTCACGCTCGGCATCCTCGCCGTGCTGGCGCTGTTCGGCGGCGCGATGGCGCGCGCGTTCAAGGTGCTGCGGCCGTTGTTCCGCGAGCGCGGGAAGATCCAGGGCGAGATCACCGGCCGGCTCAACCAGACGCTCGGCGGCGTGCGCGTGGTCAAGGCCTACACGGCGGAGACGCAGGAGGAGCGCACCTTCCAGGCCGCGGTCGACCGCCTGTTCGACAACATCCGCCGCTCGATGACCGGCGTGTCGGCGACGACTGCGGTATCGATCGCGATCGTCGGAGTGATCGGAGTGCTGCTGACCTGGTTCGGCGGACGCGCGATCCTCGCCGGCGAGATGAGCATGGGCGAGTTCGTGATGTACCTGGTGTACATCGGACTCGTGGTCGGTCCGGTGGTGCAGATCGCTTCGATCGGCACGCAGATCACCGAGGCCTTCGCCGGCCTCGACCGCATCCGCGAGATCCGCTCGGTCAGCGCCGAGGACGCGGGCGACGACGCGCGCGAGCCCTGCCCGAGCGTGCGCGGCGAAGTCGCCTTCGAGAACGTCTCGTTCGAGTACGAGCCCGGACGGCCGGTGCTGCAGCAGGTCTCGCTCGTCGCGCCCGTCGGTTCGACCACCGCGCTGGTCGGCTCGAGCGGATCGGGCAAGAGCACGCTCGTCAGCCTCGTGATGGCGTTCCATCGACCGACGAGCGGCCGCGTGCTCGTCGACGGCCGCGATCTCGCCGGTCTCAAGCTGCGCGAGTGGCGTTCACACCTGGGCGTGGTGCTGCAGGAGAGCTTCCTGTTCGACGGCACGATCGCCGAGAACGTCTCCTTCTCACGCCCCGACGCGACGCGCGAAGAGATCGAGGCCGCCTGCCGCACCGCGCGCTGCGACGAGTTCGTCGAGCGCTTCGAGAAGGGGCTCGACACGCTCGTGGGCGAGCGCGGCGTGAAGCTCTCCGGCGGTCAGCGGCAGCGCGTGGCGATCGCGCGCGCGCTGCTGGCCCGGCCGCGCATCCTGATCCTCGACGAGGCGACCTCAAGTCTCGACAGCGAGAGCGAAGCGCTCATCCAGGAGGGCCTCGCCGCGCTGCGCAACTCGTGCACGAGCTTCGTGATCGCGCACCGGCTGTCGACCATCCGCGCCGCGGATCAGATCCTGGTGCTCGAGGGCGGCCGCATCGTCGAGCGCGGCGCGCACGCCGAGCTCTACGCGCTGGGCGGCCGCTACCGCGAGTTGCACGATCGCCAGCACGCCTTCGAGCGCGAGCGCTTCGTCAATCCCGGCGAAGAGCTCCCGGCGACTTGAGGCTCCAGCGCGGCATTCGACCGCGCAGAGAACTTCGTTCGGTCGCTGCTACCCCTGAATCCCTCGCGCAGCGCGAACCTTTCAGGAAGCAGTCGCTCAGCGCGCGGCCGGCGCCTTGAGCGGGTTGCGCGCGAGGCGCTCGGGCAGATCGGCGACGACGTAGATCAGGCCCGCGATCGCGCCCGCGCCGTGAGCGAGCTCGCGCGGGTGCACCTGGTCGATCGTGTCGCGCTCGGAGTGGTGGTGGTCGAAGTAGCGCTCGTCGTCGGGGCGGTAGCCGACGAGCACCACGCCGCTCGCGGCCATCGGCGCGATGTCGACGCCGCCCCAGCCTGCGTACACGTTGTTCGCACCGGTGCGCGCGACGAGCTCGCCGATCGACTTCAAGTTCTCCAGGGAGTTCGATTGCGCGTCCGTCGAGAAGCCGCGCGGCGTGAAACCGCCGGCGTCGGATTCGAGCGCGAGCACGTGGTGCTCCATCTCGCTCGCGTGGTCGGCGTAGTACGCGCGAGCGCCGCGCGTGCCGTTCTCCTCGTTCATGAACATCACGACGCGGATCGTGCGTCGCGGCCGCAGCCCGCGCGCGAGGATCAAGCGCGCCGCCTCGAGCGCGTGCACGCAGCCCGCTCCGTCGTCGTGCGCGCCGTGGCCCACGTCCCAGGCGTCGAGGTGCCCGCCGACGACCACGATCTCGTGCGGCGCCTCGCGGCCCACGATCTCGCCCACCACGTTGTACGAGCGCGCGTCGGGCAGCGTGCGGCAGTCGAGTTCGAGCTCGAGTTCGAAGAGCTCGCCCGCGGCGATGCGTTGCGAGAGCCGCTCGGCGCCGAGCGTGCTGATCGCCACCGCCGGGATGCGCGGCCCGTTGGCGTCGTAGTTCATCGCTCCGGTGTGCGGCGAGTCGTCGAGGCGCATGGTCATCGAGCGCACGATCGCGCCGACCGCCCCCGCGCGCGCTGCGCGCATCGCTCCCGCCGAGCGCTGGTCGACGGCGCCGCCGTAGGCCGCGAAACAGTCGTGGTTCGCAGGATCCATCGGCCGGTTGAAGAACACGAACTTGCCGCGCGCTTCGTCGGCGCGGCGCTCGAGCTCCTCGAAGCTCTTCACTTCGATCACGCCCGCGCGCAGTCCGCCGGGCGGCGTCGCCACGCTGCCGCCGAGCGCGAGGATGCGCAGGTTCTCGCGCGCGTCGAGCTCGCGCATCTCCAGCCGTTCGACCGAACCGCGCTCCCAGTGGGGCACCATGCACGGCTCCAGGCGCACGTTCTCCAGTCCGATCTCGCGCATCGTCGCTTCGGCCCAGGCCACCGCGCGTTCGGCGCCCTTCGAGCCCGACAGCCGCAGCGGCGCGACGCGGCACAGTTCGCTGAGCAGCTCGTACGAGCGGCCTTTGGCGAGCGCATCGGAGATCAGTCCGTCGACCGTCTCGCGCCAGTCGGCGACGTCGAGCGCCGGAGCGCTGGCGTTCACCGGTTCTGCGGCCGCGGACTGCGCGCTGCGCTCGGAGGACGGCGCCCGACAGGCGTGGAGCGCGAGGGTGAAGGTGACCGCTGCAGTGAGGACGCGTCGCATGGGGCGGGGATTCTAGGGAGCCTGTCCCTACAATCCCGCGCCCCCCAGGCCATGGCTGCAAAGTTGGAGATCCTTCACCGCGACGAGCACTTGCTCGTGGTCTCCAAGCCGGCCGGCATGCTCTCGACCGCCGCTCCGCGCGAGCAGGGCCCGACGCTCCTGGACGCGCTGGCCGAACTGGGCTTGCGCGCGACGCCCGTTCACCGGCTCGACCGCGACGTGTCCGGCGCGTTGCTGTGCGCCTTCGACGCGTCGACGCGCGAGGCGTTGGAGGAGCTGTTCCGCGAGCGCGCGCTGCGCAAGCTGTACTGGGCGCTCGCGCTGATGGGGCCCAAGCGCGACAGCGGCGAGATCAAGTACCCGATCGCGGAGGAGCGCGGGCTGGCGCGCGTCTCGGCGGCGGGCAAGAGCGCGCTCACGCGCTACCGCGTGTTGGCGCGCGGCCTGCGCGCGAACGAGGTCGAGGTCGAGCTCGTGACCGGCCGCTACAACCAGATCCGCCTGCACTTCGCGCACTCGGGCTGGCCGCTGGTGGGCGAGCGCAAGTACGCGCGCGGCAAGGAGGATCCCTTCCGCTATCCGCGCGTCGCGCTGCACGCCTGGAAGCTCGAGTTCACGCATCCGCGCACGGGCGCGCAGCTCTCGATCGAAGCCCCGCTGCCGGCCGAGCTGCTCGCGCTGCGCGAACAGGCGCTCGCGCGTTGACGCGTCGGGCGCGCGCTACTTCGCGGGCGCTGCAGCGACTTCGGGACCGGCCGTGCGGAACGCCGCCGGGTCGGAGCACTTGATCTCGTACCCGCGCTCGCCGCGCGCGACCTTGCCGCGCACCCACAGGTAGTTCTGGCGCCCCTCGTCGTTGCGCTTGTCGAGCTCGAGCGCGGCGAACTTCGACTTGTCCGCGGCGGCGATGCGCACGCGCAGAGCGTCGTTCTTCGCGCCGGAACGCATCAGCACGGTGAGCGAGCCGTCGCTCTCGTCGAACAGGCGGTCGATCGAACCGAAGACCTCGACTTGCGCGCCCTTGGCGCCGCGCTGCTCGGCGCGCGCGAGTTCACCGGGGTGCTCCGCGCCCGCGACGTCGTCCGGGTGCTCCTTGCGCTTCTTGCGGTACTCGTCGACCGCCGCGGCGCGCGCGTCCCACCACGGCATGAGCCGCGCGTAGGGTCGTTCCGCCGCGGGCGCGCCCTCGCTCTTGGGCTTGTTCGTGTTGGGATCCCAGATGCCCAGGCGCTGCTCCTGCGCGCGCTTCTGCGCGGCCACGAAGGCTTCGTGGCACAGCTCGCTGTTGCCGTACTTGTTGAAGTACGGGCTCTTGCCGAGCTCGACGAGCAGCAGGTTGAAGTTGCGGCCGTCGGGCAGGATCGCGTAGCACAGCACGCGTCCGTACACGTCGCGCTCCTCGGCGCCGCCGGGGAACACCAGGCCGATGCGATCGGCGTCGGGGCGCTCGGGAGTGGGGCGGAAGAAGGCCATGGCCCACTGCGCGCACTCCTCGCCGAACACGGTCGAGGGCTTGCTGGCGTCGCCGGTGTTGGTCGAGAACTTCTCCTCGGTGTCGACCGAGAGCAGGCGCAGCTTCTGCAGCTCTCCGTTGCGGCGGATGTGCAGCGTGTCGCCGTCGATCACGCGTTCGATCGCGAACAACTCGTCGGGCTTGCGCGCCTTCCACAGCGGTTGCTCGGCGAAGTTCGCGCCGGCGATCGGCTTGGGCGGGGCCTCGACGACTGTTCCGGCCTGCGCCCACAGCGGCGCCGCCGCAAGGGCGATCACGCCGAGAGCTCTGGTTACGGCCGGAAAACCCCGCTTCGTCGCGCTGCGCATGTGCTCGTGCCTCGTGCCGCGCCGGTGCGGCGGGCGAAGCCGGGATGGTACCCGCTGCGCCGCGTTGCGTTCGGCGCCGGTGTTCGCAGCGCGCGACGTGCGTGTCTAGGATGGCTCGCCCGTGGAAGCCTCGACCCCCAGCGAAAGCGCGCCCTCCGGCGGCTCACCGACCTCCCAGGACGCGCCCGCGACCCCGCCGAGCGCGAGCGCGCCGACGCTCACCCTGCGCGGAGTCTCGGTTTCGCCCGGACTTGCGACGGGCGTGATCCACCGCAAGGACTACGAGCTCTCGAACGCGCAGCTCGAGCGCGTGGCCCGCGACGCGGTCGAAGCGGAGCTCAATCACTTCCACAACGCGCTGCAGGCTTCGCGCGCGCAGTTGACGGCGCTCAAGTCCAAGATCGCAGGGCAGGTTCCGCCGCACGAGGCGCGCATCCTCGACGTGCACCTGGCGTACCTGAAGGACTCGGTCTTCATCGCCGACGTCGAAGGACTGATCCTGGGCGAGCAGCTCCGCCTCGAGGCCGCCATCGCCAAGGTGATCGGCGACTTCGATCGGATCTTCAAGCTCGTGCAGGACCCGACGCTGCGCGAACGCGCGGTGGACCTGCGCGACGTCGGCATCCGCGTCCTGCGCCACCTCGAGCGCGACGCGTCGGCCAACGAAGTGCGCGTCGTCCGCTCGCAGGAGTACATCCTGGCCGCGAAGGAGCTGTCGATCGTCGACATGTTCAACGCGCAGGGCGAGCCGGTTCTCGGCGTGCTGACGGAAGCGGGTTCGCTCGCCAGCCATGCGGCGATCCTCGCGCGCTCGCTGCGCATCCCGACGCTGACGGCCGTGCCCGGACTGCTCGAGCAGGTCCACGAAGGCGACTTCGTGATCCTCGACGCGAGCGAAGCCGTGGCGCTCGTCAATCCCGACGAGCTCGTGCGCGCGCAGTACCGCTCGCCCGAGCGTCAGCCCACCGTGCTCCACACCCCCGCGCTGGAGCGGCCGCGCACCCACGACGGCGAGGCGCTCGAGATCAGCGGCTGCTGCGGCAGTCTCCCGGAGGTCGGGCAACTGACGGACCTCGGCCTGCGCGGGGTCGGCCTGTATCGAACCGAGCTCCTGTACCTGCTCGACAAGACTCCGCCGTCGGCGGACGCGTTGGCGCAGCACTACGCCGCGGTGATCGCCGCGGCCGCCGGCGGACCGGTCACGTTCCGTCTGCTCGACGCCGACTCGGGGCTCGGACTCGACTACCTGCACCCGCAGCGCGAACCCAACCCTTCGATGGGGCGCGCGGGCGTGCGGGCGTTGCTCTCGCGCGAGCTCGTGCTGCGCCGCCAGCTCGAAGCGATCCTGCGCGCTGGCGCCGGCGGCGACGCGCGCATCGCGGTGCCGTTCGTGTGCGACGTGGCCGAGCTGCGGCGCGTCAAGGAGTGTCTGTTCGAGGAGCGCCTCGAGCTGCGCAAGCGCGGCGTCGCTCACGCGGCGCGCACCGCGGTCGGCGCGGTCATCGAAACGCCGGCGGCCCTGCTCGGTGCGCGCGACCTCGCCCGCGAGGCGGACTTCCTCGTGGTGGCGCTCGACGGACTGACTCAGCACCTCTTGGCGGCCGACCGCGACAACCCGGAGCTCAAGCGCTACTTCGAGTCGCTGCACCCGATCGTGCTGCGCGCGCTGCGCACGCTGGTCGAGATCGGCGACGAGCTGCGCAAGCCGCTCTCGGCCTTCGGCGTCGCGCTCTCGCAGCCGCAGAGCGCGCATTTCCTGATCGGCCTGGGGCTCCGCGAGTTCCACCTCGAGCCCGGCTCGGCGCCCGCGTTCATCGCGCGCGCCCGCCAGATCTCCACGCCGCTCGCGAGGCGCGTGGCCTCGGCCGCGGCGGCGAGCTCCTGCATCGAGGAGACGCTGACCCTCGTGGACAGCTTCCGGCGCGAGTCGGCGGGCGCCTGAGCGGCCGGCGCTGCGCGGGTCACTCGACTCGCGCGGCGCGTTCGACGACGCGCACGACACGTCCGCCGGCGGGAGGGCTCACGCGCTCGAGCTGTTCGCGCATGGCCTGCGCGACGGACTCGATGCGCCCCGCGTCCGACGCGGCGACCAGCGCCGATCCGCTGCCGCTCACGCAGGCCAGCCACGCGCCCGCCTCATAGGCTGCGGCCAGCGCGGCTGCGCCGCCGGGGATGTGCGGCAACCGGTAGCGCTCGTGCAGCCGATCTTCGACGCCCGCGCGCAACAGCCGCGGATCCGCGCTCCGCAGTCCTTCGAGGAGCAGCGCCAACCGGCGGGGATTCTCGCGTGCATCCGCGAAGCTCACCTGAGCGGGCAACAGCGAGCGCGCGAGCGCGGTGGTCAGGCGAGCGGAGGGCCAAGCGACCGCGAAGGCGATCGAGGGATGAACACTCTGGCGCACGATGAGCGGCGCGCCTCCTTGCTGCGGCGCTGCGAGCACGCACCCGCCGAGCAGCGCTGGCGAGACGTTGTCGGGATGCCCCTCGAGCGCGAGCGCGTGCTCCAGCCGGCGCTCCAACGGGAGCCCGACTCCCGCGGCGGCGCAGGCCAACTCGATTCCGGCCACGATCGCGGCGCCTGAGCTGCCCAGTCCACGCGACAGCGGAATCTCGCTCGCGACGGCGAACTCGAACGGCTCGGACGGGATCCGGAGCTCGTGAGCGAGCGCGTCGAAGGCGCGCAGGAACAGGTTCGAGTCGTCGCGCGGCCAGGCCGCGGCCTCGCCCTCCAGGCTGGAGAAGCGCGGCGCGAGCGGAGCGCGCGGCCGCATCTCGACGCGCAGCCAGAGGTCGAACGCGAGCCCCAGCAGGTCGAACCCCGGCCCGAGGTTCGAGGTCGAGGCGGGCACGGCGATGCGGCCCGCGTGGCGGGCGATGGGCTGCGCGTCGCTGGCGGGGGTGGGTGAGCTCACGGCGCGGCACTGCTTACCGCGGATCGCGACGGCACGCCACTGCCCGCGCGAGCTCATCGGCTCTTCCGCCTGTGTCAGGCCCAAGTACTGGCGCTTGTCGCGCCCAGCAACGCAAGCTATTGTGCCGCCCGTCCCGGTGCGGAGCGCTCGGGGATGTGGGGGCCCGCTGCTCGCAGTGTCGCCCTGCTCGACCGATGCGGCGGGGCTCGCCCGGCTGCAACGCCCCGCCCGAGGGACCCGACGAGGGGTTGGCGGGCACTGTCGTCCGCAGGATCTTGCGTTCGGCTGTTCTGTGTCCGGTGTTCCCGGAGGGCCGCTTCAGGCCAGTTCCGGACAACATTGGCAGTCGACTTTGCGGCGGGAGCGCTCGCGCGTGTCCCGACCCGAGGAGCGTGAATCGTGATCGACGAGAAGGACCGCTTCTACTCGCGCCTGGCCACCATTCCGGGGATCCACCCGATGCCTTCGATCGGCGATTGGATCTTGTTGCGAGTCTCGCATCCCACCGAGGTCGCGCGCCGGGTCGCCCGTCGACTGATTCCCGGTCTGGTCAGTGTTCCGCGACACATCGAAGGCGCGGTCCGGGTCACGGTGAGCGATCCCAAGACCAACGAGCGGTTGCTGCGCGCGCTGCGCGAAGCGGTGCTCTGAGCTGCTGAGCTGCTGGTGCGACGCTCGGCGGAGCGCTGAGCGTCAGATCCTCTGACCTGAGTTGCGCTGCAGATTGCTGCGGCGAAGTGCGAGCGCCATTCCATCGCGTTCGAAGGCTCGCGCGCAGTCGCGGCTCCGCGCTTCCACTCGCAAGGCCTCGCGCTACTGTGCGCGCATGGCCCAATCTCGAACCGCGCGCTCCAAGTCTGCGGGGCGCTCCCGCAAGTCCGCTCGCAAGGTCCGTCACCGCTACAGCGCGGCGACGGCCGACAAGTACGAGCTGTACCAGAAGGCCGTGCAGTCGCCCGAGGGCGACGTGCCGTTCCTTCAGCGCATGTTCGAGCGCGAGCGCGGTCGTCGGGCGCTGAGGCTGCGCGAGGACTTCTGCGGCACCGCGTACCTCTCGTCGGTGTGGATCGCGCAGTCGCCCGAGCACACGGCCGAGGGCTACGACATCGATCCCGAGCCGATCGCGTGGGGGCTGGAGCACAACTTCTCGCGCACTGAACGGGCCTCGAAGGGCGCCAAGTCGAAGAAGGGGCTTCCGGCCGCGCTCGAGCGCTTCGAATTCCACCTCAAGGACGTGCGCGCTCCCAGCCCGCGTCCGGTGGATCTGCGAGTGGCATTCAACTTCTCGTATTGGATCTTCACTGCGCGCAGCGAACTGGTGCGCTACTTCGAGAAGGCGCGCGAGAGTCTGACGCACGACGGCATCTTCTGTCTGGACCTCTACGGAGGTTGGGAAGCGACGCAGGAGATGGTCGAGACGCGCCGCTGCGGCGGGTTCACGTACGTGTGGGATCAGCGTCGCTATCACCCCGGCACTGGCGAGTACGTGACGCAGATCCGCTTCCGCTTCCCGGACAAGACGGAGTTGAAGGCCTTCGACTACCACTGGCGCTACTGGACCTTGAACGAGATCCGCGACGCGCTCGTGGACGCAGGATTCAGCGCCGTGCACACGTACTTCGAGGGCACGACCTCCAAGGGCGAGGGCGACGGCGTGTTCCGGCGCGGAACGCGCGGCGAGAACTGCGAGGCCTGGCTCTGCTACCTCGTCGCGCTCAAGTGACGCGGGCGCGCCGCTGACGCCCGCGTTCGGCGCACCCGCTCAGTACTGGATCTCGTTCTGCGACTCGACCGGCACGCCGCCTTCGAGGCGCCAGGTCTTGCGCTTGTCCAAGCCGCTCTCGTTCACGTCGTGGTGGATGGCTTCGATCACGACGCCGTTCTCGAGCACCAGCTCCCACGGCGGCAACTCGGGTCCGACGACCCACTGGATGTCCGGCGGCAACGCTCCCGCCTCGTGCGGAGGCGTCTGCTGGATGATGCCCTCCGCCGCGTCTTGCTCGGTCGAGAGCTTGACCAGCACGTAGATCTTCGGGTCGTTCGCAAACGACGCGGTGACCCAGTTGAGGAAGTCGCGGCAGTGCGTGCAGGTCTCGAGGTAGAGGATCCAGTTGCCCGTGTCGCTCACCGAGCGCGTGTCCATCCACACGCCGAGGTCGGTCTCGTGGATCGATTTGCCGAGCCACTCGCTGGGGCGCAGCTTGACCCAGCGCGGCTTGCTGTCAGGCAGCTTCCACGGCCCCGGCGCCTGGTTCACGGGCGCAGCGGGCGCCTCACCAGTGCTCGCAGCTGCATCGCCGCTCGGCGCGGACGGCGCCTGAATCACCGGTGCTTCGCTCTGGGTCGGCGGAGCGACCGGATCGTTGTCGATGTAGACCCAGGGCGCGACGGCGCCGAGGACCAGCGCCGCCAGGACGGTGAACCAGCGCGTCGGCGCCTTGGATGACCAGGCCCCCTTGCGCGCGAGCAGGAGCGTCACGAACAGCGGCCCGTCGACCGCGAGCATCTGGTACGGCGAGAACTTGATGGCGCCGCCGAAACACCCGCAGCTGGTCGCGCCGATGTAGATCAGGTGCGCGAGCACCGTGAGGAACACGCCCAGCAACGTGACCATGAGCCACCAGCCGATGCGGGTGCTGAACAGCGCGACGAGCGAGAAGGCCAGCTCGATCGACAGCGTGAGGCTGAAGGTCAGGTCCTCGCCCAACGGGTTTTCACGGATGATCAGTGGCAAGGCGCCTGGGGAGCCGCGGTCCATCTTGATGTAGGACACGATCAGGATCCAAAGCGCCGCGGCGCGCACGGCCAGCGGGGCGACGTAGGCGGAGAGCTTGGGCGCGGACGACGCGTGAACCGAGGGCGGCATAGGGGGCGAGATCGCCGCGAAGGGCGGCCGTGCGGGGACGTGTGGCGAGGTGGAGCGGCGGAGTTCGAACGCCGCGACAGCGCCCGGGGGCGGGTGAGTACGCGAACGGCGGGGTGATGTTGGGCTCGCGCGCCTGGCCGCGCCCCTGCGAGGAGCGCGCTGACGCCCGCGGGCCCCGGTCCGGCCGGGTGTCCCGTGCGATCAGGAAGTCAAACGCGACGGTCGCCCGGCGCCAAATGCGAACTACTCGAAACTATTGCGATTTGGTGGACACCAACGGGTGTCCGCGCCGCCGCGCTCTCGCCGTGGGACCGCGCGCGCGGGATCGGGGTGGCAGCTCAGGGGGTTCCGATGCGGTGGGGGATTTCGATGCGCTGGACGGTGGTGGCGACGGTCGCGCTGGGCGCGGCGCAGGCGGCTTCGGCTCAGGGTGGGCTGCAGTCGCTGGGCGGCTGGTCGTCGCTCGATGCGGTCGACGCGACCCTGCTCGACCGCGGGGCCTTCGGCCGCGCGGACTGGGGCGACTTCGACGCTGACGGCCAACTCGACGCGCTCGGGCTCGAGGGTGATCGCGCCTTCGTGCTGTTCCACGCTGGCGCGACGTTCGCGCTGACCTCGATCCCCGGTGAAGCTCACGGCGCGTGCGCCCTGCGCGGCGCTTCGGCGCGCATCGCGCTCTCCTCCGACGCGGGCCTGAGCGTGGCCGCGTTCGACGCCGAGCTCGAATCGTTCTCCCCGCAACTCGTGCTGGCCGGCGAATGGGTGGGCGCGCTCGAGCTGCGCGCCTTCGACTGCGACATCGACGGCGAGAGCGAGGTCTTCGGCATCAGCTCGGATCGCTCCAGCGTGCTCGTGGCGCGTCAGATCGCCGGCGTCTGGACGAGCGGCTCGAGCCTGCCTGCGAGCGGGTTGGTGCGCGACGTCGTCGCGCTGCAGTGGGATGCGGATGCGGAGCTGGAACTCGCGGTGCTCACGGACACCGGCGTGTTCGTCCACGACGACGATCAGACCCTGCTCAACTCCTGGAGCAGCGCCTATGCGGGTGGCGCGCTGGCGCGCGTGTCGCAGAGCGGACAAGCGCTGGATCGCCTGGCGTGGATCAGCGCCTACGCGCCGCCGCACCTGCAGTGGCTGCGGACCTTGTCCGCGGACGGCAGCTTCGAGCAAGTCGATCTCGGCGCGCTCAACGCCTACGCGCTGGTGAGCGCGGATTTCGACGCCGACGGCGACGGCGACCTCTTGATCACGCCCGCGCACGGCGAGGCGCTCCTGTGGCTCGAGAACCAGCGCAGCCTCGGTCAGTCGGCCTGCGCCACGTTCGTGGTCTCGCCCGCGTCGGCGCGCGTGTTCGCTTTGCCCGAGAAGCCGTTCGGCGCTCCGGCGGTCGCGCAGCACGCCTGGCCCGCCGTGGCTGACTTCGACAACGACGGCGACTTCGACATGCTGATCGGCATCGAGGCGACGCGCAGCGTCCTGACCCGCCTGGGCGACTGGATCGACGAGGCGCAGCAGCGCTGCGAGGTGCTCGATGCGCAGTACGACGCGGTCGCGATGAGGCTCGACCTCGCGCTGGCGGCGCCGCAGCAGGGCCTGGACGCGACGCACTGGCGCGTGGACGTGTGGCGCGGGGCGGACGCGCTCGCGAAGCTGGACGGTGAAGCGTGCCAGAGCTTCGAGGTCGCCGCGCCGCTGACGGACCTCGCGTTGGAATTCGACGAGTCCACGCCCGAGTTCGACTCGGTCTACCGCGTGCGCCTGACCCCGATCGAGCGCAACGCGCAGGGCGACGTCGTGGGGCGTGGCTGTCCGACGCTGCTCGCGTTCGCGGTCAGCGAAGCAGCCGCGCTCGCGCTGGCGAGCGAGGTCGAGTTCGAACTCGGCGTGGAGACGCAGACGATCGCCCCCGAGAACCTCTCGGTGACGCCGATGATGACCCGCACCCGGCGCGTGAAGGCGTTCAAGATCGGCGAGCGTCCCCAGAGCTCGCCGCCCGCTCCCGCAGCTCAGTAGCTCCAGACCGACGGCGCCAGAGTGCGAAGAGCGCCGCGGCGATCGCGATCAGCGCGACGGTTGGGCCGAGCCACTTCGCTCCCGATGGGCGCGACTGCTGAACCAGCGCCGCGTGCCCGAGGCCGACGCAGTGCAGCACGTTGCGATAGTGCGGGTCCGACGTCTCCTCGTCCTCTGACAAGCTCCGACGCGCGACGCGCAGCGCCTGCGCTGGCGTTGCGCCATCCCTGACCATGGCGCGGTAGGCGGTGTCGAGCAGCGCCTCGGACGCCGCTTGCTCGATGTCGAGCGTCGCGAGGAGCACGACGCTCGCTCCAGCGCGCAACGCGGCGCCGCCCAGGTGTCCGGTGGCTTCGTCACCCGACCTGAGCGGACCCCGCGCTGCGCCGCACACCGCGAACGCGACGATCGGCGGCGCGCTCAGCCCCGCGATCTGGGCGCTCGCGATGTAGCCCGCGTGCTCGCGAGTGGGAGCGAGCGCAACTCCCGCGGGCGGCGACTGCGTTGCGTCGTAGTACCCGTGCGCGAGGATCTCGAGGACCGCCAGGTCGGCGCCCGAGTCCGCCTGGAGCGCGGCCCAGTTGGCCTGCGGACCGTGATCGACGCGGACTCGATCGCCCCACAGCTCGCGCAGTCGTTCGGCGCGCCGGCCGTCCCAGTCGATCGCCTCCCAGCCGAAGCGCTCCGCAGCGTCGGTCGGATCACTCGGAGCAGCGAGCCAGCGCATCCCCTGGCGCGGCGTCGCGCCGCTCGCTCGCCAGCGCTGGTCGAGTTCGCCCTGGAGCAAGAGGGACGGCGCGTAGCTGATGGCCTTGGACAGCCCCAACTCCTCTCCGTCGAGCGCGAGGCATTCGAACGGCAGGTAGCCGAGCATGTCGAGCCCGACGATGGTCAGCTCCTCCCAGCTCGCCAGGCGTTCGCGGGCGCGCGGCGGCAGCAGGAACTGCGCGAGTTCGTCCGCGAGCGCGCGGTAGTCGCGACGTCGGCGTTCGAGGTCGCGCTCGCTGTGCGGCGGCGTCGCGAGCAGTCGCCCGAGCTCGCGCTGCGCTTCGTTCCACGTGTCGCTCGCGGGCAGGTTGAACAGCTCGACGCGGCCGCTGTCGAGCGCGAACAGCGCGCTGCGGCGCGGCCCCGGAATGAAGATCAACGCGCCGGACCCGGCGCCGAACAGCCTCTGGCGGAGCTCGGACTCGTCGGGGAGTTGCGCGCGGAACTCTCGCGCGAGGCTTCCGCGCGCTTCGGCGCTCAGCCAGCGTTGCAGCGCGCGCTGCGCTCCGTTGTCCCGGTCCAGCGCCACCTCGAGGTGCAAGAGCTCGATGATGGGCGCGCGCCGCTCGACGTAGTTGGTGAATCCCGCGCCGTCGGGCTGCGCCGGGATCGAGTCCCAGTGCCTCAGGATCCGCTCGAAGCCCCGCAGCAGTTCGCGGTGGACCTCGGCCAGCGACTCGTGCGGCTCGCCGCGCTCCATCGCCAACGCTGCGCGCTCGGTGACGATCTCCAGCTCCAGGACCGAGTTCGCGCCGCTGCGCGCCTGGTCGAGCAACTCGGCGGCGCTGTCGAACCGGCCCTGCTCCCGTCGCGCCATCGCCAGACCGATCCGCGCGTGCGCGCTCACGATGCGGCTCGAACCCGGGTGCGCGAGCACCTCTTCGAACAGCTCGCTGGCGCGCTCGAGCCGGTCGGGCGCGCCCTTGCGCGTCAGCAGGTACGCGCGGCCGAGGCTGTCGGCGACCTGCGGCGCGAGGCCCTCGCTCGCACGCAGCGACTCCAGGCGTTGGATCAGGCGCTCCAGGTCGTCGCTCGCCAGGGCGAAGTCGCACTCGTCGCGCAGCCACTGTTCAGCGCTCTGTTCATCCGTGACGAGCGGCGCCAGCTCGCGGATGCGCGCCAGGCTCCTCGCCGCTCGATCCGGGCGCCCGAGTTGGAGCTCGATCGCCATGCGGGCCGACTGCAGGTCGAACTCGTGCACGGCGGACAGGAATTCGTCCGTCGTGGTGGCGCGCAGAACATCGAGCTCGGCCTCGGCGTTCTCGAGCGCGGCCAGTGCGGCGCCGTAGTCGCCGAGGGTTCCGCGGTCGCGCGCCACTTCCGTCCAGAACATGCAGCGACTGTCGGCGCCCATCGGGATGCAGGCCAGCGCCGTCAACGTGCGTCCGGCGGCCTCAGCGATCCGCCCCTCGTCGCGCAGCAGGATGCAGATCACCGTCTCGAGCAGAACGGGCAGGTCCTTCTCGGGAGCCGTGCGAGGATCGGCTGCCAGCCGTTCGAGCAACGGCCGTGGGGCTTCGGGCAACGCTGCGGACCAGACCGGGTCGGTCGCCAGGAGCGCGGCCGCCGAGGCGTAGACGCGCCAGTCGTACTGGCTCCAGACGACTTCTCCTCGCTGTTCTTCGGCGTGGAGGAACTCGAACGCGCGCAGAGCTCGCTCCGCGGAGTCGTCGCTCGACAGGTCGATCGCGGCGAGTCCGTCGACGATCTTGACGAACTCGCTCTGGGCGCCGGCCCTCGGAAGGGCCAGCGCCAGCCAGAGGACCGCAGCGGAGGTCAGCGCGAGCGCGTGGCGTAGGCCCGCCGCGGCGCGCCGACGTCCTGTCCAGTCGCGTCGAAAGCTTGCACGTCCCAACCGATGGCGTCGGGCAACGTCGCGAGCATCGCAGGTTCGATCCAGAGTTCGTTCCTCTCGTGTCGCTCGCGAATATAGAGCGGGCGTCGCGGATCGTCCTCGCGAGCATCCCACACGCGCACGGTGAACGAGCCGCCCGGCGGGG
>CALKYE010000197.1 GCA_938003765.1 uncultured Planctomycetia bacterium
CGCAGGCCTCGATCAACAACAAGGAAGCGATCCTCAAGGCCGCGCGCGAGCACGTCGACAGCGTGATGCTGTGCTCCGAGCCGTTCTCCGTCGCGTACGGCATCGACATGCTCGACGACACGCTGGTCATCGACATCGGCGCGGGCACGACGGACCTGTGCCGCATGCACGGCACGATGCCCGAGGACGCCGACCAGATCACCAACACCTTCGCCGGCGACCACATCGACGAGACGCTCGCCGCGCTGATCCGCGAGAAGCACCCCGAGGCGCAGTTCTCGATCCAGATGATCAAGTCCATCAAGGAGAAGCACTCCAACGTCGCCGACAACATGCCGGCGGTGGTGGTGAACTTCCCCGTGAAGGGCAAGCCCACTCCGTTCGACATCACCGCGCTGGTGCGCCAGGCGTGCCGCTCGATCGTGCCTCCGATGGTCGACGCGATCGGCGAGCTGATCGGCACCTTCGACCCGGAGTTCCAGGAGCGGCTGAAGAACCGCGTGCTCCTGGGCGGCGGCGGCAGCCAGATCACCGGCCTGGACGCTGAGATCGAGCGTCAGATGCACGAGCGCCTGGGCGGCGGCAAGGTCCTGAAGGTCCAGGAGCCGATGTACGGCGGCGCGAACGGCGCGCTGAAGATCGCCCACGACATGCCCGCGGAGTACTGGGAGAAGCTGCGCTGAACCTGTTTTGCGGGGCATGGCATCCTGGGGGGTGAAAGCGCCTCATGGACGACCTCCCGCAATCTCTGCCGGCCACCGACCTGCTCCTGGAGCACTCGGAGTTCCTGGCGGCGCTCTCGGCGCGGCTCGTCTCGAGCGGCGCCGACGCTGAGGACCTGCTCCAGGAGACCTGGCTGAGCGCGCTGCGCCACCCGCCGGCCGACGCTGGCGCGGTGCGCGCGTGGCTGGCCAAGGTGGTGCGCAACCACGCGCGCCAGCAGCATCGCAGCCGCCGCCGACGTGCGGCGCGCGAGCAGTGGGTGGCGCGCGACGAGGGACTGCCGTCGACCGACGACATCGTCGCTCGCGAGAACGCGCGACGCGCGGTGGTGGATTCGCTGAGCGAGCTCGCCGAGCCCTACCGCTCGACGTTGCTCCTGCGCTTCTACGAGGACCTCCCTCCGCGCGACGTCGCCGCGAGGCTCGGCGTGCCGGTGGAGACCGTGCGCACGCGCCTCAAGCGCGGACTGGCGCTGCTGCGTGAAAACCTCGACCGCCGCAACGGCGGCGACCGCAGCGCGTGGACCAGCGCGTTGCTCCCGCTCGCGCTCGGCGAGCTGCCGCTTCCGAGCGCCAGCACGTCCGCGTCGTTGACGCCGCTCACGCTTCCGTTCGGGCTGCTCACGTTGCTCGTCGCCGCCTTGCTGTGGGGGACTCGCGACTGGCGCAGCGACGAGGTCGCGCCAGCGGCGCCTGCGCCGCAGGTTGCGCAAACGCAAGCCGCAGGAGACGTGAGCGGAGCGGCGACGCTGCGGAGCGCTGGCGAGCGCGGGCAGGTTCGACGGGCCTACGCGGTGCGCTTGGTGTTCGACGATGACGACGGCCCCGCGGCGGGGCTGGAGGCGTCGCTCGTCCGCCAGAACGACAGCGAGCCGCCGCAGGCCTGGATCAGCGATGGCGAGGGAAGCGCGCCCGCGGAGCTGCTGCTCGCGCCGGGTGACTCGATCCGCGTGCTGCCGTCGCGCGTCAGTCGCGCGCTCGAACTCACGTTGGACGAGTTGTCGCTGCAGGGCGAGTTCGTGGAGTTGCGCATCGCGCGCGCCTCGTCCGCGCGCGGGCGCGTCGTCGACGGAGCGTCGCGTCCGGTGGCCGGCGCGCTCGTGTGGGCGGCTGCGCCGACCGCGGCGTTGCTCGAAAACGGCGCTCCGAGCGAGCCGCTCACCTCGGCGATCAGTGACGCCTCCGGCGAGTTCGAGCTGCTGGAGTTGCCGTTCTCGTTCTACGTGCACGCGCAGGACGGCGAGCGCACGCTGTTGCGCGGCGCGCACGTTCAAAGTCGCGAGCACCGGGCGCACCCCGACCTCGAGCTGCGGCTCGAGCAGGGCTGGCTAGCGAGCGGCCGTGTGGTGGACGCTGGCGGCGCTCCGCTGGCGGGCGTGCGCATCCGGACTTCGACGCACGACCTGCGCGGCGGCGGACGCGCTGCTTCCGAGAGCGTCCTGTCGTGGCGCAACCTCTTGCGCAGCAGCTGGACCACCGACGCCGACGGTCGCTTCGAGATCCGCGGGCTGGCGCCGATCGCGCACAACCTCGGGTTCGAACTCGAAGGGTTCCGCACGTTCGGACTGCGCGTCACGGGGCCGGACTGGAACGAGACCGTCGTGCTCGAGCGGGACACCGAGCTGGTGTTCGAGCTGCGCGATGCGCGCGGCGCCGCGCTCGCCGGGGACGTGAGCGTGCTCAGCGAGTCGGGGCGCTCGACGCCGCACGCAGCGCTCGATGGCCAGGTCTCGATGTTCATCGACTCGAGTGAGCGCTCAGCCTTCGTGCGCTCGCGCGCCATCGGGTTCGCGACGCAGTGGTTCGTGCTGGACCTGAACGGGGACGCGCGCACCACGCGCGTGCTGCAGTTCGAAGCGGAACGCCGTCTGACGGTGCGCGTCGAGGACGAGCGCGGCGAGCCCGTGCCCGACGCCAGCGTGGCCGCGCTGGGCGAAGTCGGGCGAGCTCTCGGGAGTCGCATCGCGCCGGAGCTGGCCGCGGCGCTGCTGGAGATCTCGCGCGCGCAGGTGGGCGTCGATGCACGCGTGTCTCTCGGCGGACTGCCGCACGAAGGCGTGACCGTCGAGGTCAGCGCGCCGGGCTTCGCGACGGCGCGCCTTCACGACGTACGCGGCCAGGCGGAGCTCCGAGTCGTGCTCGAGCGGGCCACGCTCGAACTTCCGCGCCTCGAGCTCAGCGCGCGAGCGCTCGGCACGGGGGCGCCTGTCGCGGGCTGCATCGTCACCGCGCGCAGCGATTCTGTCGGCGGCGTGCTCTCACTCGTCTCGCGTTTCGACGGCTCCGCCGAGTTGCCGCTGCCGCAACAAGGGCTGTGGAGCTTGTACGCGCAAGCGCCCGGCTACGCGCCGCTGATTCGACGCTGGCGCGAGGGCGACGAGCCGAAGGTCGAGTTCGAATTCGCCGCGGAGCGATCCGTGAGCGTGCTCGCGCGCGACCTGCGCGGCGCGCCGGTCCATCCCGCGCGTTTGGTCGTGTCGGACGAACGCGGCGCGCCGCTCCCGAGCGCCATCAGCGCGACCTACTGGGCCAACTACATCGAGATGCCCGAGCAGGGCGAGGTGGTCGTGCGCGGTCTGCCGGCCGCGCGCGTGCGTTTGACGCTGCGTTCCGCGCACCTCGAGGGCGCGGAATCGATGCTCGTCGACCTGCGCGAGGAAACCGATGCGCGCGTCGTGCTCGAGATCCCGGCGGATCTGTCGTCGCCGCGCGCGCGCGTCGAGTTCGAGATCCCCGCCGGATTCGCCAGCACGCCCGTCCAGCCCCGCTCGGAAGGCGCGGCGGAGCCTCGCTCGCGCGGTCGCCGCGCCGCCGCGCCGCGATTGCTCGTGTGGGATGCGAGCGGCGTGCTGTGCGGACGCTACCGCTTCGAGCTGGACGAAACGGGCGAGCCGCGCTTCCTCCAACCGTGGACGATGATGATCTTGCGCTTCGACAGCGATGGCGTGCTCGAGGCTGCGGGGCAGCAGCGGCTCGAGGGCGACGCGTTGTTCACGGACTTCGGACCGGTTGTCGCGCCCCAGAGCCGACGCGTCAGTGTGCTGGCGCCCGCTGCCGGCGGTCGAGCCGCGCTGGAAATCGACGGGGCGGAGGTGATGAGCGCCCACTTCGCGCCGCCCTACGACGCGCCGCAGCGCTTCGCCCCCGTGGCTCGCTGAGCCTGGTGAGGGCGCGCACTGCGCCCTGTCGCGTACGGGGACTCCGCTCGACGTTCGCGGAGCGCCGCGACGGGCTGCTACGATCGCCGCGTGTTCACTCCCGAGGAGCGCGAGGCGCTGAGCTGGCGGCTGCTGTTCGTCCGCCGGGCGTTCGCCCAGCGCTGTCCGCAGTGCGGTCAGGGCCCCCTGTTCGCGTCCTTCGCGCGCCTCCACGCGCGCTGTTCGGAGTGCGGGCTGCTGTACCGCCGAGAAGCCGGCGCGCAGACGGGCGCGATGTACCTGACCGCGACCGTCACCGAACTCTTCGCCGCAGCGCTCGCGCTGTCGCTGTTCTTCCTCACGGACCTCGGGACGACGCAGGCCATCGCCCTGGGCGTCGTCATCGTGCTCGTGTTCTCCTACGCCGTTTTGCCGCGCGCGATGGCGCTGTGGACGGCGGTCGAATACGCCACGGACGTCTCCAACCGCGAACCGTGGACCTCGCCGCGTCGCTAGCCTCCGCGCCCGACTCCGTTCGGCGAGGGGCTTTACGCGCGGGGTCGAATGTGGACAATCCGCCGCCCTCGAAAGGACCCCTCGATCCATGACCTACGTCGTCGCCGAACCCTGCGTCAAGTGCAAGTACACCGACTGTGTCGACGTCTGCCCGGTCGACTGCTTCTACGAGGGCGAGAACTTCCTCGTCATCAACCCTGACGAGTGCATCGACTGCGGCGCGTGCGTCCCCGAGTGCCCCACGGAGGCGATCTTCAGCGAAGACGATCTCCCCGAGAAGTGGGCCGAGTACAAGGACATCAACGCGCGCCTCGCCGGGAAGTGGCCGGGCATCACCTCCAAGAAGGAGCCGCTCGACGACGCCGACGAGTGGAAGAGCGTCGAAGCCAAGCGCGAGCACCTGTCCGAGAAGCCGTTCTCGGGCTGAGCGCTCGAGGAAGCGCGCGCCTTCGGAATCGCGCGCCCTCGGAATCCCGAGTGAGGAGTCGCGCCGGTGCGATTGCGCCGGCGCGCTGCGTTGGAGCGGGCTGCCGCAAGCCGTGAGTGCGGCCTGCGCCGATGCTCTGGGAACCCCGCGGAGGGGCGAAACGTCGTAGTCTTGTCCGGGGATCGGGCCGGCCCGCTGGGCCAGGCGCCGGTCCCCGACGGTTTCGTCCCCAACCGCGTCCTCTCCACCCCGTCTGCTCCCGTCAGGGATCACCAGCAGGAGTCCCCAGCATCCATGAGCACCCCCTCCTCACGCCGCGCAGCGTTCGCGCTGGCCGTTGCACTGCTCTGCGCCCCGGCCGTCGCCCAGGACACGCCGCCCTCGCAGGTCGTGGACCTCGCGCACGACACCGGGCCGGTCGCGAACGACGGCGGCCAACTGGCCGTGGTCGCGAGCTTCGTGGCCAGCTCAGCCGGCGCCGAGTGGATGCGGCTGTACTTCTCCGAGGTCTCGCTCGCAGGCGACGTGCTCGCCGGCACGGGCGCGCGCCTGCGGATGACCTCGCTCTACGACGGCGCGGTGCAGGAGCTCAACGCGATCCACGTCGCGCAGTGGCAGCGCTCGAGCGCGTACTTCAACGGCGACTCCGTGCTGGTCGAAGTGCTCGCGCTTCCGCAGACGGGAGAGAGTCGCGTGCAACTGTCCCACGCGGTGACGAGCGCCGGCGGTCCTCCCGAGTCGATCTGCTTTGCGACCGACGATCGCGTCCTGTCGAGCGATCCGCGCGCCGGCCGCTTGCTGCCGGTCGGCTGCACCGGCTGGATCATCAACGACTGCAACTCGTGCCAGCTCACGGCCGGCCACTGCTCGACCTCAGCGGGCAGTCTCGACGTGCTGCAGTTCAACGTCCCGCTGTCGACCTCGAGCGGAGCGCTCCAGCATCCGCCTCCGCAGGACCAGTACGCGGTCGACGACAGCTCGACGCAGTCGAACGGCGGCCAGGGAGTCGGCAATGACTACGCCTACTTCGGCTGCTTCCCCAACGCGGGCACGGGTTTGACTCCCTTCCAGGCGCAGGGCCAGCGCTACACGCTGACTGCGCCGCCGACGTTCAACTCCTCGCAGAACATCCGCATCACCGGCTACGGCACGCGCAGCTCGCCCGCCGAGTGGAATCAGGTGCAGGAGACGCACGCTGGTCCGTGGACCGTGTTCAGCGGCACGCAGCTCAGCTATCAAGCCGACACCACCGGCGGCAACTCGGGTTCGCCGATCATTCACGACCCCAGCGGCGTCGCCATCGGCATCCACACGCACGGCGGCTGCTCGAGCGGCGGGGGAGCGAACAACGGCACCGCGTCGATTCACTCCGGGCTCCAGGGCTTCCTCTCGACGCCGCAAGGTGTCTGCGCAGCGGGTCTGAGCATCGTCGGGGCGCTCCCTGGGCAGTTGTCGGTCGGAGCGAGCGCGCCGGTGTCGGTGCAAGTCGCCGGCGCCTTCGTCCCCGGCTCGGTCACGCTGCACTACTCCTACGACGGCGGCGCGTTCACGCCCGTCGCGATGACGCCGGGCGCGTCGAGCACGTTCAGCGCTCAACTGCCCGCGCCGAGCTGCGGCGATGCGCCGCGCTTCTACTTCAGCGTCGCCAATCCGACCTGTGGTGTCCTCACGCAACCGGCGGGCGCGCCCACGGCGTTCTTCGCGGCGACCGTGCTGGGCTTCGAAGTCAGCCTGCGCGACGAGAACTTCGAGGTCGACACCGGCTGGACGACTGCGGTGAGCGGCGCCTCGTCCGGGCAGTGGGAGCGCGGCGTGCCGGTGAACGATCCGAGCTGGGCCTATGACCCGGCCGCGGACTTCGACGGCTCGGGTCGGTGCTGGCTCACGCAGAACGCGGCCGGCAACACCGACGTCGACGGCGGCGCGGTCAGCCTGACCTCGCCCGCGCTCGATCTCGAGGGCGGCGCGGCGCTGCTGCGCTACGCCTACTACTTGAACCTGACCAACACCGACGGCTCCGATCGACTGCTGGTCGAAATGTCGGCCAACGGTCTCGCCGGTCCCTGGGTGGCGATCGCCACGCACACCGACAACGGAGGCACGAGCTGGCGCACGAACGAAGTCTCTGCCGCCGCCATCAGCGGGGCGGGCCTGTCGTTCACGTCGGACATGCGCGTGCGCTTCACCGCGAACGACGGCGGAGCTGCGTCGATCGTCGAAGCGGGTGTCGACGCGTTCGAAGTCGTGCGCTCGGCTTGCTCGGCGTTCGAGAACTACTGCGTGAGCGGCGCGAGCGGTTCGCAGATCAGCGCGACCGGCTCGTCCAGCATCGCGGCCAACAACCTGGGGCTGCACGCGAGCAACGTGGGTGTGGGTCGCAACGGTCTGTTCTTCTACTCGACCGCCAAGCAGAGCACTCCGTTCGGCCTGGGCACGCGCTGCGTGGCTTCGCCTTCGTCGCGCTTGCCGCTCACCAACTCGGGCGCGGGCACGACGCTGGACACCGCGGTGAACTACGGCGCGCTGCCGGCCTCCGGTCAGATTCAGGCCGGCGACCTGTGGAACTTCCAGTGCTGGTTCCGCGCTGGCAGCGCCTCGGACCTCTCCGACGGCCTGCAGATCATCTTCACGCCGTGAGCTGAGTTCTCTGCGCGCGCCCCGGACCAACTCCGGCGCGCGTCGCGTGCTTCTCGAACGCGAGGCCAGCCGCGCGCTGCGGCTGGCCTCGTGGTGTTTCTCGAGACGTGGATGCGTGGGAACGCGATGCGTCGCATCCGGACGCGAAGTCGCCCGTCGTTGGCGATCCGTCGGCCGCGGCGCGTCGGTGAGTCGCGCCACGCGAGCCGAATCTTCCGCGAGCTCTGTCGGGAGTCGCCGACCAACGATCCGCGCGGGGCCGACGGCAAGTTGGCTCACGCACACAGGGACGACTGCTCGCTCGCGCCCCGCCTTCCTACAATCACGGGGATGGAAGGCGACAGCGAGATCGTGGAGTTCTTCGAGGAGGTCCTGCGGCGCATCGAGCAGCACCCGCGCTACGGCGTGCTGCTCAAGAACGCCGTGGCGGCCCAGGAGCAGTTGATCTTGAACTACCACAACCACGAGCCCGGCGGGCCGTACTGCGTGGCGGTGGGGGTGTACGACGCGGCCATCGCGCAACTGGGGATCCAGGGCGAGTTCCGCGAGCTCGCGCACATCAAGGGCATCGCGCCGGTTGAAGAGGCCTGCGAGCCGCTGATGAGCGTGTTCGCGGATCTGCTGCAGGGGCGCTTCGCGCTGCGCCAGCGCCCGCAGATCTACCTCAACGGCGCGCCGTTCCAGGCGGCCTGAACGGCGGAGGCGACGCGATGAGCGCTTACACCGAGCTCGATTGGTACGACACGCCGCTGTACTACGACATCGTCTTCGCGGGCGACGAGCAACGCGAGTGCGAGTTCCTCGAGGGGCTGCTCGAGCGGTACGGACCCAAGGCGCGGCGGCGCCGAAGAATCCTCGAGCCAGCGTGCGGCTCGGGTCGGCTCGTGCTCGAGCTGGCGCGGCGCGGACACGACGTGTGGGGCTTCGATCTGAACGAGCAGATGCTCGAGTTCGCGCGACAACGCCTCGCACGCGCTCGACGCAAGGCGCACTTGTTCCAGGCGCGCCTGGAGGACTTCGAGGCGCCGCGCGAGTTCGACCTCGCGCACTGTCTGGTGAACACCTTCAAGTACCTGCTCGACGAAGCGAGCGTGCAGCGCCATCTGCGCGCCGTCGCGTCGGCGCTACGGCCGGGCGGCTTGTACGTGATCGGGTTGCACTTGACCGAGTACGAGGACCGCCGCTGCAATCACGAGCGCTGGAACTGCGCGCGCGACGGCGTCGAGGTCACCTGCAACATCCGCGGCTGGCCCGCCGACGCGGCGACGCGGCTCGAGCGCGTGCGTTCGCGTCTCAGCGTGCGCGAAGCGGGGCGCGAGCGACGCTCCCAGACCGAGTGGAGTTTCCGCACGTACGACTGGGAACAGTTCGCCGCCACGCTGCGGCGCGCGCGGGACTTCGAATTGGCCGCGGCGTTCGACTTCACCTACGACCTCTCGCGCGAGCGCTCGATGCCGGACGATCAGCTCGACATCGTCGCGGTTCTGCGCCGGCGCGGCGCCAAGTCGTGAGACAGCGCGCACATCGCTGGATCGCGTTGTGGCGCGCGGCGCCGCTGCTCGCGTTGGGCTCGTGCGTAGGCACGGGCGATCCGCTCGCGTCGCGCGAGTGGTTGGAGGCCTCGGCCGGCGCCGTGCAGGTGCGCAGCCGCTCGCCCGGCGAACTCGAGGACGCGTTCGGCTGGCGCCTCGGCGGCGGGTACGACATCAACACCGATCCGCTGCGCCTGAGCTGGGAGGTCGACGCGCAGTGGGCCACGCACGACTTCGACGACGGCTCGGGTGTCGAGTCCGACATCTCCGCCTGGGTGATCGGCACGGGCCTGCGTTTGAGCGCCGACCTCGAGTTCCTCCCGCTCAGCGTCTGGGGCCGCGGCGGCGTGGCTTGGCGCGATGAGCGCCCGGCGGACGCGCTCGTCGACGATCTGGACGGAGCCGGCACGTATTGGGGCTGCGGCCTGGAGTGGCGCTACAGCGCGGTGGGCTCGCTCGGTCCGATGGCGACGTGGTTCCGCGGAGACGATCAGGACGTCGCCACGCGCTTCATCGCGCTGAACGCGCGTTTTCGGCTCTGATCGCGCCTGCGAGGCGCGCAAGTCTTCCGCCAACTCTGCCTCGCCCGACAGCTTCGAGGCCCGCGATCCGATAGGATCCGGCGTGTCGTACGGGCGTTGCGCCCCGTTGCGGCGTGCGCTTTACAGCCCACCTCGATCGCGGTTCGTCCGCAGGGAGGGTCGCACGTCCGGCGGCGAAACCCGAGCGCGTCCGGCGGCATCTCACTCACCCTCATGCGTACCTCCATCCTGACCGCCCTCTTGTGCGTCGCGGGCTTCGTCCCGAGCGCGTTGGCCTCGACCTCACAACCGCTGAGCGCTCCGCTCACCCTCTCCGCAGGCGAAGGCTGGGTCGAGGACTTCGACGCCGCCGTCGCGCTGGCCAAGAAGGAGAACAAGGACCTGTTCGTCGACTTCACCGGTTCGGACTGGTGCGGCTGGTGCATCAAGCTGAACGACGAGGTCTTCAAGCACGAGGAGTTCCTCAGCGCCGCGCGCAAGCAGTTCGTGCTCGTCTCGCTCGACTTCCCGCGCAGCGACGAAGCCAAGGCCAAGGTCCCCAGCCCGGAGCGCAACAAGGAGCTCAGCCAGAAGTACGGCATCCAGGGCTTCCCGACGATCTTGCTGATGACCCCGGACGGCGTCGTGTTCGGCAAGACCGGTTACCGCCCCGGCGGTCCGGCCCCGTACGTCGAGCACCTGAACGAACTGCTCGTGACGGGCAAGGCCGAAGTCGCTGAGGCGACCAAGCTCGTGAGCGCCTGGGAAACCGCCGCGGCGGACGCCAAGGGCGCGGCCTGGGACAAGATCGCCGACGCCGCCGAGAAGATGGGGGCCGAGAGCGTGGGCGCGGGCAAGCTCTCCGGCGCGCTGCGCTCCGCTTTCAAGGACGACGCGGCCAACGCCGCCGGCCGCAAGCTGCGCGCGACCAAGCTGATGGTCCGCTTCGGTTCGATCGACGCCGAGGTGCTCGCGGCCGCCGTCGAACTCGATCCGAAGAACGAAGACGGCGTGCACGAGCAAGCCGTCACCTCGCGCTTCTACGACCAGTCGTGGTTCGACGACGCGGAGATCGTCAAGCAGATGGTCGCCGCGATGGAGCGCCTCGATGCGACCGGCAAGTCGCACGACAAGGAGCGCGTCGTGATGTCGCTCGCGTTCTCGGCGCTCCTCTCGCGCGACACGCTGGAGGACTCCGAGCGCGCCAAGAAGCTCGCGCTGCGCGTCAAGACGCTCGGTTCGTCGAACCAGCGCCTGCTCGGCGCGATGGACGAGCTGATCAGCGGCTGACCCGACCCGCCCTCCGCGCAACGCACGCCGCCGGGCCTCGCACCGAGGCTCGGCGGCGTGCTGCGTTGCGATCGACCTCGCTCGCGCGCACCCGACCTCGCTAGAGTCTTCCGCTCGCACACGTCCCACAGCACGCCACCCAGCCCATGAGCGCTCCCCACGATCCCGCGCCCGCCGCCGAAGAACGCCTCAACTTCGTCGAGGAGCGCGTCCAGGCCGACCTGGCCGCTGGCCGTCACGGCGGCCGACTCCACACGCGCTTTCCGCCCGAGCCCAACGGCTACCTGCACATCGGCCACGCCAAGGCGATCTGCGTGAACTTCGGTCTCGCGGGGCGCTTCAACGGCAAGTGCAACCTGCGCTTCGACGACACCAACCCGACCACCGAGAGCGTCGAGTACGTCGAGTCGATCCAGCGCGACGTGAAGTGGCTCGGGTTCGACTGGGACGAGCGCCTGTACTTCGCCTCGGGCTTCTTCGAGCAGATCTACGCCTTCGCGGAGGAGCTCGTGCGCAAGCGGTTGGCGTACGTGTGCGATCTCGACGCTGAGGCGATGCGCGAGCACCGCGGGACGCTCACCACGCCGGGCCGGCCCAGTCCGTTCCGCGAGCGCTCGGTGGAGGAGAACCTCGATCTGCTCCGGCGCATGCGCGCGGGCGAGTTCCCCGAGGGCGCGCGAACGCTGCGGGCCAAGATCGACATGGCCTCGCCGAACATGAACCTGCGCGATCCGGTGCTCTACCGCATCCTGCACGCCGATCACCACCGCACCGGCGCGGCCTGGCGCATCTACCCGACCTACGACTACGCGCACCCTCTGTGCGACGCGCTCGAGGGCATCACGCACTCGATCTGCACGCTGGAGTTCGAGAACCACCGCCCGCTGTACGACTGGGTGCGCGACAACTGCTCGACGCCGCACAAGCCCGAACAGATCGAGTTCGCGCGGCTCAACATCACCTACACCGTGCTCTCCAAGCGCAAGTTGCTGCGCCTGGTGAACGAGAAGCACGTCGCCGGCTGGGACGATCCGCGGCTGCCGACGCTGTCGGGGCTGCGCCGGCGCGGCTACACGCCCGGAGCGATCCGCACGTTCTGCGAGCGCATCGGCGTGGCCAAGTTCAACAGCACGATCGAGGTCGTGCAGCTCGAGAACGCGCTGCGCGACGAGCTGAACAAGACCGCGCCGCGCGCGATGGCGGTGCTGCGCCCGCTGCGCCTGGTGATCGAGAACTTCCCCGAGGGGCAGGTCGACGAGGTCGATGCAGTCAACAACCCCGAGGATCCGACGGCCGGCACGCGCAAGGTTCCCTTCTCCAAGGTGCTCTACATCGAGCGCGACGACTTCCGCGTGGACGCGCCCAAGGACTTCTTCCGCCTCGCGCCGGGCAAGGAAGTGCGGCTGCGCTACGCCTACTTCGTCACGGCCAAGTCGTTCACGCTCGATCCTTCGACGGGCGAGGTCAGCGAAGTCGTCTGCACCTACGATCCGGCGACGCGCGGCGGCAACGCGCCCGACGGCCGCAAGGTGAAGGGCACGATTCACTGGGTGAGCGCCGAGCACGCCGTCCGCGCGCCCGTGCGCTTGTACGACCACCTGTTCGCGGCCGAGTTCCCCGACGAGGCGCCCGAGGGACAGGACTTCCTCGTGAACCTGAATCCCAAGTCGCTCGAGCAGCTCGACGACGCGCGCCTCGAGCCGAGCCTCGCTCGCCTCGCGCCTGGGGCCAGCGTGCAGTTCGAGCGCCACGGCTACTTCGTGGCCGACTCCGTCGACTCCCGGCCCGGGGCGCCCGTGTTCAACCGCTCCGTGGCGCTGCGCGACAGTTGGGCCAAGGCCGAGAAGAAGGCCGCCAAGCCCGCGGGCGCCCGCAAGTAGCGAGCGCCGCGCTCCCCGCGTCCCGCGCTGAGAACGCGCGGCGCGGGGGCGGACCATCGGCGCGCCTGCGCCGCGGGCAGGCTTCAAGCTCGCCCTCGAAGCGGCCGATCCGCGTTGCGGAACCGCGTCGATGCGCAATGTGCTGATCCTGGGCTCGGGCCGCAGCGGCACGAGCATGCTCGCGGGCGTCTTCGCCCACGCCGGTTGGCACGTCGGCGCGGACCCGTACCCCGCGCGCTCGTCGAACCCCAAGGGCTTCTTCGAGTCCAAGGAGATCAACGGCGTCAACGAGTACCTGCTCGCGCTGGGCGAAGGCGATCGCTTGGCGCCGTGGCAGCGCTGGTTGGCGGAGCTCCCGGTCGACTGGCGCTGTCCGACGGACGCCCGCGCCGCGGAACGCATCCGACGGCTGACGCAGCGCGCCCCGTACTGCTTCAAGGATCCGCGCTTCTCCTACACGCTGCCCGCCTGGACGCCCTTCACGCAGGACGCACTGCGCGTGTGCGTGTTCCGCCACCCGCTCGCGGTCGCGCGCAGCATCGTCAAGGAGTGCGCGCAGGAGAGCTACCTCGCGGGCGTGGACATGACGATCGACAAGGCGCTGTCCGCCTGGCTCGCCGCGCACCGTCGCATCCTCGACGTGCTGCGCGCAGACGGGGAGTGGTGCTGGGTCCACTACGACCAGGTGCTCAGCGGCGAGGCGTTCCCTCGACTGGAAGCACTCGTCGGAGCGCCCCTGGCGCGCGGCTTCCCCGACGCGGACTTGCAGCGCAACTTCGCGGACGGCGACCTCGCGGGCGAGCTGTCCGAGATCTACGCGGAGCTGCTCGCTCTGTCGCGCGAAGGCGCGCGCATGCCTCCCTCGCGCGCTCCTCGCGTCAGCGCCCAACGCGTCGAGCGTCGTTCGAACTCACGCGCCGCTGCGGACTACGCGCAGGAGCTGGAACGCTGGCTCGAGTGCGGGATCGAAGGGACCAGCCCCACTTGGCGCGCGCTGCGCGGAACCAGCGCGGCCGAGTGCGAACGGCGCATCCTCGATCTGTTGCCGCGCGCGAACGAATGGCGCGCGAGCACGCCGGCGGCGCAGCGGGCTCTGGCGGAGCTCGAGGCGCTCGAGAGTTTGGCGCAAGCGCACCACAGCCGCGGGACGCGGACATGGGACGAGCTCGAAGCGCTCGCGCCCTGGCCGATCTCCGCGTCGACCTCGCTGCGCGTCGCGTGCTGGCCGCAGTGGACCGAAGCTGCGTTGACCGACTTGCTCTCGCTGTGGAGCTCGCACGTTCCCAGCTCGATCCCGTGCGCGCTGGTGCTGCGCCACGACGCGGCCGTCGACGGCGACCTGCGTGCGGCGCTCGCCCGACTGCAGCGGGCGTACGAGACCTGCTTCGACCCCAAGCGCGAGCTCGAAGTGCACGTGCTGGGCGCGGAGTTCGACGGCGCGTGCGCGCGACGTCTGGCCCGCTCGGTGTTCGGAGTGCTCACGCTGGACGGAGACGCGCGCTCGGCGCAGCTCGCGCACGACTCCGGCGCGCGCACTCTGGGTCATCCCGAGGAGCTCGGTCGCGCCCTCGAGGCCGCCGCGAGCCTGCGCGGCGTTGCGCGTCACGCAGCGAGCGCGCGATCCGCGATCATCTGAGCCAGCGTCCGTCGCCAAGTCGACGGCGACGCCGCGGCGCCCAGCGAATCCTCGAGCGCCGCGGTCTTGGTGCGCAGCGCGTAGAGCGTCTTGTGCAACAGCTCGTCGGCGCCGGCTGAGCTCTCCGCCTCGGGCTCCGACTCGCGCAACTCGACGTAGCCGCGCGTCAGCCCGACGCGGAACACCAGGTCCGACAGCGCGACCGCAACATCCTGCACGCGCGTGTCGTTCAGATCGCGCAGACGACCCGGAGCGCTCGCGTCCAGCTCCTGCAGGCGCGACCAGATCAGCGCCAGCGCGGCTTCGGTCCGCTCGAGCGCGCGCGTCGAAGCGCTGCGCGTCGCGCGCCACTCGGCGATGGTTTCGTCGCCCACGTGCTTGGACGCCAGCAGCTCGAGGTTGGGGATGCTGCGCGCGAAGCTCGCGAGCTGACCCTCCAGCGTCGCCGCTTTGAGGTGGCTTCCGCGCGCGAACTCGACCAGCTCGTTCGTCGCGCCCGCGGCCTGGAGCTGCAGCGCAACGTCCAGCTCTTCCCAGCCCCATACGCGGTGGCGCTCGTCGAAGCGCACGTTGCGCTCCGCGAGGAGGGTGCGTCTGAACGACCAGTTGTCGGTGAACCACTGCGTCCAGTCGACCGCACGCGCGCCGCCGCGCAGGCGCGGGTTGGTGCGTGCGCCGGCCAGCGCGCCGAACAGTCCCGCGTCGACGCCGTACTCGAGCGCGCCCAGGCACGTGCTCAGTTCGCTCGGGGCGTTGACGTGGAAGGCCACATGCTCGGCGACGAAGCGCTCGGAGGGCGCGATGTCGCTGTCGCAGAAGATCACCACGTCGCCGCGCGCGGCCTCGACGCCGGTGTTGAGCGCAGCGCCGCGCCCGCGATTCGCCGCGTGCGTGATCAGTCGGAAGCGTGCGGGGAGCGCCAACTCGTCGAACAGCGTCCGCACCGGAGGCTGTGAGCCGTCGTCGACGACGATCACCTCGAACTGCGGCGCGTCGAGCTGACGGGTGAAGCCGATCAACACCGGGCGCAAGAGGTCGAGTCGGTTGTAGGCCGGGATCACGACGCTCGCGCTGAGCCTGGCGCCGGTCGCATCGACTCCCTGGTTCGGATCCAGCGCGCGCTCGAGCTCGTCGAGCCGTCCGCGGCGGAAGTCGGCGATCCAGGGCTTCGAGTCGAGCGCCGCTCGCGCGCTCTTGAGGAACAGCCGGGCGTCGTCTGCAGCGCCCAGCGCATGCGCGGCCGCCGCGCCGAGGACCCAGGCGTCCGCGCACTCCGCCGTGAGCACGCTGGAGAGATCCGCCAGCGCCTGTGCGGCCTCTCCCTGCTCGAGGCGCGCCTCGATGCGCCCCAGGCGCGCTTCGAGCGACTGCGGCTCGAGCGCCAGCGCCTGACGGAAGCAGGCTTCGGCAGCGGCGGGTTCAGCGAGCAGCAACTCGACGGTTCCGCGGCGGGTCGCGCCGGTCGCGCCGAGCGCGCCAGGCATGACTTCGGTCCAGAAGCTCTGGCCGCGGTGCTGCTCGAGCGCGCGGTAGAGCTCGCGCGCGGCGAGCAGATCCTGTGCGAAGGCTTCGATGTCCTGCGCGCGAAGCGCTCGGCGCTCGTGCGCGAGGCCTTCGAGCAAGTCGAGGTTGGGGTGCGGATCGCACCAGCTCCGCGCCTGCGCCAGCGCCGCGAGCGCCTCGTCGAGGCTGCCGGCGCGGATCGAGAGAAACGCGAGCAGCGTGACCGGCATGACCACGTCGCACGTCGGACGCGATCCGCTCTGCGCGCACAGCTTGCTCCACGCGTCACGCGCCGCCTCGAGCGCGCGCGGGTCGCCCTGGCGCTCCAGCTCGCGTGCGAGATAGCTCAGCACCGTGGGATTGTCGGGCTCGAGCTGCGCGCGCTTCTCGAGCAGCCGCAGGTTGCGATCCGACTTGCCACGCTCCTGGCGCAGCTCCGGAATGGCGCCCAGGTGCACGATCGGCGCCGGGATCGACGCGATGCGCTTGCCGCGCGCCCAGCTCGTGACCTGCTCGTGCACGACGCCTTCCCAGCGCAGGTCGGGAGTGACGCGCAAGAGCCGCGGCAGGAGCACCGCTTCGCCGCGCCGTGCGCGACCCGAGACGACGTCCTCGGGCGCGGCGCCGAACGAACTCGCGTCGTGCAGCGGCAGCATGCCGCAGTCGAAGTCGGCTCGCGCGAGGGCCTTGCGCAACGCGCGCCGGGCGCCGGGCCCAAGGCGCTCGTCCGCGTCGAGCATCAGGATGAAGCCGCCGCGAACGTGCGGGAGCGCGGCGTTGCGCGCAGCGGCGAAGTCGTCGTTCCAGGCGTGCTCGACGATCAGCGCGCCGTGCTTGCGCGCGATCTCGAGCGTGCGGTCGGTGCTGCCCGTGTCGACCAGCACGATGGCGTCGACCACGCCGCGCGCCGAGGCCAGGCACTCGTCGAGGAAGCGCTCCTCGTTCTTGACGATCATGCAAAGCGTGAGACGCATCATGGCTCAGACCTCGGCGGTGTGGAGGATGGAGGCGCCGAGCGCCGGTGCGGTGTCTTCGACGGGCTGGGCGCCGCCGCGTTCGAGCGGCACGAGCAGCTCTTCGCGTGAGAACGCGCGCTGGAGCGCGGGCTCGAGCACGGCGTAGTCGCCGTAGCGAGCGTTGGGCTGGTCCGCCCACTTGCGCGCGAACGCGCTCCAGTTGCGCTCGAGGAGCTGCTGGTGGCGCGCGGCCTTCGCGCCGCCGTAGTGCTCGTGGCGCACGAACGTGTCGAGCGCGCAGCGGTTGGTGAAGCCGGCGAGCGTCGCGCGGAGCGTGAAGTCGTCGTCTTCGAAGCCCCACGGCGAGAAGCGCTCGTCGAAGCCGCCGATCGTGTCGATCACCTCGCGGCGCATCAGCAGGAGGAACGAGGTCAGAATGTTCTGGGGCCGGCTGCGGCGGTGGTTGCGTTCCGCCCACTGCGTCGCGAAGCGCGCCACGGCCGAGAGCTCTCCGCCGCCGTCGTAGGGAATCTGCTGGCCGTGCGCCGCGCGATCGGACACCGGCCCGATGCAGCCGCTGCGGCCGTCGACTTGCGCGTGGAACAGGAGCCGCTCCAGCCAGCCCGGCCCGACGATGGCGTCGTTGTCCATGACGACGATCCACTCGCCCCGAGCGCGGGCGAGCGCCTGGTTGCGCGCGCGCGGCGCGCCCAGGTTGTCGCTGTTGAGCACCAGCTCGATGTCGGTCTGCTGCGCGAGCCACTGCGCGCTGCCGTCGGTCGAACCGTTGTCGACCACGATGATCTGCGTCGGCAGGAGCGGATCGGCGTGCGCGCGCAGCGCTTCGAGGCACTTGCGCGTCCGCTCGAGAGCGTTGAACGACACGATCGCGATCGAGGTCAGCGCGCCCTTGGACGGCCCGTCGCGCAAGACGCGCAGGGGATTGGCGCCGGTGGCGTGCTCGAGCAGTCCGCTCCAGTAGCTCACGTGACTGACCTGCCGCACGAGCTTGGTGAGTTGCTCCACCATGTCGCCGGGCAAGCGCTTGCCGGCGTGATCGCGATCGAGCCGGTCGAGCTTCTCGATCAGCGACTGCTGCGTCGCGTGGAACGCTTCCACCGACACTTGCAGCTTGGTGAGCATCGCGCGCCCCAGACGGCCGCGCTCCGGCAGGTAGAGCAGGTCCTCGCGGCCGTGCTTCGCTGCGAACTTCGACATGTTCACGCCCAGGCGGACCATGCGCTCGAAGTACCCGCGCGCGTGCAGGACGTGGTCGTGCTCGCAGCGCAGGTCGCTGCGGAACTCGACCTGCCAGCCGAGCTGGCCGAGCCGGTAGCCGAGCTCCACGTCCTCGACGATCGGCTCGCGGAACACGTCGGAGTCGAAGCCGCCCGCCTCGCGCAGCGCGGCGGTGGGCAGGCTCAAGTTGCAGGTCCAGAAGTGCTCCCAGCCCAGGCGCTTGCCGTGCTGGAGCGAAGGGAAGTCGAACAGCAGGTTCGAGCCCTGCAGCAGTTGGACGAAGGGCGAGCGCAGCGCGCGCGCGGTGAAGTCGAAGCGGCCGAGGAGCGCGGTGCGCGGCGCGCAGGAAGCCTGCGCCGCGAGGTGCGCCTCGAGCAGCTCCGGCGCGGGGACCGCGTCGTCGTTCAGGATCAGCGTGAGCGGCGCGCGCACGTGCTTGAGCGCGAGATTGCGCGCAGCTCCCGGGCCGCTGTTCGCCTGGCGCAGGAGCGTCAGCGCGTAGGCGTGCTTCTGCGGGTCGAGCTCGATGGGCGTCGGCGTGCCGTCGTCGACGACGATGACCTCGAAGCGCTGCGCGTCGAGCGTCTGGAGGTCGAGCCGCTCCAGCAGCGCGCGGATCGTGTCGGGCCGGCCGTAGGTGGGGACGATGACGCTCAGCTCGACGGAGCTGGCGCGAGGCGCGGAGTTCGGGTCCATCCCCACGGCTTTCGACCCGCGCCCGAGCGAGCCTGAGGCGCGCCGCGGCGGTCGCGCCGGGGCTGGGACGAGCTACTCCAGGGCGCGCGCCGCGCCCACGATCACGACGTCGCCGTCGCTGCGGGGCAGGTGCGTGTCGCCCGGACGGGCCGCGATCAGGCGCCGGTGTTCGTCCGTGCAGGCCCAGTCCTGGTCGAGCACGTGAACGCTCGAGGGCTGCGCCGCGCGGTCGAGGAGCTCGAACTCGACACCGTCGTCCTCGAAGGCGAACAGCAGTTGCGTCCGCACCTTCTCGAAGCCGCCTTCGAGGCGTTGACCGCGCCAGACGATCGCTTCGATGGCGACCTGCTCGGGCAGGTGCAGGTGCAGTCGCGGCGCTCCGCGTTGCGAGCGCATGCGCACCCGCAGCCTGCGACCGGCGTCGGAGGGTTCGCTGGAGAGCACGTCGAGCGCCGGCGCAGGTTGGGGGAAGGCCGGGGCGGCGGCGACGTACATCGAGCGATCGAGACTGAGCCAGGGGAACGGCGGCGTCGTGGCGCGCGACCACTCGGCGGCGCGTTCGAGGCTCTCGGGCAGGCGCGAGCCGAACGTGGAGGCCTCGAAGCGACCTGTTCCGCTGTCCTGGTCGGTGACGTGGCGCAGATTGAGCCACTCGGTTCCCGAGCCCTTCGACGGCGAGCTGAGCGACACCGCGAGCAGGCAGCCCACTCCGACGACGCCGAACGAAACGGTGAGCGCACGGCGCGCGCGTGTCGAGAGCAGCGCGAGCGCGGGCCACGTCAGCGCGAGGACGCACACGCTCGTAGCCGCGTGAACGAGGGGCATGCGCAGCGACGTCGCGAGCGCGAACTGCGCGCGCACCGGGCCCCACAGCGCCAGCGAGAGCGCTGCGAGGAGTGCTGCGGCGAGCAGCGCGCGAGCGCGATCGTCGGGACGAAGCGCGAGTTCGAGCGCGCACCAGGCCAGCGCCGGACCGAGGGCGAGGAAACTGAGCTCCGGCGCGGCGAAGCCCGTGATCAGAGCGACCAACGACACGCTCGAACCGAGCGCAGTCCAGCACACGCGGAAGCGCTCGCCTCGCAACGCAAGCGACGCCACTGAAGTGAACACGGCAGCGCAGCACAACGCGATGGCGGCGTGCGCAGCGGCCGGAGCTCTTGCGCCGGCGTCGGCGCTCGCGAGCGCGCGTGAGAGCAACTCGAAGGCGCCCCACACGACGAGCATCGAGACCGCCGCGGCGGATCCGACGCCCGGACCGGCGGCGACGATGGCGCGCAGCGTGCTCGCATTCGGCCCTCGCGCCCGGCGGTGGGCGAGCAGCAGTGCGCCGGCGCCGAGCGCGACGGCGAGCCACTGCGGCCAGTGGATCAAGCGTCCGAAGACGTCAGTGAACACCGTCCTGCTCTCGTTCCACGCGAAACTCTCGGCGACGGAGAGCTGGCGCACGAGTTCGAGAGCCACTGCGCCCTGGTGTTGCACGCTGCTCGGCGCGAGCGCGTCGAGCGCATCGGCCGGCGTGTGGTAGGCCCACAGCCCGTCGAGGAACGCGAGGTTGACGCCGACGACGCCGCGCTGCTCGAACACCGAGTAGTCGGTGTCGTTGGGCATGAGTTTGTAGACGAACTCCGCCAGCGAACTCGCGCGCACCGGCGCCGCGACGCGCGAGAGCGCTCGGATCGAGGGCGCTCCGCCGCCGACTTGGAACGCGATGCTCGGTCCGCTCAGTCCGCGCGCTTCGAGGTTCACGACAGCGCCGACTCGCGCCGCCCAGGGGTGTTGCGCGGCGAAGGTCTCTGCGCCGATCAGGCCGGCCTCCTCGGCGTCGCTGAAGAGGTAGACGACTTCGCGGGCGAGCGCGTCGGAACGGCTCAGCGCGCGCGCGATCTCGAGCAGGCTCGCGCAGCCCACCGCATCGTCGGCTGCGCCAGGGCTGCAACCGACGCTGTCGTAGTGCGCGGACACGAGCACGCTGCGCTCGCCCGCGCCCGCGAACTGGCGCGCGACGACGTTGCGCACGAGCGCGACGCGGCCGTTGGGTCCGCGGCCGAGCGCCTCCTGCACCTCGACTTCGAGTCCGAGTTCGCGCAGCGACTCGAGCAATTGCTCGCGAAAGCGCGCGTGCGCCGCGAGCCCGCCCGGCCTGGGCTCGAGCGGCCCTGTGGCTTCGAGCCATGCGAGCGCTCGAGCGGCGGAAAACTGCTCGGCGGGAGCGTCGGCGCCGAGCGCTTCGAGTGGCGCGTGCGTGCGCCAGCCCAACGCCAGCACCGCGACGACGGCGAGCACGAGCGCCACGGCGGCGCGACTGCCGGGAACCTTCGCGGGGACGCTCATGCGGCGCGGCTCATCGGCGGAGGTGGCCTGCGCGGCTCGCGCGCGTCCGGCCGAGCGCGTCGATCACCGAGACCGGTCTGCTGCGCGTCGGCGGGAGGATGGCTCCCCGGGTAGGGCTCGAACCTACAACAACCCGGTTAACAGCCG
>CALKYE010000198.1 GCA_938003765.1 uncultured Planctomycetia bacterium
GTCCGGCGTGCAGTCCGGCGCAGCGCTGATCGTGACCAACGGTGCTGAGGCAGCGAGGGCGGCGGCGAAAGCGGCGTGGGCGATGGCGAGGAGGAGCATGCGAGGGGTTCCTTGGGCGTCTCGAAGTGCGCCGCCGGGGTCAAAGGGCGTTCCGCTGACCGCTCCGGAGCGCCCGTCTAACGCCGTCGACACCTCCCAAGCGACGCCGCATAAAGGACTTCGGAGCGTCGAAAAGCTGGCCGAAACGCCCCTGAAGCCCCTCCGGCGCGGCCCCGCGGAGGCCCCTCTATTTCGACATTATTCGACAGCGACGTGCGTTTACCGCCCAGATCCGGCCCGAGAGCGCCCCTGGGACCGCCGGAAACGTGTTCCGCGTCGGCTGCCCTCGCGCTCGAGCAGGCCGCGGTCGACGAGGTCGAGCAGGTCGCGCAAAGCGGTGCGGGCGGAGATGCCTTCGCGCTCCGCGAACTCCGCCGAGCCGACTCGATCCCCCGCCGCGAGCGACGCGAGCAGTCGCGCCTGCCGCTCGTTCAACTCGCCGCTCTCTTCCGCGGGGTCCGCCGCCGGCGCCGTCGAGGCGCTGAGGTCGAGGTGCTCGGGCCCGAGTTCCTCCCCCGCCGCCAGGACACACGCCCCCGCAACGAGGTTCTCGAGCTCGCGCACGTTGCCCGGCCAGGGGTGGTCGGCGAGCTGGTCCATCAGGCGGGCGTCGACCCCGCTGACCGGGCGCGCCGCGGTCGTGTTGAAGCGCCGGACGAAGGCGGAGATGAGCTCCGACACATCGACCCGACGCATCCTCAGCGGGGGCACGGCGATCTGCGCGACGTTGAGTCGGAAGTAGAGGTCGCTGCGGAGCTTCCCCTCGGCGACCGCCTGCGCGAGGTCGACCGAGGAGGTCGCGACCACCCGCACGTCGATCGGGACCGGCTTGGCGGCGCCCAGCGGGAGCACCTCTCGGGTCTCGAGCAGCCGCAGCAAGGCCACCTGTCCGGCGGGCGCCAGCCCGGCGATCTCGTCGAGCACGACCGTCCCCCCCGCCGCCAGCTCGAAGGGCCCCCGCCGACGCGACAACGCACCGGTGAAGGCGCCGCGCTCGTGTCCGAGCAGTTCGTCCTCGATCAGGTTCGAGGAGAGCGACGGGCAGTGAACGTGGACCAGCGGCCCGCCCGAACGCGAACTCCAGCGGTGCACGAGCTGGGCGATCCGGTCCTTGCCCACGCCCGTCTCTCCGGTGATCAGGACGGTCAGGTCCTGCTCGGCGAGGCGTCGGACCGTCTCGAGGAGCTGCAGCATCAGCGGACTCTTCGCGACGAAGTCGGCGGGGATCAGCGGCGCCAGGCGCAACAGGTCGAGCGTCGGCACGCCGGACTGCGCCTCGGACAGGCGGTCCTCCAGCACGCCCAGGACGAAGCGCGCGCTGGGGCCGTCGTCGGGGAAGCTCGCGCGGGCGAGGAACAGTCCCTCGACGGGCGCACCGTCCGCCCACGGCGCGGCGCCGACGCGATCGGCGAGCCGCCGGGCGAGCGCGTCGAGCTGCGGCGCCACGCCTTGCCACGGCAGCGCGACCAAGAGGTCCGCCGCACCCGAGCGACCGAAGACCGACATGCCGCGCACCGCCAGCCTCAGTCGCGATGCGGCCTCGCGCAATCGCGCACCCGCGCGCTCGTCATCCCGAGGAAGTCCGACGAGGCGCAGTTGAACCAGGGCGACGCCGGCTTGCGGCAGATCGCGCGCGCGTTGGATCTCCTCCGCGACGCGTTGGCGGAAGCCCGGATCGGTGAGGAAGCCGGTCAGCGCATCGTGGGTCGCCTGCGCATACAGACGCGCGTTCTCGAGCACCGTCGCGCACTGCTGAGCCGCCGCGCGCAAGAACGCGAGTTCGGCGACCGCGCGCGAAGTCGAGTAGCCGAGCACCAGCGCGCCGTGCGCACGCCCGCCGGCCACGAGCGGCAGGCACACGACGCGCTCGACGGCGCCGAGCAGCACCTGCTCGAACTCGCCGAGCGCCTGCGAGCGGTTGGGGTCGATCAACTGCAGCACCTCGCCGGCGCACACCGCGCGCTGGAACAGACGCGCGCGATCGGTGACCGGGAGCGAGCGCCCGCCTTCGCCGAAGGCGCGCGTGCGCTCGCCGGCCTCGCCCTGCCAGACCAGCCACACGCTGGCGGCGCCCGAGCAGCGCTGGAAGAACTGCAGCACCGCCTCGCGCGCCTGGTCGGAGTCGAGGCGCTGCGCGAGTTCGCTCTGCGCGCGTTGGAGCATCTCGAGCTGCTCGACTCGCTCCGCGACCTCCGCCGAGTAGCCGCGAATGGCCTCGGCCAATCGCCCCACTTCGTCGTCCACCTCGGCGGCGACGCCGGTCAGCTCGCCGCGCCGCAGCGCCTGGTCGAGCCGCTCGATCGGCCCGACGACGCGGCCGGTGAGGATGCCGGCGAAGAGCACCACCGTGAACAGTGCGGTGATGGCAGCGGCGATCAACAGCTCGAGCAATGTGAAGTTGCCGACGACCGGAGCGGCTCGCGCACGCGCGCGTCCCACGAGCACGCCCGCGAGAGATTGTCCGCTGGCGTCGTACAACGCTCGGCGCAGCTCGAGGCGACCCTGGGGCAACACCTGCTGCGCCGCCGGCGCGGCGTCTCGCCCCGCGCCCAGGAGCCGCACCGATCCGGCCGGCGCCGCGGCGAGCGAGTCCGGCAGCTCCGGTGCGCGCGCGACGACGACCTTGAGCGGTTGCTCGGCGCCCGGCGCGGTCTGCGCGACGCCGCACACGAGCAACTGGCCGCGCGGTCGCACCAGTCCGGTCGTGAACTCGCTCCACGAACGCAACGCCGCGACGTTCGGTCCGACGCCGACGGTCACGCGCCGCCCGTCGTGTCCCGTGCGTTCGAGGATGCGCAGCGCGCCGTCGGAGTCGCCCCAGCACGCGAGCAGCTCTTCGGGAGTCTGCGGATACACGCCGTCGACGAGCTTGCGCATCGCCGCGAGTCGCAACAGTCGCTGCGCCTCGCGCTCGAGCGTCTTCGCCAGCGACTCGAGCCCCTGCTCGGCGCGCACGAGTTCCTCGCGCACGCGCTCGAGCTCGGTGCGCTCGTACTCCGTGCGCAGCGATGCATCGAGCAGCAACGTCAGCGCGAGCAGCGGAGCCGCCGAGGTCGCGGCGAATCCGACCGCGAGCTTGCCGCGCATGCGTCGACGCGTGGCGAGCCACTCGGCGAAGAGCGTCACGAGGAAGGGCGCGAGCACAGCCAGCGCAGCCAGCGGCGCGACGTCCCAGGCGGAGCGCTGCGGCGGCGCCAGGTCGCGGATGTAGGCCGTCGCGATCGGCTCGTCGGCCACGCGCAGCGCGCGTTCGAAGGTCGTGGCTTCGAAGCGCCGCGGCGCGCGCCCCGGCGTCGCGAGCTCGATCTCGATCTCGCTGGTGTACGCGCTCCACGACCACTGGCCGTCTGGCGTGACGCGCAACATCGCAGGCGGCATCGCTTCGCGCCGCTGCGCAACGCCGAGCGCCAGCAACTCCACCGCGTACCCCGACGGCGGTCCCACGTTGCGGATCACCACCTCGTCGAGCTCCTCGCCGCCCTCCAGGCGCAGCAGCAGCGCGTCGCCGTGCGTTCGAACACCGCGCTCGGTGTCCGCGAGGTGCACCGCCTCGAGGTCCGGCAGGTCGCGGTGCGCGTCCTCTTCGAAGTGCAGTTCGCGTCCGTGGCGCATCTCGAGCGCAGGTCGCGTGGGCGCGCCTCCGCGCAGCAGATCGATGGCGAGCACCGGCGACTCCGCCGCCTGTAGGCGCGCGTAGCGTCGATCGCGCACGCGCGTCACCAACTGCAGCGCGTCGAGCGGAAGCGCGACGTCGCCCAATCTCACGCGCACCGACCGGCCGGGTTCGAGCGTGAGCGGTTCGCTGCGTCGCTGCGCGGAGATGAAGGGCGCGTAGGGAGAGCCGCGACGCGGCGTGCGCAGCTGCGGGCCGAGCTCACGTCCGGCGGGCGCGAGGTGCCGCCACGCGAGTTGAGCGGGCGGAGCGATCGATCGACCGCTGGCGAGCGCGCTCGCGGACGCGAGCAGTTCGGAGGGCTCGCCCAGACCGAGCGCGCCGGTCGCCGCCATCCGTTCGAACTCGGCCCAATGCTCCTCGACCAGCTCGACGCGCTTGCGCGCAGCATCGGCGCGCGCGAGACGTGACGCGGCGGCGACTGCGCCGGACGCGACGATCAACAGCGCCGCCGTCCATGCGCCGAGGCGACGCGCGCGCGCGCCGCGCCACAGCCTGCGCGTTCCCAGCGCGATGCCGTACAAGATCGCGAGCGAGGCGAGCAGGTACGGACGATCCGTTTGCTCGTCGCGGCCGATCGCCGCCCCGCCGGGCTTCGGCGTGGGCGCGCGCTCCAGCACCAGGTCCGCACGTCGCTCGGCGCGCGCGGAGAGCTGACTCTCTCCCGTCCACGTCGCGTAGTTCTCGAGCACGCCGGCGCGATCGCGATCGCACACGGCGAAGTTGAACCCGAGCACCGCTCCCGAACGCGACGGACTGGGACCGAGGTTGCTCCACGGGATGCGAGCCTCGAACGCGTAGCCTCCTTCGCGCTCGAGCGCGAACACCTCGACGCCGCCGAAGCCTCCGTCGCGTTCGCGCTCACGCCCCGCGCCCTGTTGTCCGCGCGCATACACGCCCCAGGCGCGCTCGGGCCAGTTCGGCGCGAGCATGATCTGCCAGTCGAGTTCATCCCACTCCGGACCGCGCGCGCCGAGGTCGAGGAACAGCTCGAGGCTGTCGCCTTCGTACCAAGGTCCTTCGACGTGCTCGCGCGGCGCGTCGTCCTCGACCTCGCCGGCGAGGATCAGGTCCTGCTCGTTCCAGCCCAGCCACAGACGCAGGGACAGGTCGCTGGGGCCGCTCCAGTTCTCGCGCGGCGGACGGCCGGGCAGCTCGACGAGTTGCGCGGCGCGATCGATCACCAGCGGAGCCAGCTCAGCGCGCCATTCCGCGGGATCGCCGTCGACGATCAACGCCTGCGGGTCGACCCAAATCGCGCGCGCCTGCGGCGGCGTCGCGTTGCGCTCCTGCGTCGCACCCGCGGCGGCAGCCAGGGCGGCGGCGAGCGCAGCGCAGATCCACGGGAACCTCACCACGTCATGGTAGCGCGCTGGCGCCGCACGACTCTCCGCGTCGCGCGCGCACGGCGGGCTCGATCTCGCGCGCACGAAACAGCGCGAGCCGGCCCGTGAGGACCGGCTCGCGCTGGTGGTTTCGCCTGCGCTCAACGACGGGTCGTCGGGCTGCCAGGCAGAGATCGAGCGCGTCGAGGCGCGCTCGTGCGCATCAACGCTCTTCGCGGGCGCCTTCGGCGCCTTCGAGCAACGCCTTGCGCGAGAGCTTGATCTTGCCGCGGTCGTCGACGTGGATGATCACGACGTCGACCTTGTCGCCCACCTGGACGACGTCGGTGACCTTGTTGACGTAGCCGATGTCGAGCTCGGACACGTGCACCAGGCCTTCGACGCCCGGGAGGATCTCGACGAACGCGCCGAAGTCCTTGATCGACTTCACCGTGCCGTTGTAGCGCGTGCCGATCTGCGGCGTCTCGCACATGCCCTTGATCGCGTCGACGCAGGCCTGGACCTTCTCGCGATCCACACCGGCGACTTGCACGTTGCCCTGCTCGTCGAGGATGCCGATCTTGACCTTGTAGGCCTCCTGCATCGCCTTGATGTTGCGGCCGCCGGGCCCGATCAGGTAACCGATCTTCTCGGTCGGGATCTTGACCAGCTCCATGCGCGGCGCGAACGGGCTGACCTGGCTGGCCGGACGCGAGACCGCCGCGAGCATGGTCTTCAAGATGTGGCGCCGACCGGAGCGAGCCTGCTCGAGCGCACGCTCCAGCGTGGCGCGCGAGATGCTCTTGATCTTGATGTCCATCTGCAGCGCGGTGATGCCCAGACCCGAGCCGGCGACCTTGAAGTCCATGTCGCCGTTGTGGTCTTCAGAGCCTTGGATGTCGCTGAGGATCGCGATCTTGCCGTCCTCTTCGACCAGTCCCATCGCGATGCCGGCGACCGGCTGCGAGAGCGGCACGCCCGCGAGCATCATCGCCAGGCATCCGCCGCACACGCTCGCCATCGACGAGGAGCCGTTGGACTCCATGATGTCGCTGACGATGCGCACGGTGTACGGGAAGCGCTCCTTGGGCGGCAGCACCGCGAAGAGCGCGCGCTCGGCGAGCATGCCGTGGCCGATCTCGCGGCGACCCGGCCCCATGATGCGGCGCGTCTCTCCCACCGAGTACGGCGGGAAGTTGTAGTGCAGGTAGAAGTTCTTGCGGTACTCCTCTTCGAGTCCGTCGATGATCTGCTCGTCGTCGGCGGTGCCGAGCGTGACGGTGCAGTGCGCCTGCGTTTCGCCGCGCGTGAACAGCACCGAGCCGTGCACGCGGTCGACGAAGTTGGGCACGATCCAGATCGGGCGGATCTCATCGGGCGCGCGGCCGTCGGCGCGCTTGCCGTCGACGATCGCCTGGCGCTCGACCTTGGCCAGCACGTCGTGCATCAGGTGCTTCACCAGCTTGGTGCGCTTGGTGAGTTGCTTCTCGTCGGTGACGCCGGCCGTCAGCGCGGTGAGCGCCTGGTCGAGCACCTTGCCGATCGCATCCTGACGGGCGTGCTTGCCCTCGGTGAAGATCGCGTCCTTGAGCGCCGGGGCGAAGCGCTCGGCTCCGGCCAGCAACTCGGGATCGACCTGCGGCGCCTTCCAATCGACCTTGGGCTTGCCCGCCTTCGAGCGCAGCTCCTCGCACAGCTCGGCGATCTCCTTGATCACCGTGTGCGCGAGTTCGAGCGCGTTGATCATCTCGGCCTCGGGCAACTCGCGCGCGCCCGCCTCGACCATGCACAGGCCGTCCATGTGGCCGGCCACGATCAGATCGAGTCGCGACTCGCTGCGGCGGCGGTCTTCGGTCGGGAACACGACCAGTTGACCGTCGAGGTGACCGATGCGCACCGCGCCCATCGCGCCGTGGAACGGCAGCTGGCTGATGTGGACGGCCGCGAAGCTCGCGATCATCGAAACCACGTCAGGGTTGAGCACGCCGTCGAACGACAGCGGGTGACCCATGACCTGCACTTCGGCCTTGAAGCCCTCGGGGAACAGCGGCCGGATCGAGCGGTCGATCAGGCGCATCGAGAGGATCTCCTTGGTCGTGGGACGACCTTCGCGCTTGAAGAAGCCGCCGGGGATCTTGCCCGCCGCCTCGGTCTTCTCGCGGTAGTCCACGGTCAGCGGGAAGAAGTCTTGATCCTCCTTCTCTGCGCCCATGCTCACGGCGGCGAAGCACTTGGTGCCGCCCAGGGTGGCGATCACGGCGCCGTGCGCCTGTCGGGCGACTTGCCCGGTCTCCAGCGTCAGCTTCAGCCCGCCGGTGAGTACGCGTTCCACGCGTGTCGGTTCGACTATCATCTCTTCGATTCCTCTTTGTCTTGGTTGTCGTCTATCCAGGTTGTTCGGTGCTCGCGTCGCGAGCGCGCGTGGCGCACGACGCGGATAGGCAAACGCGACGCTCTCCCCGGAGGGAGCGCGTCGCGCGCTGTGGCTCAGGTGCTCGTCCGAGCTCGGCGTCGCGCCGGCGCATCCGCCGCGCGTCCCGCGAAGTCGCGGGCGCGGCAGTCGACGAGAGGCAAGGGCCGAATCAAGGCAGGCGCTCGCGGGCGGCCGTTCTTACCGGCGCAGTCCCAGGCGCTCGATGAGCGTCTTGTAGCGCTCCGGCTCGCGCTGCCGCAGGAACTTGAGCAGCTTGTTGCGCGTGCCGACCATCATCAGCAGGCCGCGGCGCGAGGTGTAGTCCTTGCGGTGACCCTTCAAGTGCTCGGTCAAGCCGGTGATGTGCTCGGTGAGGAGCGCGACTTGGACTTCGGGGGAACCGGTGTCGCCCGGGTGCAGGGCGAATTCCTTGACGATGGCGACCTTGCGGTCCGCTGCGATTGCCATGGCAATCTCCTTCGAGGTGCTGCGGAAACTTCTGAGGGACTTGCCCGCTGCCGAGCGAAAGGAACGCCAAGCAGGGGTGCGCCGCCGGCATTGGAAACGCCTGAGAGCGGCAGGGGGGGGGAACACTCCGACCGTGCGCGACGGTCGGAAGGCGGAAGAGTGTAGCGAGCGAGCCCGACGAGGCCAACTGGGCCGTCGGCGGCGCTCTGAGGACCTGGTTCACGGCTCGGGCGCGTTCTCGGCCCCACGCGCTCGCGCAGCGGTGATCACGCCGACGTGCGCGCGGTCGAGGAGCACTCGCGCCGAAGACTCCGGCGCGTGCGCCGTGAGCCGAGTCGGCTCGCGGATCAGCGCTCGGGATTGCGCGCCGGCAACGACGCCAGCACGCCGTCCACGAATTCGGCCACGGCGCGGTCGAGCATCGCGCCCGCGGTCGGCAGCGCCGCCGCCTGACGCGAGAGGTCGATGGTGCGGGTCACGTGGCCGCCCCACAGCGCACGCGAGAGCTCGGGCTCGCGCGCGTCGAGCAGGTACACGTCGGCGTCGACCACCAGGCGGGAGCGCGACTTCCACAGCGAGTCGTCCCAGCCGGTGAGCACCACGCGCAAGCTGGCCTGCTCGCCGAGTGCGCCCGGACGGTAGCTCGCCTCCACGGCGCTGGCGTTGCGATCGACGTAGTCGAGCGCGAGCGGCGTGTAGCGCAACTTCACCAGCCCCGAGTGGAAGCGCGTGCGCAACGCCTCGAGCGGCAAGCCGTCGCGGCCGCTCTGGTTCTCGATCGGCGGCACGACGACCTCGAGCGGATTGACGGTCGCGAGGCGCCCGGTGCTCAGGCCTTCGTTGTCCGCACCGCGCACCTTGTGCGACGACGCGCAGCCGCTCACCACGGATCCCGCCACGGCGCAGCACAGCGCCAGAGGCAGCACGGCGAGCCAGCGACGGCGCAGAGACGGACGAGCAATCTTGGGGGCGGAGTTCATGGTCGGAGGGAACGCTCTGGGGTGCGCGGCCATGGTTGGACCGGCGAAGGAAATCGGTGGCTGGCGACGGATCTCGGGGGGCTCGCGCGGCTCGAGCGCGCGCGGCGGATCGCGCCCCCCGCAGCGCGAAACAGGCCGAATTCTAGGGAGCGAGCGCGCGCGCCACCACACGCAGACTCGAATCGCGGCGCGGCCGAAGCGACGAACGGCGCGAACGAACCGCGCGAGGAGTCGAGCTCGAACGACTCAGGGCTGCGAGAAGCCCACCGGAGCGCTGTCGGAGATCGCGCGGGCGAGCAACTCGAGGTCGGAGAACAGGAATGCCGCCGGGTCGAGACCCGGGTAGGCATACGCGCGAACGGAGACTGCGACCGCGCCCGGACCGAGCGGCGTTCCGCCGGCCCCGACGATCGACGGCACGTGGGCCGTGCGCGTGACTCCGCTGCCGTCGGTGCGCCAGATCACCCAGCGACGACCGCTCGCCCCCGCCAAGGTGACTCGGTACAGGCCCGGATCTCCGCCGTTCGGGATGCAGTCGCTGAACTGCACGTCGTAGCTGGCGCCCGCGGTCGTGCTGCCCAGCGCGGGAGCGAGGATCACGGGAGCATCCGGCGGGACGATCTGCGCTCCGACCGAGGCGATCGGAGTGCGACGAACGGCGCGCGCGCCGAGCGTGTCGCGCAGTTCGGCTCGCAGGTACACCTCTCCCACCAAGGTCCCGCGCGAGTACAGCGAGCCGACCTCGTCACCGACGTACTTGCCTGACGTGGGGTCCGCTTCCCCCGGCAACGCGCTGCGGACTTCCCAGGAGTTCGCCGGGGCCCCCATCGGGTCGAGCGCAGCGCCCAGACCCACGGTGACCGGTCCGATCACTCCTGGACTCGAGCTCTCGAGCGCGATGCGAGGAGCGCCGTCGAGCTGCGCGAGCACGACTCCCGCGACTCCGGAGGCGTCGAGCAGCGCCGCGGGTCCAGCCAGCACGCGGTCCTCCGAATCGACGGACGGATCGTCGAGCAGGCGCGTGATCGCGGCCGCACTCGTAACCGGATTGGTGTTCGCAGCGGGCGCGAGCGGCGCGCTCAGAGTGAACGCGCGGAGGAAGCTCGAGGCGGAGAAGTTGAACGAGGTCGACGGCGTGTCGATCGCGAACGCGCTGAGCACGCCGAGCGCTCCGACGCGAATCGCGCCGGGGCCGAACGCACAGGACAACAGAGTCCCCGCAGGGACGCAGTTGGCGACGCTCAGCGTGCGCGGCAAGCCATCGGTCAAGCGCGAGTCCGCAGCCACCAGATCGAAGTTCGTGAGCGAGCTGATCGAGCTGGTGACGGCGCCCGTGGTGACCGAGTTGGCGCCGGTGGTCGAGTTGAGCAGCAGGCTCGCGCGAGACGCGCCGAGCCCGTGCACCGTCAAGAGGTCGTAGCCGGTCGCGTCGACCGTGAGCAACGTCTCGCCAACAGGCGCATTGAGCTGCGCGAGCCCGCCCGCGTCCGTCGTCGCGAAGGCCTCGAGCGTCACCGTGCCGCCTTGGTCGAGGTGTGTGATCACCAGCGCTCCGCTGATCGGCGCGAGCGTGCGCGCGTCGCGCACTTCGACGTCGAGCTGTGCGGCGCCGGGCACGGCGAGTCCCGGCCCGATCGCGCCGACCTGGCGGCCGGCCGGCTGCGCCGAAGCCAGCGAACGGTTCAGCGCGCGATCGAAGATCGAGACCTGACCGGCCATGGGCTGCGACCCGGGCGCGACGAGTCCGACCGCGACCGGCTTGGCCACGAACAGCCCCTGTGCGCTCGACGCAGCCGTCTCCGGCTCGACGCCGTTGTCGCCCAGCCCCGTCAGCGCCACTTCGGCTGCGCGCACGGGCTCGTTCGCGCGCCCCACGATCGCGAAGTCGCGCCGGTCCGTGAGGAACGAGCTCGTGACCGTGCCCGCGACGCCCAGACCCGTCAACGTCGGACGAGTGACGTCGAGCAACGGCCCTTGGACGCCATCGAGGTCCGCGTCGACATCGAGCAGGCGCACGGGCGACGAAGCGGTTCCGCGCTGCAGCGAGAAGGCGATGTCGATCTCCTCCTCGAGCAATCGCGCCGCCACCGGCATGGACGAGGACGCCAGATCGATCTGCGCTTCGCCGATCGTCGCGATCTGCAACTGCACGTCGAGCAGCGTCGAGCTCAGCGTCACGGAGCGCGACAGCAAGGCCCCTTGCGGCTCGTCGCTGCGCGTGCGCCCGAACACGAAGATGCGCAGCGTGTCGCCCAACTGAGCGCCGCTGAGATCCAGCGCGATCTGCAGCGGCTTCGTGCCGTCGAGGTTCTCGATGCCGATGGCGTCGCTCGGCAACGAAGTCAGTAAAGCGGCGCGCGGCGCGGCGAACGCCGCCGTCGTGTACTCGAGCAGCGTGCGCGCCAGCGCGGCGCCGCCGGATGCGGCCTGGATGGTCGCGCCCGTCGGCGAGAGCTCGACTTCGACCGACGCTGAATTGGGGAAGGGCGCGGCTTCGCCCGCGGCGTCGACGCTGCGGTAGCGCCACACGCGCGTGTCCTGCGCGCCGGCGCCGAGTTGCAGCGCGCTCGGCGAGGTATTGAAGGTCGGAGTCGCGCCGTTCACGCGCACGCGGAACGAAGCGAGGTTGACCGTGAGCGGATTCATCGGTCGATCGAACACGACCACGAATTCGCCGGTCGAGCTCTGGCCGGTCGCGTTGTCGCCGGGGAAGGTCGCGAGCACGCGCGGCGTCGCGGGAGACGAGGCTGCGGTGGTGAACGTCGCCAGGACGCGATCCTCGGAAATCGGCAGCGCCGCTCCCTGCAGATCGGTCGGGGTGCGATTGGCTGCGACGCGCAGGCTGTACTCCGTGCTCGCCGTCAGCGCGATCGAAGGTGAACCGACCCACATGCGGCCGTCCCCGACCAGCCCGGACGCGAGGATCGGCAACGGCGCCGGCGATCCTGCAGCCACCAACTCGAAGGTCCCCTGCGTGAGCGTCGAAGCCGCCATCGACTCGCTGAAGACCAGCACGAGCGGCGTCTCGAGCGACGCGTTCGTTCCGCCCGGAAACGACGAGGTCACCGTCGGCGCGCCGTCGCGCAGCCAGGCGTGGTTGGCCGGCGTCGTCGGCGGATTGGCGCCGACGATGATGTCGTCGTCGTTGCACGTGCCACCGAACACGCAGGCCGGGTTGTCGCACGAGGAAACGCCGAGCGAGACGGCGGTTGCGAGAACCGCGAAGAGGGCGCTGGCGCGGGCGCGGCGAGCTTGGACGGGCCGCGGTTGAGCGAGAGCTGCGTGGGTCACGATGGGCTGTTGGGACGGGTGGAGCAGACGAGGCCAGCGAGGAGTCGAAGCCCCGACGCCAGAGCATTCGAAGTCTAGCCCGGCGCGCCCGCGAACCGCGCTGTGCGTCCGGGCGAGCACGTTCGCGCCGTCCGCACTCGCGCCGCGGGCCCGAGCAGCGTTCCGAGCAGCGAGCGTCGCGCGGGAACAGCGCTCTCCCGCTCCGAGATCGAGGGAATCGGAGCGAGGGAACGCGCCCGCGCGCGTTGGACGCGCGTCGCGCGGACTTCTTCCACGCTGCCGCAACACGGCGCCAGCCGACGTAGAGCGACGCACCTCGTGGCCTTAGACTGTTGCCTCGACGGCAAGGTCCGACCGTCGCCCCCTCTCACCCCTCCACTGCGCCGCTCCTCCTCCGCCGTGCTCCGCGTCGCCTGCTGCGCCTGGCTGCTAGCGACCCTGGCAGCGTGTTCCGCCCCGCGCGAGGCCTCCACGCCGGACCAGCCGCCCGTCGCCACCGCTCAGCCGTCCGCGCCTCGCGAAGCGCCCGCGCTGGCGAGCGGCTCAACGGCGGCGATCGAGCGCGAGACGACGCCGTCGGCGCCGGTTCGAACGGAGGCCGAGCCCACTCAGCCTCCGCGGCCGAGTTCTCCGCCCGTCGGTGAGCTGACGCGCTCGGGCGAGGTCGGCGCGGCCAGCCCCGAACACGACTCGAATGACGCGCGCGCCGAGCTGCGTCGACGCGCGATCGAGCACATCGAGAAGGACGAGCTCGCGGCGGCGCGCGCGCTGCTCGACGAGTTGCTCACGGCGCCTGCGATCGCGCGCGCGAGGGCGTTGCTCAACGGCCAACGGCCTCACGAGGCTCTGGCGGTGATCGAAGCGGTGCTGGCAGACGCTCCGGGCGAGCCGCGCGCGTTGCTCCTGCACGCCGAAGCGAGCCTGCGGAGCGGACTGCTGTCGCGGCGCGAGGAGTCGCTCGAGCAGGCCTTCGAGTCGTTCCTCAGCGCGGGCAGCGGCGCGCGCGCGCGCTTGGGCGCGAGTCGCGCCGCGCGAGCGCTGGGCCGCTTCGAGGACGCCGCCGCGCTGGCGCGCGAAGGTTGGGAGGCGCTCGGAGCGAACGGGTTCGGCGCCGACGTCGACGCGGACGAGAGTCCGGAGCGCACTGTCGCCGAAGCGCAGTGGGCCTGGCTCGAGTCTCTTCCCGCGGGCGAGCAGCGCAACGCGCTCGCCGAGCCCACGCACGCGGCGCTGTCGCGGCTCGTCGCGCGCGAGCCGCACGACAGCGTTGCGTGGCTGCGCCTGGCTCAGGTCGAGCGGGAGCTCGGCCGCGTCGACGCGCAGGTGCGCACGCTCGAGCGCGCGCTCGAGGTGACGCCCGCGAGCGAACGGATCGCGGAGCGCCTCGCGCAGGCCGCGGCCGAACGCGGCGGATGGACCGATCTGGTGACGACGGTCGAGCGCGCGCGCACGCAGCATCCGGAGAACGCCGCGTTGTGGCGCGCGAGCGCGCGCGCGCGGCTGGAGTGGGCGCTGGACGCCGAAGGCGACGACGCGCTGGCGCAGTTGCGCCTCGCCGACGCCGAGTTCGAACGCTGGGGCGCGCTGACCGAGGGCGCGCGCGAGGCGAGCTTGCGCGAGCGCGCGTGGTGCCGCGCACGCGCCGGTTGGATCGCGCTCTCCGCTCGCCGCATCGACACCGCCCTCGCACAGTTCCGCGCGGTCGGCGCGTTGGCGCCCGGCGCCTTGCACTGGTCGCTGGAGGAGCGCGTGCGGCCGGCGCTGGAAGGCCTGGCCGCGGCAGCGCGAGCGCTGCGCGAAGGCGGCGAGTGGGTCGACTCGGCGCGCATCTGGTCGGAGCTCCACGCGCAGTCCCCCGAGGTGGTCGAGTGGGCGCGGCTGGCCGGCGAGAGCTGGCGCACCGCCGCTGAGCAGGCGCTCGTGCTCGCGCGCGAGCTCAAGCTCGCCTCCGACGGACGCATCGTCGATCCCGCGCAGCTCGAAGCGCTGCGCCGCCGCGCCGGCATCGGCGCGAAGCCCTCGCACGGCGTGACCTGGACGCTCGCGCTGCAACGCGCCGCCACCGAAGCCCAAGAGCGCGCCGGGCGCTGGTTCAAGAGCAGCTACGTCGCCTTCGTCGACGCCGCGCAACTCTCCCCCAACGACCTGCGCCTCCTGTGTGACGCGTCCGAGGTCGCGGTCTACCAACTCAAGCGCGATCTGCCGATCGTGCGCGAGTTCCTGCGCGAGGCGCTGCGCCTGGGCGAGTTGCGCGCCGCCGATCCGACCCTCGCCGGCGCGGAGCGTCGGGCGCTGCTCGAAGCCTGGGGCGACGCGCACGAGTGCATGGGCGTGCTGCTCCTGGAGTACAAGCGCGAGCCCGCGAAAGCCAAGATCCACTTCCTGCGCAGCGTGGAGATCGGACCGGATCCACGACCCATCGTCGTGGAGACCTACCTGCCCCAGTGCGAGGAAGCGATCAAGCGCACCCTGCGCTGAGCGCGCTCTGCCGCCCCGTCGTTCAACCCCGACCCTTCGCCGTCATGAACTACCGTTTCCTCCTGTGCGCCGCGCTCGGCCCCGTCGCGTTCGCCGCTCCGGCCGTGTCCGAACCCGCAGCGCTCACGGCCTTCACGCAGTCGGTCGACGAGCTCATCGAGCAGGGCCGCCGCGAACTCGCGCAGGGCAAGCTGGCCGAAGCGCAGGCGAGCTTCGCGCGCGCCGCCGAGCTCGACTCCAACTCGCCGCGCACGCGCGTCTGGCTGGTGCGCTGTGCGATCGCTCAGGGAGCGTTCGAAGACGCGCTGGTCGAGGTCGACGACTTGCGCGCGGCCAACGCGCCGGCGGCTGACGCGGACTACCTCTACGGACTCGCGCTGCTCGGCTTCACCAAGGCCACGCTGGCGAGCGGCGGAGGCGGCGCCTTCACGCAGAGCCAGTTCGAGGATGCGGCGGCGGCGCTCGAGCGTTCGCTCGGCGTCGATGCGGCGCGCTACTCGGATGCGTGGGTGGCGCTCGCGGAGTGCGCCTGGTACGCGCAGGACCTCGAGCGCGCCCGCACGGCGGCGGACAAGGCTGTCGCGGCGCAACCGACTTCACCCGCGGCGAGCACGATGCTCGGCCGCGTCGCGTTCTCTCAGTACAGCGCCGCGTCCGAGCCCCAGCCGAAGGCGGCGCACTGGGCCGCTGCCCGCGCCGCGTTCGAGCAAGCGGTGAAGCTGTACGGCGCGCCGACCGAACCCGCGCAGCGCAACGCGCTCGCCGAGGCGCACATCCAGCTCGGACACCTGCACGCCTTCGAGCAGGCCAAGCCGCAGGCGAGCGAGCACTACGCCTCGGCGATCGGCTGGGACCCCAGCCGCGTCGACTTCGGCGCCGTGCGCGGCGTGCTCGGCGCCGAACTCTCGGGCCCGTGCCTGATCGAAGGCGAGAAGCGCTTCCTCGCCTTTCACGACGCGAGCGATCCGCTCTACGCCACGCTCTCGTGGTGGCTCGGCCTGAGCGCCTTCGAATCGGCGCAGTGGCCGGCCTGCGAGACCGCGTTCCGCCGCGCCGTCGCGCTGTGGCCGGGCTACGCGAACTCCTGGTACTACGTGTTCCGCGCGTGCTTCTCGCAACAGAAGTACGCCGAGGCGCTCGCGGCGCTGCGCACGTACGACGAGAGCGCGCCCGAGGGCCTGATCGATTCGCTGCGCGGCGACAAGGCGCTGAACCTGCAGTTCATCGAGTACCTCGTGGGCTGGTGCGCCGACGGCGCCAAGCACGCGGGTCGTCCGCTGAACCTCGACGCCGCGTTCCTCTCGGACGTGCTCACGCGCGTCGAGCCCGAGGTCTCGCGCTACTGGAACAACCTGGGGCTGTTCGTGCGCGACCACGGCGATGCGCTGCGCTGGGCCAAGTCGCCCGAGGCCACCAAGGAAACGCTCGACGGCCTGTGGAAGCGCGCGCTCGCGGCGTACGAACGCGCGCTGGAGTTGGAGCCCGAGAACCCCAACTACCTCAACGACACGGCCGTGATGTTCCACTACTACCTCGAGCGCGACTACGACAAGGCGCTCTCGATGTACGAGCGGGCTGCGGTGCTCGCCGACCAGATGCTGGCGCGCAAGGACTTGCCGACCGACGTGCGCGAGGTGGTGAAGATCGCGCAGCGCGATGCGAAGAACAACACGATGAAGCTCAAGCGCTTGATGGAGAAGCTCGCGCGCGGCGAGAAGCCCGGCCCCGAAGACGCGAACAACTAGAGCGCCGTGCAGTTGCCGGTTCGGATCGTGAGCGAGGGGCTGGCGGCGCCCGTGATCTCCGTCGACGGCGCCTGGAACGCGCCGGGACTCAACCTCAGCCACTGGCCCGGCCATCGCACGCCTCCGCAGTTCGCGCACGAGCTGTCGACAGGCTGCGCGCTGGCCTTCGCACGTCTGGCGCCCGACGAACGCGCTCGTTGGGCGCGCGACTGCGTCGCAATCGTCAACAACCACTTCGACACCGACGGAACCTGCGCGCTGTTCGCCGTGCGCCATCCCGAGGCAGCGTTGCAGCGCGAGAAGGAACTGCTCGAAGCAGCCGCCGCAGGAGACTTCTTCGAGTTCCCGAGCGATGACGCGCTGCGCGTGGACCTGATCGTCGCGGGCTGCGCCGATCCCGAACGCTCGCCCATCGCCGAGCGCTTGCGCGAGCGCTCGTCGCTCGAGCGCCACCAGCTCGCGACCGAGTTCCTGCTGGAGCAACTGCCCGCGATCCTCGCGGGAGAGAGCGCGCCCTACGAGCCGCTGTGGCGCGAAGAGCTCGCGCGCACCCACGCCGATCGAGCGGAGCTCCAGCACTGCGCGCGCGACTTCGTCGCCCACCTCGACTGGACCACCTTCGTCGCGCGCGCGGCGAGCGAGGCCTTCGCTCCGGGCCGACACGCGCTGTTCGGCGCAGCGGCCAGCGATCGCGTGCTGATGGTCTCGCCCTGCCGCGGCGGAACGCACTATCGCCTGATCATCGGAACACGCTCGTGGTTCGACCTGCCCGGGCGCGAGCGCGTCGCCCGCCCGGATCTGCACGAGCTGGTCGCGCAGCTCAACCAGCTCGAAGGCGCCAGCGCGCAGGACGAGTCGGCGTGGCGCGCGCAACCGCCCGACTCGCCATCGCCGGAAGTGTGGTTCGGCGCGCGCGAACAGGAGTTCTTCGCCGAGCGCTCGAACGCCCTGCGTCCCAGCGCGCTGCCCGTCGCGCAAGTGCGGCACGCTCTGGCTCAGTGCCTGCGCGCGAGCCTGGCGCTGCCTCAATGAGCGCGGGCGTCGGCGCGAATCGCGCAGACGCCCGCTGTAGCTGTCGGCAGTTGCGAGCCTTCGCGGCCCGCCTCGCTCAGAACTTCCAGCCCAGCGAGAGCAGGTAGCGCTGGTCGACGCGCTCGGGCTGCGCCGGCGTGTTGTCGTAATCGACCACCCACTGCAGCGAGAGCAGCATGTTCTCGCTCAGCGCCGCAGCCGCGCGCAGGTCGGAGCGACCGTAGAAGTCGTCCTTGTCCTCGGCCGAGGGATACGCTTCGAGCGTGTGGAGGAAGCTCCACGTGTCGTTCATCTTGTACGCCGCGTTGGTCGCGACGCGGATGGCGATGTCCTCGGTGTCCGTCGACGCCGTGCTGCGGTAATCGGTGTCGATGTAGGAGACCCCCGTTTCGATCCCGAACTTCCAAGTGTCGGTGTTGTAGTACTGATGGCCGAGTCCGACGCCGCCAGTCCAACGCAGGGAGATGTCCTGCAGCAGGTCGCCTTCCGCGGTGCCCATGCCGTAGCCGTAGGTCTTCTCCGAGAAGAAGTAGTCGTACTTCGCGCGGCCGAAGGTCTTGCGGTCGACCAAGGTCCAGTCGTTCGTGACCGGGTCGTTCTTGTTGTCGCCGTACACCCACAGGAAGCCCAGCGTGATGCGGTCCTTCTCGCGCGCGTACTGCGCTTCGGCGGAGGCGTTGGCCTGACGCGTCTCGGAGTTGCCGGTCGTCAGGGTGAAGCCGGCGTTGACCTGGCCGGTCCACTTGGGCGCAACGGGCGCCGCCGCGGGATCTTGAACGATCGAGCTCGCGACGAGGTGATTCGGCGCAGCCTCGGGCTGAGCGGGGACGGCGTTGGCGGCGAGCCAGAGCGCCACGGGGACAATCGAATTGAGCATGTTGGCATCCAGAGAGAGGGCTGGCTCACGCGGCAGCGTCGCGGCCTCCGATCGGGGCCGCTGGGACGCGGGGGAACACGGGATGAACCATCACCGCGCCGCGCGAGACAAGCGGAACATTGACTTTCCCCGCGCTGCAGCGCGGGCTGCGCGCCGGCGCGGGGGGCGGAGAGACTAGCGAGTAGCGCCGTTTTCCGCGCGCGGGTGCGAGCCATTTCCCTCGCGCCCGCCGCGTCCTTCGAGTTCGTATTCACTGGCCGGCCAGGCCAGCGGCGTCTCGTGCTCCAGCGGCTCGACTCCGGCGAGCGCGAACACGCGCTCCACCAGTCGCACGCGCTCTTGCATCGGCAGGCAGTCGATCGGGATGTACGGGATGCGGAACAGCTCCAGCATCAGCTTGACCATGCCGTCGATGCGCACGACCTCGTCCCACTGCACGCCCGCGCGCACGCCGTCGTCGTGCAGCAATTCACGGTGCGGGCGGATGAAGAACACCAGTCCCGTGCGCACCGACTGCATGTAGCGCTCGAGCCTGGGGTCGCTCGCGAGCTGGCCCAGCACGGTCGCGTGCTGCGCCGCGTACGCCAGGTTGCAGAAGGCGCGGTCCGAGACGAACGCGCCGGGCTGCGCCGCCTCCGCCGCGATCTGACGCGCGAAGACCTCGGTCTGGTAGCGATCCACGACCTCGAGGCGCGAGCGCAGCCGATCGAGCTGCTCCTCCATTTCGGCCAATACGCCGCGCGCGACCTCCGAGATCATCGGCAGGCCGTAGTGGTCGCGCACCCAGCGCGCGAGCGTCGTCTTGCCGGTCGAATGGGCGCCGACGAAGTAGATCCGAATGGGCTTGTGCACGGCGGGGACCTCCGAAGGCGGAGGCTACCCGTTGGGGCCGCGCTGTCCACCCCCCACAAGCGATTGTGGATGAGCGGTGGAAATCTACTCCCGAGTGATCGCCGGGCGCGCCGCCACCCCGCGCCGCACCGCCAGCAGGTAGCCCCCCAGCACCAGGGCGTTGAGGAGGAACACGCCGCGGACCCCGACCAGGGCCGCCACGGCCCCTCCCGCCATCGACGAGAGCGCCACGGACCAGCAGCGCGCCGCGAACACGAGCCCCATCGCGCCGCCGCGTTGGGCGAGTGTGGATTCCTGCGCGGCGACGCCGAACGCCAGGGGACCGGAGCCCGCGATCGCGACGCCGAACGCCACGCGTCCCAAGAGCATGGCCTCGTAGCTCGTCGCGAGCGCCTGCGCGGCGAGCGAGGCGCAGCAGCCGACGCCGCACCACACCAGCGCTCGCGCGGCGCCGTTGCGGTCCCCCAGTGAGCCCCACCACGGCATCGCCAGGAGATTGGCGACGGCCATGGCGCTGAACAGCGCGCTCGTGCTCGGCGGAATCGCGGGCCACCAGGACGAGAGATCGCGCACGTGCAGTTCGAGCAGTGGATGCGTCGCGCCCAGTCCGAACTGGATCCAGAAGCTCAGCACGACCGCCGAGCGCAGCGCGCGGTTCGCGCGCAACTGCGCGATGTCGCCGAGGCTTTCGCGCAGCACGCTGCGCACCGACTTGGAGCGGGCCTCGACGTGCTCCTGCTCGCGCGCGGGCTCGTGGGCGAAGAGCAGCACCGCCAAGGCCGAGACCCCAGCCAGCGTCGCCACGACGAAGTACACCGCCTGGAGAGAGAGCTGCAGTCGCAGCAACTCGCCCAGCGCCGGACCGGCGACCGCTCCGAGCACCATCGAGGTGTTGAGCCAGGCCGTGACACGGCTCTGGGCGTTGGCGGGCGCTTGCACGCTCACCAGCGTCAAGCTCGGCGCGAGGAAGCCCGAGAACATGCCCTGCGCGACGCGCAGCCAGAGCATGTCCCACTGGTCGCGCGCGAACGCCATCGCGCCGACGAACAGCGTGATCGCGAGCATGGCGCGCAGCACCATCAGGCGTCGGCCGAAGCGATCGCCGAGCGCGCCCCACAGCGGGCTGGCGAGGGCGGCCGAGAGCGGCGCCGCGCCGAACAACAGGCCCGCCCACATCGCGACCTCGTCGCGATCGCGCATGCCGAGCGCCTCGAGATGGCTCGCGAAGAAGGGCAGGAACGCCTGCATCCCGATCGCGGTGACCAGGTTCGCAGCCCACACGGCCACGAACGTTCGCTTCCAAGCAGGCATGGCCGAGCTGGAGAGAGTAGCGCGCGACGTGCGCCGGTGTCGACGCGAGGCCGGGCCTTCGCGCTCGCGACAGCGACGTGTTCGCGAGCGCTTCGAGCTCGCTCAGGCGCTGACGGCGTCCGGCGCGACGGGCTCGTCGGCGAGGCGCACGCGGATCTCGTCGGCCTGCGCGGCGCGACGGACGAACGCGTCGACGACGCGCGGATCGAAGTGCGAACCCGAGCCGCTGATCACCCAGTTCAACGCGTCCTCGTGAGTCCACGCGCGCTTGTACGGACGCTCGCTGGTGAGCGCGTCGTACACGTCCGCGAGCGCCACGATGCGCGCGCTGAGCGGGATCTGTTCGCCGCTGACGCCGCGCGGATAGCCGCCGCCGTCCCACTTCTCGTGGTGGCACCAGGCGATGTCGTGGCTCATGGCGAGGAACGGCTGCGGCGCGCCCTGCCCCATCACGCTGCGCAGCGTCTGCGCGCCGATCTGGGCGTGCGTCTTCATCACCTGCCACTCCTGCGCGGTGAGCTTGCCCGGCTTGCGCAGGATCGAGTCGGGGATGCCGACCTTGCCGATGTCGTGCAGCGGCGCCGACTTCTCGAGCACGCTGATCCACTCGTCGCTGATCACGTCGGCGAACCAGCCGTCCTCGCGCAGCCCGCGCGCGATCAGCCGGCAGAACAGACTCACGCGATCGAGGTGTCGACCGGTCTCGTTGTCGCGGTGCTCCGCGAGCTTGGCCAGCGCGAGGATCGTCGCCTGCTGGGCTTCGTCGCGCTCGCGGCGGCGCAGCACGTTGTGCGCGGCGACGCAGGCCGAAGCCGACACCGAGCGCAGCAGGCAGTGCTGAGCCGAGGTCAGCGGCTTCCCGGCGCGGTCGCGCGACTCGACGCGCAAGAGCCCGAGCGAGTCGTTGTTGGACTCGATCACGTACACGGCTCCGTCGTGCAGCGTCGAGTCGGGCGGCCACGCGGCCGGTTCATCGCCGATGAGCGAGACGCACGCGGCTCGACCGCCGCTGAGTTCGCTCGCGGCGCGCGCCGCGGCGCTGGCGACCGATTCCAACGTGTCGCACGCCGCCAACTGCGACGCGAAGAGGTGCAGCCGCAGCAGATGGCTGGTCTGCTCGTGGACGATGTCCTCGAGCTGCGAGTTGAACTGCAGCAGCACTTCGCGCGAGAACTCCGACTGCTCGGCGCGCGCGCGCTGCTCGAGGCGCAGGCGGTGTTCGGCCAGCGCGTCCTCGATCGAGTTGAGCAGGACCTCGCGCGGGCAGGGCTTCTCGAGGAAGCGGAAGATGCGCCCGGAGTGCAGCGCCTGGATGGCCACGTCCACGTCGACCACGCCGGTGAGCAGCATGGTGACGGTCTCGGGCGACGCCGAGCGGATCCGCGCGAGCAGATCGACGCCCTTGGTCCCCGGCATCTCGTAGTCGCTGACCACCACGGCGAAGGGCCCGCGCTCGCGGAGCACGTCCAGCGCCTCCTCCGCGCTCGTAGCCGTCGCCACCGCCAGACCCGGCGGCGCCAACCGCACGATCACGTCGAGGACCTGAGGCGTATCGTCGACGAACAGGATGGAGTCGGCCACGAGATGGACGGTCAGGGCGAGAGAGGAGCCGCGAGGGAACGATCAGCTCGCGGACCATCGACGTGGCCGTACGTCGACTTGAGCTGACGCCGGCGCGGCGCGCGCCCTGTCGCAGTGCTGGAACCGCCGGCTCTCGGCCGTCAGTTCTTGTAGCTCTGCAGCGGCGCGGGGATCCGGCCCCCGCGCTCGTGGAGCACGCGGCAACCGAAGCGTCCGGGGTCCTGCACGATCGCGGTCCCCAGGAGCCCGCCCCACTCGACCATCTCACCGGGCCCCTTGCCGGGCACGGGAATGATGCGCACCGCGGTGGTCTTGTGGTTGACCATGCCAATGGCGAGCTCGTCGGCGATGATCCCCGTCAAGGTCGACGCGGGGGTGTCGCCCGGCACCGCGACCATGTCGAGTCCGACCGAGCAGACGCTGGTCATGGCCTCGAGCTTCGCGAGCGACAGCGCGCCCACGCGCACCGCCTCGATCATGCCGGCGTCCTCGCTGACGGGGATGAACGCGCCCGAGAGTCCGCCGACGCTCGAGGACGCCATCGCGCCGCCCTTCTTCACGGCGTCGGTGAGCAACGCGAGCGCCGCGGTCGTGCCGGGAGCGCCCGTGCGCTCGACGCCGATCAACTCGAGGATGTCGGAGACCGAATCGCCGATGGCGGGCGTCGGCGCGAGGCTCACGTCGACGATGCCGAAGGTCGTGCCCAGGCGGCGCGCGGCCTCGCGACCGACCAGCTCGCCCATGCGCGTGATCTTGAAGGCGGTGCGCTTGACGGTCTCGGCCACGCTGAGCATGTCGGCCTGCGGTCCCAGACGCGCCAGCGCGGAGCGCACGACGCCCGGTCCGCTGACGCCGACGTTGACGACGGTTTCAGGCTCGCCCACGCCCGAGTGCGCGCCCGCGACGAAGGGGTTGTCCTCGACCGCGTTGCAGAAGCACACGAGCTTGGCGCAACCCAGGCCGCCCTGGTCCGCGGTCAACGCCGCGGTCTCGAGGATCAGCTCGCTGAAGCGCGCGATCGCATCGAGGTTGAGCCCCGCGCGCGTCGAGCCCAGCGCGACCGAAGCGCATACGGCTTTCGTTTCGGCGAGCGCGCGCGGGATCGACTCGAGCAGCGCCCGGTCCGCGTTGGTGAGCCCCTTGTAGACGTAGGCGCTGTAGCCGCCGATGAAGTCGACGCCGCAGACCTTCGCCGCAGCGTCCATCGCGCGCGCGAACGGCACGAGATCGCGCTCTCCGCAAGCCGCCGCGACCCACGCGATGGGCGTCGTGGCGATGCGCTTGTTGACGATCTTGATCCCGTAGTCGGCGGAGATCGAAGCGCCCACGGCCACGAGGTTGCGGCCGTGGTGAACGATCTTGGCGTAGATCTTCTCGCAGGCGCTCTCGATGTCGCTGTCGGCGCAGTCGAAGAGCGAGATGCCGAGCGTGGTCGTGCGGATGTCGAGCGTCTCGAGCTCGAACATCCGGATCGTCTCGAGGATCTCCTGGTCGGTGAAGCCCATCGTCGTCGCGTGTTCTTTCGAGTGGCCTGCGGGCTCACAGCCGGTGCATGAAGCGGAACACGCGCTCGTGCATGACGCGGCAGACGTAGTCGTCCTGGCCGCCGAGGCACTCGAGCACCTGCTTGATCTGCGCGAACGAGCTGCCGGGCGGGACCTCGACGGTCAGCACGAGGTGGAAGAAGCCCTGCACCATCTTCTGCGAGATGTCCTGCACCGAGCCGTTGAGGCTCGAGAGCGCGGAGGTGATCTCGGCCAGCACGCCGGCGCGGTTGCGCCCCACCGCGGTCACCACGACCATCTGCGTGCTGTCGATGTCGGAGTCGCTCGCGGGCTCGGGCAAGTGCGGCAGCGAGCGCATCGCGCGCTGCGCGTCCGGTCCGCGATCGGGCGCGGGCTCGCTCCAGCCGGCGCCGCGCGCGTCGACGATGCGCACGCCGTTCTGCGCGGCGAACTCGAGCGCCTGCGGCGTCACGATCGTCTCGGCGTCGACGACGATCTGCCCGCCGCCAGCGCGCCGCACGTCTTCGGTGGTGATGAATTTCTTGGCCATCGCTGCAGCGGATCAGGAGAACGGAACTGGGCCTTGTTCGGTCAGGCGCGCGATGCTCGCCACGCCGTTCTTGACGACCACCACGTACGTGCCGTCGCTGGCGAGCAGCTTGCTCCACGCGCAAGGCTTGCCGCCGCCGCAGGCGCCTCCGCACGCGCAGCCGCCCGAACTCGGCGCGTCGGACTTGGAGCGCACGACGCGCACGCCGCGTTCGAAGGCCAGATCGATCGCCGCGGGCGTGAGGATCGTGTCCGGCGGCACGACGAGCTCGGCGCCGCGCGCCAACGCGCGGACGTCGCTCTCGGTCACCAGCCGCCTGCCGCTCATCGCGTCGCGCGTCGGCTCAGAGGTGCACGACGAGTTCGGGGTGCGGGCGCGGGATCACGACCTCGCGCGCGAGGTGGCCCGCCGCCTGCGCGTTCGACGCGCCGCTCTGCACGGCCGAGCGCACGTCGGCGACCGGGCCCGTGAGCACGAAGAAGCTCTTGCCGCCCAGTCCGTTGGCGATGCGCAGGTCGACGAGATCGACCGTCGCCGTCTTGAGCGCGACGTCGGCGGCGACGATGGCGCTCGCGACGGTGTTCGTCTCGATCACACCGATGGCGTCGAGCTGGCCCTGGATGCGGCCGCCCTTGCGCTTGAGGATCGGAACGATCTGCTCGTGGAGCTGCGGGATCACGAGCTGATCGACGAGGTCCGCGCCGGCCAGTTCCGCGCCGCGCCGCGCGCTCGAGCGCACGTCCTGCACCGAGCCGGTGAAGAGCAGCACGTACTTGCCCGGATGGACCGGAGTGGCGAACAGGAGCTCGACGCTGGCCTCCTTGAGCACGGCGTCGGCGCATTCGACGCCGCGCGCGACCGAGCACAGCTCGACCATTCCGATGCAGGGCTCGAGGGACGCGTCGTCGCGCAGGTCGGGATTGAAGTCGTTGCGGTTCATGGTGAGGCCGAGGTGCGAGCGGCGTTGCAGGGCGGCGCGCCGCTCAGGGAGTGGCTCTGGGACTGAGTCAGGGCGCGGGTGAGCGGTCGTGGGCCGCGGTCGGGCCGACGGACGCGCCGCCGTCGAGCTCCATGCGATCGATGATCGCCGCGACGGCGGTCTGGAACCCGATGTCGTGTCCCTTGCCGATCGCGTGACGTGCGGCGCGGCCGAACACGACGAGCACGCGCTCGCCGATGCCAGCGCCCAGCGGATCGACGGCGACGAGCGTCTCGGCTGACGGCTGACCGCCGAGCGTGTACGGCTGGATCACGAGGAAGCGCAGGCCGGTCAAGGTCGGATCCTTGACCGTGCTCCACACGTGACCGACGACGGTGCCGACGAGCATCACGCGCCTTTCTTGCGCGGCTTGGCGCTGCTCGCGGCCGGCGCACTGCTCGCGCGCGGTTCGCCGCCAGGGTTGGCGCGCCACGACTGCGGCGCGGCCGGAATGTCGAAGTCGTCGACGATGCCGACGACCGCCGCTTCGAACGCGAAGTCGCCGTCGCCGCCGCAGGCCACGCGCGCGGCCTTGCCGAAGGCGACGATCACGCGCTGGCCGAACGCGGCGCCGAGCGGATCGGCGGCGACGACCGGCGTGACTTTCGGCGCGCCGGGCTCGCGACGCTCGTCGAGCGCTTCGATCACGAGCAGGCGCTTGCCTTCGAGATCGGCCATCTTGCGCGTGGCCCAGACCTCGCCCACGACTCGACCTAGGAACACGGCGCGCCTCCGTGCGTGAGCGACGCAGACTGCATCAGTCGATCCCCACGTTGCTGCGTCCGGGGACGTTCGCCAGCGCGCGCTGCACCGCCTGCACCGCGGCTTCGATCGCCGCGTCGGTGCCCGCGAGGCGCAGCCGCCCCACGGCGCCGTTCCAGCCCAGGCCCACGATGCGGATCGGCGCAGCCTTCTCCGCTTCGTTCGCGGCGAGCAGCACGTGCACCGCCGGGTTGACCTCGAGCGTGTAGAGCGTGTCGCCCGCGAGCAGCAACATGCCGGCGCGCGTGCGGTTGATCAGCATCGCGTGGTGCGAGTCGACCTG
>CALKYE010000199.1 GCA_938003765.1 uncultured Planctomycetia bacterium
CGCGATCGTCGGACTGCTCTGCAGCGAAACGACGCTCAGGTACCAGTAGCCGCTGAACGGGAAGATGTAGGCCACGACGTCCTTGCCCGCAGTGGCGCCCGGGACGCGGTAGAGCTGCTCACCGCCGCCGAACTGCGCGAGCGGGGTCGCGATTTCGTCGCCCGCGTTGTCGAACACCGTGAACCCGTTGGCGGTCACGACGGCGTATTCGTGGCCCGAGCCCGTCGTGAAGTCGAGCAGGCTCCACGAGCGGACGACGACGTCGACGCTGATCGTCGACTCCGCTGTCCAGCTCGATCCGGTCCAGACGCCGCGCACGATCGACGTGCGATCGGCGGTGAGTCCGACGATGGCCTGCCCGTTCGTGTGCGGCAGCGACTGCAGCTCCACGGCGTTCTGCCAGCTCGCGGAGGTCGAGAGCACCGTCTCGACCATGGCGCCCGCGCTGCTCGACCACGACCACAGCGACAAGCCGCTGCTGCTCGCCGCGGCGACCGAGTCCTGCGTCGCTCCGGCGACGACCGTCGCCCCAGTCGAGCTCTCCGCGAAGAGTGAGTAGGACTCGAACAGGCCCGGGCCGATCACGACGGCGAGGGTGTCGGCCGTACGCAGCAGCGCGTCCATGCGCGTGTCGCCGTTGAGCCGACCGGGCTCGAGCGACTGCGCTGCGCCGCTGATCTCGGTCCAGAGGTGCAGGTCGGAGCGCCAACCGCCGAAGGTGGGCGATTGTGCGGCCGCGGCGCTCGCCAGGAGGGCGGCGGCGACGGAAGTGCGGAGGAGAGAGGGGTTCATGGTTGCCGTTCTTGGAGAGGTCGTGGAGTCGCGGCGACAGCGGTGCGCGTCGCAGCGTGTTGACCGAAGAGGAGTCTGCCCCAGCTCCGGCCACGGTTGCGGTATGGCGCGCGGTGCGTGTCCTTCGCCGAGTCGGATCGGACGAAGCACCTGCAACGCGACCATCGCCTGCCGGGGGATGCGCTTTCCAGCGCTGCCCCGTGGACGCGTCGAACTGGGATATTTCGAACCGGCGCGGGATCAGGCCGGCGCGAGCGCGCGGGAGTCGCTCACCCGCCGCGGCAGCGTCAGGCGGAAGCGCGCTCCGCCGAGCGGCGAGGTTTCGATCTCGATGCGCCCGTTGTGGCGCGTCGCGGCGTCCTTGACGATCGCCAGGCCCAGCCCGTAACCGACGCGGCGGCCGTGGGCGCTCGCTCCGCGGTAGAAGGGGTCGAAGATGCGCTCGCGCTGGTCGACCGGCACGCCCGGGCCGGAGTCGTCCACGACGGCCGTGATGGTCTCGTCGTCGGCGCGGATCTCGACGTGCACCTCGCCGCCCTTGGGGCTCCACTCGATGGCGTTGGCGACCAGGTTGCGCAGCGCGCGCAGCACGCTCTCGCGGTCGCCGCGCATGCGGGCGTCCCCGTGGGTCTCCATGTGCAGCCGCACGCCCGCGCGCTCGGCGCGCAGGCCCTCGCGCTCCAGTCGCAGCCGCGCCTGATCGACGACGTCGAACTCCTCGAGCGGCGGCGCCTTCTGCGGGTCGCGCGGCGCGCAGATCGTCATCAGGTTGTCGATCGCGTCGCCCAGCTCGCGCAGCTCCTCGAGGTTCGAGACGAGCACCTTGCGGTAGGCGTCCGCATCGCGCCGCGAGAGCAGGGCCACCTCCGTCGCGCCCATCAGGTTCTGGATCGGCGCGCGCAGCTCGTGCGCCATGCTGGCGTAGAGCACGCGGTGGCGCTCGGTCGCGCCGCGGACGTTGGCCAGCAGCTCCTGCAGCGCGTCGACCACTTCGCGGATCTCGTCGGGCGCGCGCGAGACGTCGACCTCGACGCGCGACTGCGGCTCGCGCACGTCGCGCGCGCTCTGCGCGACCTGGCGGAGCAGCTTTGCGGAGCGCCGCATGAGGAACAATCCGACCAGCACGTTCGCGCCCACGCCGCCCAGGAGCACCACCGCCGCCCAACTGCGGTAGCTGCGCATGCGGTCGAAGCGCGCCGAGCCGTCGAGGAGCAGGCTCACCTGCAAGTCCTCCTTCAACACCTCGGTGCGCCAGCGCCGTCCGCCGTCGAGCCGCACCGTTTCGCCCTTGGGGCCGGCCTTCGAGAGCTCGTCCGTGAGCAGCTCGACGGCGCCGCAGTCGTACTCCGACCACTGCCAGGCGACGTTCCACACGCGCCAGGCCAGCGGGTCGGGGCTGTTCTCCGCGATCCGCGAGGCGGTTTCCTCGAAGACCTTCGCCGTCTGGTCCTTCTGCCCGAGGTACTGCACGCGCAGGTCCTTGAGGCGGCTCTCGGCCAGCACGTCGAGCTCGTGGTGCACCGAGTCGAACACGAACACGGCCGCGATCGCGAACATCGCGAAGGTCAGGCCCGTGCTGCCGAGCACGAACCACAGCGTCAGTCGACGCGAGAGCGACCAGCGCCGTTCCGACACGTGCTTGCGGCCGTCAGACGGTCTCGGGGATGCGGTAGCCCTCGCCGCGCACGGTGGCGATCAGCGAGGGGCCGTGGCGATCGAGCTTGCGGCGCAGGCGGCCGATGTGGACGTCGACCAGGTTGGTCTCGGGCTCGCGCTCGAAACCCCACACGTCGCGCAGCAGGTCGGCGCGCGAGAGCGTGCGGCCCTCGGCGCGCGTCAACGCCAGCAGCAGATCGAACTCGCGCGGGCTGAGGTCGATCTTGCGCCCCGCGCGGTAGGCGGCGCGGCTGACGAGGTCGAGCTTGACGTCGTGGATCTCGACCGGCGGGAGCGACTTGCGCCGCCGCACGACGACCTCGATGCGCGCGAGCAGCTCGCTGAACGCGAAGGGCTTGATGACGTAGTCCTCCGCGCCCAGGCGCAGGCCCTTGACGCGCTCTTCGACCGTGTCGCGGGCGGTGACGAAGATCACCGGCGTCTCGCGGCCCAGCTCGCGGATCTGCTCGAGCAGCTCCCAGCCGGTCTGCGCCGGGAGCATCACGTCGAGCAGGATCACGTCGAAGTTGCGCTGCGCCTGCGACAGCACGCTCAAGGCGCTGTCACCGTCGGCCGCCGTCTCCACCTCGTACCCCGACTCGCTCAGACCCGCCTGCACGTACTCGCGCAGCTTCGGATCGTCGTCGACTACCAGACAACGCATGACCCCTCCTGATCGATGACGCGGGCGATAGTTGCACGCGCCGCTGTGTTTCGAACGATGCTAGCAGGGCGCCGCGGCGCGCCGTTCATGAAGCTGTAGTCACGTTGGCGTGCGCATCCCACGCGGCCCAACCGCCGCGCAGGTCGATCAAGCGCGTGAAACCGGCTTGCTCGAGCAGCGACGAGGCGATCGACGAGCGATAGCCGCCCTGGCACTGGATCACCAGCTCGCGGTCGCGCGGCAAGGCGCGGGCGAGCTCGCGCAGCTTGGGCAGCGGCTCGTTGCGCGCGCCCTCGATGTGGCCGTTGGCGAATTCGCTCGCGGCGCGCACGTCGACGACCAACGGCGGGTTGGGGCCGGAGAGCAGTTGCTTCAGCTCGGGCGGATCGACGCGGCGGTGGCTGCGGACCAACTCGGGTCGGCTCGCGACCGCCGCGGCGCCGCCCTCGAGGTAACCGACGACGCGATCGAAGCCGATGCGGCCCAGGCGCACGGCGGACTCGCGCTCCGCTCCGCTCGGAGCGATGAGCACGATGTCCTGACCCGGCGTCAGGAGCTCGCCGCACCAGTGCGCGTACTTGCCGGACAGGCCGATGTTCGTCGAGCCGGCGAGGTGGCCGCGCGCGTAGTCGTCGGGCTCGCGCGTGTCGAGCACGACCGCGCCCGCGCTCTGTCGGCGCAGCAGCTCGTCGAGCGACAGCGGCGCGAGTCCGCGCGCGAGCGCGTGCTCGAGCGTCGGCTTGGCTTTGCGGTTGATCTGCGCATCGAACGCGAAGTAAGCCGGCGCCGCGGGCTGCTCGCGCGTCAGCTCGCGCACGAAGTCTTCGCGCGGCTGCGGCTGCAGCGCCCAGTTGACGCGCTTCTGCACGCCGAGCGTCGAGCTGGTCTCCTTGCTGAGGTTCTTGCCGCAGGCCGAACCTGCGCCGTGCGCCGGATAGACGATCGTCGCGTCGGGCAGCGGAAGGATCTTGTCGCGCAGCGAGTCGTACGCGAGCGACGCGAGCTGCTCCGCGGTCATGCCGACCGACACGAGCAAGTCCGGCCGCCCGATGTCCCCGATGAACAACGTGTCGCCGGTGAAGATGGCGTGCGGCTCCGTGGCGCTCTTGGACAGCTCGAACAGCGCGTAAGTCGTCGACTCCGGCGTGTGCCCCGGTGTCGCGAGCGCGCGGATGCGCACGTCGCCGAACTCGAGCACGTCGCCATCGGCGAGCGCGTGCGAGGGATACTCGGTGCGACCCGCCGCGCCGACGTGGATCGTCGCGCCGCAGCGCTCGGCCAGCTCGAGGTGCCCGGAGGCGAAGTCGGCATGGAAGTGGGTGAGCAGAACGTGCGCGATGCGCAGGCCGAGCTTCTGTGCGTCGGCGAGGTAGCGCTCGATGTCGCGCTGCGGGTCGATCACCACTGCGACGCCCGAGCGCTCGTCGCCGATCAGGTACGAAGCGTGGGCCAGGCACGGCAGGTAGTACTGCTTGACGAACATGGCGTGCATCATCCGCTGCGCGCGCGGCGGGAGGTAGTGGGCCGGCAATCTCTTCCCGCTCGCAGGTCGGGCGCCGCAACGCGTCGCGTCGCCGTTTGGCTCGTGAGCGCAGCGCGGGATACGTTTCCCCGTGCCCCAACGTTGCGGAACCCTCGCAGTCGTCGAATTGGTCGCGGCGGCGCGTCTGGAGCGCGTTTCGCGCCATGGCCAGCGCTTCGCGAGCTGGTCGCAGCGCGCGTGCGAGCTGGCGGTCGTCGCGGCGAGCGTGGCGCTCGTGGGGCTTGGAGAACGGGCCGATTCGCGCCTTGCAATCCTCCTGGTCGGCGCGCTCGCGCTGAGCGCGGCTCTCGGCGCGGCCGCTGCGCTCGCTGCGCTGGCGGACGCCCTCGAGCGTACTTGGGTCGTGGCCGCTGCTCACGGCGCGGCGACGACGGCGAGCTGGCTCGTGCCGCTCGAGCGACTGTGGATGCTCGTGCCGATGTCGCGCCATGCGGAGCTCGAGCAACTGCGCCGCGAGCGCGGCCAGGCGAGCGCGCGCCTCTTGCTCGAGGGGCGCGGACTGGCGGAGTTCCTCGCGCTCGTGCTGCAACTGAACGCGCAGAGCCTCGAGCTCGTGCCGTCGCGGCTCGTGCTCGCCGTGCTCGGACTCATCGCCATGCTCGGCCAAGCGCTCGCCGCAGCGTGACGCGCGCGCGCCGCGTCGAGTGATCCGTCCGAGCTCCGCGCTAGTCGCGCGACGTATCCGACACGCCTGTCGGCAGACCGCTGTACGGCGGCGCCGCGGCGTCGGGCGCCGGACGGCCCGCGAGTGCGCGCAGTCCGTCGATCGTCCAGGCCGCGAGCGGTCTGCCGCTCGGCGTCGGGATGCACAGCACCGCGAAGAACACCGCGGACAACGCCAGCGGCTTCCACGGTCGCGTCGCTCGCACGGGGTGCTCCACGACGATGCGCGCGCGAGAGGGCGAGGTGGACCGAGTCGGTTTCACGGCAGGAGCTCCCAGGTGTGACCATCTGCGCCGACGTAGCGCAGCTCCCGCGGGTGTGCGTTCATCGCAGCCTCGACGTAGCCGACGTGCCACGAGGGCGTGCGCGTGCGAGTTCCGCGCGCCGCTTGGTTCGACATGGCCGCGATCTGCCCGGACTCCGAGGCGAAGTACACCGTGCGGCCGCTCCAGTCGCCCGCCGCGCGCGGCCAGGCGAGCACGGCGTAGTACGGTTGCCGCGCGCTCTCGCGTCGAAGGTCTTGCGCGGCGTCGAGGCCGGCGAGTCGCTCGTCCGCGATCCAGATGCGGAAGACGTAGTCCGCGTGGCTGATGACGTCGTCGGCGAGTCGCGTCACGCCGCCGTTCAACTCGAGCTCGCTGAAGTAGCCGAACTCACCCGTGGCGCTCGAGCGTTGGATCTGCGCCAGGTGGATCTCGCGCAGGAGCGCGCGGACCCGCTGCTCGTTCGCACTGCGTCGCGCGCGTGCGATCGGCGCCGCGGCGTGAGTGCTCAGCAGCGCGCACAGGCTCAAGACGATCAACGTCTCGAGCAGGGCGAAGCCGCGCGAGGTCTGACGTCGAGGCGGAGTGAGCGGCGGATGAGTGGCCATGGGCGGCTGGCGCGGGGCGCTCTCCACTTTCGAATCGCCCCCGCTGGCGGGTGAGTTCGCGCTGCCGGCGAGCGGTCAATAACGAGACCCGCGCGTCGGCGCCGCGCCCGTGGGTCGAGCCCCGGGACGGGACAGCGACGTGTCTCGCGCCCGATCCGCCGCAACACCGTCCGAGCGCGCAGCGGAGCCGAGTCACGCCTCACGCCGCCGCGCCGGGCTGGCTCGCGCGCGCCCGGTCCGCCGCCGGGGGCCGTCGCAGACGCGACCGGACGGTCGCCGGGCGCTGGGTTACACTCGGCTGACCTCCCCCCCGTCGACGCTCCCGACGGCAGCTTCCACCATGCCTCGATCCCAGCCCTGCGCGGCCCTCGCCGCGACCGTTCTCCTCGCTTCGCCGGCGTTCCCACAGGGGGGACTCGAGGGCCAGGCGCTGCCGCCGCGGCCTGGGAACGTGCTTTTCATCCTGGCGGACGACGTGGGCATCGACATGGTGGGCCAGTTCGGCGGCCACGCCGCGGCGCCGCCGACGCCCAACATCGATCAGCTCTGCGCGAACGGCGTGAGCTTCGTCAACACGTTCGTCGACCCGATCTGCTCGCCGACGCGCACCACGATCCTGACCGGGCGCTACTCGATGCGCTCGCTCATCGGACGGCCGATCCACGAGTGGCAGAGCGCCTGGTCGCTGCCGCTGACGACGCTCACGCTGCCCAAGGTGCTCGCCACGCACTCGGTGTGGCCCGTGGCGATGTCGGCGATCGGCAAGTGGCATCTGGGCACCGTCAACAACGGCGGCGACCTGCACCCGAACCTGCTGGGCTTTCCCTACTTCGCCGGGACGATGGGGAACTTCAACTTCGGCGCGGACTTCACCAACTGGACCAAGGTGGTGAACGGCGTCGTGTCGCAGAGCACGAACTACGCGACCACCGAGCAGGTCGACGACGCGATCGCCCGCATCGCCGTGATGCCTGAGCCGTGGTTCCTCTACCTCGCCTTCAGCGCGGCCCACATCCCGTTCCACGCGCCGCCCGCGCATCTGCACAGCTACAACCTCTCGGGCCAACCGGACCTGACTCCCGCGGAGCACTACCGCGCCACGGTCGAGGCCATGGACACCGAGATCGGGCGGCTGCTGCAGTCGATGAGCCCCGAAGTGCGCGCGTCGACGACGATCGTGTTCATGGGAGACAACGGCTCGGTCACGCAGGCCGTGTTGCCGCCGAACATTCCCGGGCAGGCCAAGGGCACGCTGTACGACGGCGGCATCCGCGTGCCGCTCGTGATCTCTGGAAAGGGAGTTCAGCACCCGGGCAGTCGCTGCTACGCCATGGCGCAGGGCGTCGACTTGTTCCCGACGGTGCTCGAACTGCTCGGCGTCAATCCGCAGGTCGCGAACCCGCCCAACCAGCCGCTCGATGGCGAGAGCTTGATGATGTACCTCGAGCGCCCGTGGGCGCCGTCGCAGCGCGAGTACGTCTACGCGCAGCGCTTCGATCCCAACGGGCCGCCGCCGTACCAGTCGGCCGGGTTCATGATCCGCGACACGCGCTGGAAGTACATCGAGCGCCAGGGCTCGGTCAGCCTGTTCTTCGATCTCGCCACCGGGCCGAACGCCGAGACCGTCAACCTGTTGGACACGCCGCCGCTCAACCCCGAGCAGTCCCAGGCGCTGGTCCGCCTGCAGCGCGCGCTGGCCGAAGTCCTGCGCTGATCGGCGCACAGCCGCATCGTCAGGCTTGGGGTAGAGTTTTCTTGCCGCCGCGGCGGGCGAGCGCGTGGCGCCCCGGGTCGTCCGCCCCGCACGGCGCTCCGCATGCGACCGCGCTCCGCTCAACTCGCCCAGGCCCTGTCCGCCGGCGCTCTGCTGGCTCTGGGGACGGGCTGCGGATCGGGGTCGGGATCGCAGAGCACTCCGGCGCCGGCCACCAACGTTCTGGTGGTGGTCCTCGACGACTGGGGCGTCGACATGTTCGCGCCCGCGGGCGTCCACCCCGACGCGCCCGCCCTGCCGGTGCTCGAGGGACTGGCGAACGAGGGCGTGTACTTCGCGCACGCGTACGCGGCCCCGACGTGTTCGCCGACGCGCTCGCAGATCCTCACCGGGCGCTACAGCTTCCGCACGGGCATCGGCGAGCCGATTGCGCAGTGGCAGAGCGTTCCCGCGCTCGCCTTCGACGAGGTCACGCTCGCCGAGGTGCTGGAGAGCGCTGCGCCCCGCCCCGTTGCGACCAGCGCCATCGGCAAGTGGCACTTGGGTTCGCTCGCGGTGGGGGACGCTGACCATCCCAACCTGCAGGGCTTCGACTGGTTCGAAGGCACCCTGGGGAACCTGTTCTTCGGGCAGCGCTACGACGACTACACCAAGGTCACCAACGGGGTGTCGCAGACGAGCACGGTGTACGCGACGACCGAGCAGGTCGACGACGCGCTCGAGCGCATCGCCGCGATGCCGCAGCCCTGGCTGATGTGCCTGGCCTTCAACGCGCCGCACCAGCCGTTCCACGCGCCGCCCGCGTCGCTGCACAGCTACGCGCTGTCCGGCGATCCCAACGCGACGCCGAACGCGCACTACAAGGCCGCGATGGAGGCGCTCGACACCGAGCTGGGGCGCTTGCTCGACTCGATGCCGGCCGCGGTGCGCGCCAACACGACGATCCTCGTCATCGGCGACAACGGAACTCCCAACGAGGCCGTGACTCCGCCCGCGGTCGACGGGCAGAACAAGGGTTCGTTGTTCGAGGGCGGAGTGCGCGTGCCGCTGATCGTGGCGGGCAAGCACGTCGCGCAACCGGGGCGCACGAGCGACGCGCTCGTTCACTCGGTCGATCTGTTCGCGACGGTCGCCGAGCTGTTCGACACCGACTTCCGCGCCGGAGTCGGCGACGCGCGCCCGATCGACTCCGTGAGCTTCGCCGAGCTGCTCCGCGACCCGTCCGCGCCGCCGACCCGCGCGGACCTGTTCCACGAACGCTTCTCACCCAACGGTCCGGGGCCCTACGTGGGGCGCGGGTGGATGCTCCGCAACGAGCGCTGGAAGCTGATCCGGCGCGAGGGGCAGGCCGACATGTTCTACGACATGCAGGGACTGGACCTCGAAGGTCCGGCGCTCGACTTGGGCGCGCTCGACTTCGAGCAGCAGGCGGCCTACGACGCGCTGGTGATGCGGCTCGCAGCGGTTCTCGGCAGTTGAGGCCGCGCGCGCTCAGCGCTCGAGCGCAATCTCGCGCAGCGTGAGCACCGCGCAGCGGCGCAGGTCCTTCAAGTAGGCGTAGTCGTCGGCGACGAGGCGCACAGTCAACGCGGAGCGCGTGCGCAGCTCGCTCGGGAGCTCGAAGCGCACGTCGAGCGGGTCGCCCGTCCCCAGCTCGAGTTCGCCGAGCACGTGCTCGTCCGCTTCGACGCGCAGGCGCGCTCCGGTCAGTTCCGCGCGTCCGAGGCGTTCCGCTCGCAGTCGCACGGCCGCCGCGTCGCGCACCGCCAGCACGCACGAGAAGTACGGCGCGACGGCCCCGTTCCTCTCGATCCCCGCGTGGATCTGGTGCAGCGGCGCGCGCTCGTCGAGCGGAAGCGCGATCGAAGGCGAGAGCTCAGCCAGTCGCCGCGAGTGGAACTGCCCGAGCGCTTCGGGCGTCGCCTCGGCCGCGCCGGCCGTGTGGATCTCGCGCAGGCGCTGCGCGTGCTCCTCGACCGGCCTGAGCTCGAGCGCCGAGAGCATTCCGCGCGTCTGGATCGCGCCGTAGAGCACGCTCGCGACCGCGCGATGGCCTTCGACGGACCAGTGCGGATCGATCTCCGAGATCCGATTGGGAAGCTGTGTCGCGAAGTCGTCGCTCAGGAACACCACACCGCGCTCGTCGCGGCCGCGGGCCAGGTGCTCGGCGGCGACGCACAGCGACCCGGTCCAGTTGAACAGGCTCAAGTACTCGCCGTCGGCCGCGCGCACGGCGCTCTCGAGCTGATCGAGGTCCGCGCGGGCCTGTGCGAAGCGCTCGCGCGACTCGTGATCGAGTCCCTCGCCGAGCATCCCGTAGCGCTTCGCGCCCAGCCGGACGGCGAGCTCGCCGCTGGTGAGCACGTTGGCGCGTTCGCGGTGTTGCGCGCTGAAGTTCGCCATGCCTCCGAAGCCGCGCACGTCGGCGGTGTCGTCCAGGTCGTTGAAGACCAGCACGTGCACGACGAGGTCGGGCTGCAGCCAGCTCAGCGAGCGGCGCAGGAAGGCGCACTCGGCGCGGATGTTCCAGCTCGAGATGCCGACGTGCAGCACCTCGATCTCGCGTCCGGCTGCGCTGCCGGCCCGCAGCAGGGTCTCGAGCTGCGCGCCCGCGCGTTCGGGCCATTCGACGCCTGCGCCGTGCACGAACGAGTCGCCCAGCAGCACGACGCGCACCACGCCCTTCGGCTTGGGGGTCTGGAAGTCCTTCTCGCTCAGCCCGAAGCGGTTCGAGTGCGCCGCGTGATCGCCGGACAAGTTGGACTGGAGCACCCGCACGACGTCGGAGTCGGGGTGCGAGTCCCAGCTCGCCCGCGTGGTCGGGTCGAAGCGTCCGCCGGCCAGCGCGTTCGCGGGCTCATCGTCTCCGTCGGCGACCGTGTGCGCTCGAGCGCTCAAGCGCCGCACCTCTCGCGCGAGCACGAGCGTCGCGCCGATCAGGCCCAGTGCGAGCGCGCTCGCGAGCACTGCCGTCGCGCGCCAGCGGGACCGCGCCGCGCGGAGGGAGTCGTCTGCGTTGGCCATGCGTCAGGCGCGCTCGCTGCGTCGATCACTCGCGTCCGTTGGACGCGCAAGCGACGCGCTGAACCCGTATCCTACGCCGACGCCTCGTGTGCTGCATGTTCGGATGTCTGGGCTCGCTGCTCTCGCGCGCCGTGCTCGTCGTGATGTACCTCAACGGGTACCTGTCCGCGGCGTACGAGAGCGCGATCTGGCCGCTGCTCGGTTTCGTGTTCCTGCCGCTGACGACGATCTTCTACGCCTGGACGATCAACTCGCACGGCGCGGTCGAGGGGCTCTACACGGTCGGGCTCACGCTGGCGGTGCTGGCCGACCTGGGCGTGCTGTCGGGCGCGCGCGACTCGGAGTGACGCGCGCCGCGACCGCTCGCGCGCGGACTACTTCTTGGCGTCCGTGAACTCGACGCCCGAAGCCACGAGCGTCAATTCCTTGACCGGCTCGGTGATCTTCGCGGCCTCTTCGTGGCGTCCGGCGTCCTCGAGGTAGTGCTTGGCGTCGGCGACCGAGATCTCCTTGACCGCGAACGCGCCCTCGACGCGCACCGGACGGCCTTCGCAGTCCTTGGGCACGAAGAAGCCGTAGTTCTCGAACGTCACGCGCATCTTGCGCTCGCCGTCGCTCATCACCATCCAGCAGCCCTTGACCTTGCAGACCGAGCTGACGACGCCCTCGAGCATCACGCGCTGTCCGTTGTACTTGGCGGGCGCGGCCATCAGGCTCGCGGCGGCGATCGGCTTCCCGCTGGGCAGCGCCTTGCCGTAGACCTCGCCGGTGGAGGCCACGGCGTCGTTGCGCGTGGAGGAGCAGGCGGCGGCGAAGATCAGCAGCGCGGCGGCTGCGACGTGGGGCAGGTGCTTCATGGGGGGTGGCTCGCTGAATTCGTGAATGGAGAGGGCGGAGGCGCAGTGTAGCGCCGGCGCGGAATCGATTGACGCGCGTCGAGGCCGCGCCAGACTCGTTCGAGTTCGCGTCCCCGCGGCGGGGAAGCGACGCGCGCTCGAGCAGCGCGAGAAACGAGGAGCACACATGACCGAATCGACCAACGGCATTCCGCGCATCGGCGATCAGGCGCCCGACTTCAAGGCCAACACGACCCAGGGTGAGTTGACGTTCAGTGACTGGGCCAGCGGCAAGTGGGTGATCCTGTTCAGTCACCCCGCAGACTTCACGCCGGTGTGCTCGACCGAGCTCACCGAGTTCGCGCGGCGCTCGAAGGAGTTCGAGGCGCTCGACACCAGGCTCATCGGGCTGTCGATCGACTCGATCCACAGCCACATGGCCTGGCGCGAGAACTTGAAGGCGATCTACGACGTCGAGATCAACTACCCGATGATCGCCGACATCGACATGCGCGTTTCGAAGCTCTACGGCATGTTGCACGAGAACACGTCGGCCACGGCGACGGTGCGCGCGGTGTTCCTGATCGACCCCAAGCGCGTCGTGCGCGCGCTCGTGTACTACCCGATGAACGTCGGGCGCAACATCGACGAGGTGAAGCGCTTGTTGCAGGGCTTGCAGACCGCGGACAAGCACTCCTGCGCGTGTCCAGTGAACTGGAAGCCGGGTGACGACGTGATCGTGCCGCCGCCGAAGAACGAGAAGGAGCTCGCGGAGCGCGACTCGCACAAGGAGTACAAGAAGCGCGACTTCTACATCCGCACCAAGTCGCTGTAGCTCGCAGCGCGTCAAACGACTCGAGGGCGCCGGTTCATCGCGAACCGACGCCCTCGTTGTTTGACCGGGAGCGCGCTGGGGTCAGCGCGTCCCGGGTCAGAGGCTCATCAAGGCTGGACGGTCATCTCGAGCGCGTCCGACAGGTTGGTCGTCTTCGGGCTCGGCGGATCGCGGTACCAGGTCTGGACGTAGATCGAGTCACCAGCCGAGAACGGGTTGCCCAGCGAGCCGGGGTTGTTCGTCTGGAAGGTGTCCCAGTTGACCGACAGCGTTCCGTCGCAAGCGCCGAACGTGCCGCCCGAGTTGCCCGAGGGCGTGCGCTGGGTCGGCGCCTTGACGCACAGGAAGCTGGTGCTCGCACCCCACGGATTGGGCGAGAAGCCGCCGTTGTCGACGCCGTAGAAGAACAGGCCAAGCTTCTGGCCTTCGAGGCCAGTGCAGGTGATCACGCAACCGGCGTTGTTGGCGAGGTTGGGCTGAGTCGTCGCGCTCATCGCCGGGATGCAGCTGTTGGTCGACGTTCCCGCCGTGCAGTACGAGACCGGGCTGGTCGGCGCCGAGGGCACGAATGTCGCCCCCGACATATTGCCGTCGCCCGTAAAGGGCGAGGGGAGCGTTCCGACCTGCGCGCCGGTGGCGACGTCGAACACGTAGAAGTTCGCCTGCGTCGTGTTCGGGCCGTCGGAGACGTAGTAGGCGAGGCCGTTGTGCACCGCCAGGCCGTCGATGTCGGTCTCACCGGCCGGGTAGGGCGCGAGATACGTCACGGTGTTGCCGACGAGGTCGATCTCGTACAGGCCGCGACCGAAGTTGGGCAACATGGGGGTACTCGTGAGTCCGTAGAACCGACCCGTGGTGGCGTCGTGATCGATGCCGCCGAAATCGAAGCCGCTCGAGTAGGCGTAGACTTGGACCGCTTCGAGCGTCACGGGATTGATCTCGTAGACGGCCTCCGTGGTGAAGTTGCGAGTGCCATAGAGCTTGCCGTTGGAGAAGCTCAGCGAAACGCAACCGAGCCCCGCGCCGTTGAGCGTGATCCCGCCCAGGTTGGTCGGAACCAACGGGTTCGCGTACGGCGACGAGTACAGCGTGGCGCCGTTGATCCAGTACAGGGTGTTGGTGGCTGAGTCGTACGCCATCCCCCACGGCTTCTCGGAGGCGACCGACGTCGAGTGGATCGGCAGAGCCGCGCCGTTGTTCGGGTCGATGGCGTAGATCGTGGCGACACCCCCCTGACTGTTGCCGACGATGAGCGCGGGCCTCAGAACGGTCGGCGGCGGCCCGAGGTCGGTGAAGGTGAAGGGCGCCGCCCAGGGCCCCGGGCCGCCGGCACTCAGCGCCCGGACAGTCCACGTGTGGACGCCTGGCGCCGAGGTGTACACGAATGGGCTGCTCGTCACGGTGGTCACCACGCCATCGACGTCCACTTCGTAGCTGGTCGCGCAGTGGACTTGGCTCCAGGACAAACTCACGGTCCCGCTGGTGAACTGCGCCGAACCGGTGGCCGGCGTCGCCAGGATCGGCGCGCTGGCCGGCGCAGCAACAGGCGGCGGCGCGCCGAAGCAGATGTCGAAGCTGGTCAGGCTGCCGACGTCGCCGCTCGACCAGTCGTAGGCCCTGAGCGTCCACGTTCCCGTGGCTGCCGCGATCGAGCTCAGCGGCGTGTTGTGGATGTTGTTGACTCCCGACGGCCACCAGGTCGAGCCAACGCCGAAGAATTGTTCGTACGCCCCTGAGGCAAACGCCCCCGTTGAAACGCAGTTCGTGGGCGGGGTCTGACCGAGGCCCACGCACCGCTCCACGATCGAGTAGTCGCCGTTCCAGTCGCAAAGGAAGATGCCGGCCGGGCCACGCACCCACAGGTTGTGCCGCGCGCCGCCGGGGTCGGTGAGCACCAACTGCAATTCAGTGACGTCGGCGTGCGTGAGGCCGATGAGCTTCACTTCAGTGACGACCGTCGCGCCCGGAGGCAGCGCCGCGACGTTCAGCGTGAAGAACGCGGGAGCGGTGGGAAGTGTCGTGGGGAAAGAACCCCCGCCGCCCGTTCCCGTTGGGGGGATCAAGCCGCCGTTCGCGACGCCGACTTCGCAGACCAGCGTCTGCGCCTGGCCGATCAGGGCGAGCGCAGTGAGCGTCGCCAACGTTCCGATAGCGCGGGAGAGGTTCGAGAATTTCATGGAGTCGTCGTGTGGAGATGGCCCGTGCGTGCGCGTCGGATGCGACATACCCCCGAACGCTCGAGTTGTTGCTTCGGCAGCCGCGCTCGGGTTCGCGCGGCTGACGCGAGGCCGATTTTGAGAGTAACCGGAAGCTCGCGATCTGTGGGTGGAGCGCGTTTCGCCCAACCGGACACCCGGCGCATCGCTCCCGTCGACGCGCAACAGCGCGCCGGCCAGTCTGGGCCCGAGGCGGATCCGAGCGTCGTGGACCATTCCGCACGCCGGCGCGGCTCGCGCTCGGGGACGTCGGCCACTCGATGGCGAGCCCCGCGAGCAGAAGCACGCCGCCGAACTCGGGACGGCCCAGATCCTCGCCGCGCAGGCGCAGAGCCGAGCCCCCGCCGGTGGCAGGGAAGGCTGCAAGGCAGTGCGCGAGCTGGTCCTGCTGGTCGACGCCGACCTGGACCTGGTCGAGGGCCGGGTTCTGCTCGGGTGGCAGCTCGATGCGCGACTTGAAGTTGCCCGCGCGCTTGAAGAGCTCAGCCGCAACGCTCGAAGGAGTTCGAGGCGCTCGATGCCAAGCTCATGGGCCTCTCGATCGACTCGACCCGCAGCGACATGGGCTGGCGCGAGAACTCGAATCAGCTCTTCTACGTCGAGCTCAACCACTCGATGAACGTCGGGCGCAACATCGACGAAGTGAAGCGCTTGCCGCAGGGCCTGCAGACTGCGGACAAGCACGGCTGCGCGTGCCCGGTGAATTGGAAGCCGGGTGACGACGTGATCGTGCCGCCGCCGAAGAACGAGAAGGAGCTCG
>CALKYE010000200.1 GCA_938003765.1 uncultured Planctomycetia bacterium
GCCTCGAGCAAACGGCGCATGGCCTCGCCGTGCGAGCGACGGAGCGAGTCGTCCTCGATCCGCTCGTTGTCGCGGCGCATCTTGCGCTCGAGTTCCTGCACGAGTTCGGCCGCCTCCTCGCGCCGTCCCACGCTGTCGAGCACGAGCGCACGCGTGCCGCTGACCACGATGCGGTCGAACAACTCCGCGCCTTGGCGGTTGAGCAGCGCGTGCGCGTGCGCGGTCCATTCCTCGGCGCGCTGCAGTTGACCCTGCTCGCGAGCGATGCGCGCGCGGATCGACCAGGCCAGCGCCTCGGCGCGCGTGAGCCCCATCTCGGAGGCGAGTCGACAGGCGCGGTCGAGCACGCTGGCGGCGCTCGCGTCGGCCTGCTCCCACAGCAGCGTTCCGAGCCACAGGCTCCCGAGCGTCTGGCCGCGTCGATCCTCGATCTCGCCCGCGATCAGCAGCGCCTCGCGCAACGCGGTCTGCGCCTCCTCGGGGCGATTGAGGTCGAGCAGCAGGCCTCCCAGTCGCGCGGTGGCTTCCATCTCGAGTCGACGCTCGCCGGCTTGTCGCGACAGCTTCACCGCGCGCTCCATCGAGCCCAGCGCGCGCGCCGGACGGCCGAAGATGCGGTAGATGCGTCCGCGCAGCATGTGTCCGGCCGCGGTGATGCCCGGCAACTGATAGCGCCGCGCGCGCCGCTGGATGCGCAGCGCCTGATCGACGCACGTGAGCGCGCCCTCCAGCCGGTTCTCGAGCAGCTCGACCACGCCGAGCTGGATCAGCGCGACGGCGCGCTGCTGATCGTGCGCGGCGAGGTCGCGTGCGCGCGTGAGGTGCTCGCGAGCGCTCTCGAGCTCGCCCACATGCGCTTGCACGGCGCCGAGGCGTCGCTGCGCTTCGCTCTCGAGCTCCTCGGACTGCGCGCGCTGAGCCAGCTCGACCGCGTTCTTGTACATGCCGCGCGCGAGCCCGTACTGGCCCGTGCCGGCGGCGTAGCGACCGTGCAGCAGGTACACGCGCGAGAGCGCGTCGGGATCCTCGTGCGGGTCGAAGTCGAGGTCGCTCAGCTCGTCGAGCCAGCGGCGCTGTTCGGCGCGCACGCCCAGACGATCCGCTGCGTCCGCCGCAGCTTCGAGGAACTCGATCCGCCAGCGGTTGCGTTGGCGCGTCGTCGAGAGCTTCGCGAGCGCTTCCAAGCCCCAGCGCGCGAGCACGTACACGCGTTGCGCCTGGCCGCGCCGCAGCAGAGCGCCCATGAGCGGACGCAGCACGCGCAGCAGGTCGCCGTGGCGCGCTGCGGCGCGCAGGTGGAACGCGCGCTGCGCCGCGTCGGTGATCGAAAGGCGCGCGCGCGGGTGCGGCGGCGCGAGCGCGTCGGCCGCCGACGAGTGCAGCTCGCGTCGTTCCTCGGGCGCCAGCGAGCGGTACAGCGCCTCGCGCAACGCGGGCCGCGCGAAGCGATAGCGATCGCCGATCGGCGTGAGCCAGCCGCGGCGCGCGAGTTCGGCGAGGTGCTGCTCGATCTGCGGCCCGAGCTCGTCGGGGAACATTCGCTCGAGCAACTCCTGATCGATGCGCCCGCCGACGACGGCCAGGCGCTGCAGCCACTGGCGCTCGACCTCGCCCAGCTTCGCGATGCGCTGCTGGATCGAGGTCTGCAACGATTCGGACAGCGGCAGGCGCTCGGGCGAGACCGTGAGCGTGAAGCGCTCGTCGCCGCGGCCGGCGGGCGCGAGGTCGCCGCGCTCTTGCGCGAGCCGCAGGATCTCACCCAACTGGCCCGGATTGCCGTGGCTGCGCGTGTGGAGGAGCTGCGCGATGCGGCTGCGCGGAGCGCTGGGATGGAACAGCGCTTCGACGATCTCCTGCACGGCGGCGGGGGACAGCGGCGCGAGCGCCACGCGTTCGACTGCGCCCGCGGAAGCGAGACGCTCGCCGAGCGCGTCGAGTGAACGCGAGTTGGTGACGGCTTCGTCCTCGCGTTGTCCGAGCAGCAGCACCGTGCGGGTGCGCGCCAGGTCCGCGGCGAAGCGCGAGAGCACGGCGAGCGTGCCTTCGTCGGCGAAGTTCACGTCGTCGAGGAACAGGAGCAGCGGCGCGCTCGCCGCCAACGCGCTGAGCCACGCGGCGAGCGCTTCGGGCACGGCGCTCTGCGTGGAGCCTGAAAACTTGGGATCCAGCGCGCTCCACAGCGTCGCGGCGTCGCTCGGCGCAACGAGGCCTTCGAGCGCCGCGCGCTGTCGCGCATCGGGGCGCGCTCCGGAGGGCAGGCGCAGGAAGCGCTCGAGCCAGCGCAGCACGGGCATGCACGGACGCTGTTCCTCGAACGCCGCGCAGCGGCCGTACAAGTACAGCGGCGGCGGCATGAAGGCGCGCCGCGCGCGCAGGGCGCACTCGCTCGACAAGCGCGACTTGCCGCTGCCGGCCGGTCCGATGAGCCAAACGGCGCGTCCCGACGGCGCCGCGGCGCCGTCGCTCTCGCCGAACGCGGCGTGGCACACGCTCATCAAGTGCTCGAGCTCGCGCTCGCGGCCGACCAGCGGTGTGAGGTGCGCCGCGTCCTGCTCGCCGCGCGTTGCGCGCCTGGCGCTCGAGCTGAAGTCGAGCTGCGCGCGCCACCACGGGCCGAGTTCGCCCTGTTGCAGGCGCTCGCGCAACTCGTCGGCGCTCGGGCGTCGGCGCGGATCGCGCGCGAGCACCTCGCTCAGCAGCGCGTCGACGAACGGCGACAGTCCGGGGACGACGCGCGAAGGCGGAACGAAGCGCGCCGACACGATCGCGGCCAGTAATTGGTCCGCGCCCGGCGCATCGAGGCTGCGGCGCAGCGGCCGTCCGCTCGAGAAGCCGCTCGCGGTGAACGAAGTGCGCTCCGGGTCGAACTCCGAAGTGAAGGGATGCCAGCCCGTGGCGAGCTCCCAGGCCACCACGCCCAGCGCGAACACGTCCGACGCGCTGGCGCACTCCTGGCCACGCGCGCGCTCGGGCGAGAGGTACGCCAGGCTGCCCGGGTTCACGTCCTCGCCGGCGCCGGCGGCAGCCGACGATGGCGAGCTGGGTTCGGCCTCGCTCGTCGAGGACTCCTGCACGCGCCGCGCGAAGCCCAGGTCCATCAGCACGACGCGTCCGCGCGGCGTGATGCGGATGTTCTCCGGCTTGACGTCGGCGTGAACGTAGCCCGCGTGGTGGAGCGCGTGCAGCGCGCCTGCGGTCTGCGCCAGGATCGAGCGCAGTTGCGGCTCGGGCACGATGCCGCTGTGCTCGAGCAACGCCCGCAGCGTCTGCCCTTCGACCAGCTCCATGGCGAAGAACTCGCGCGCGCCATCGCGGCCGTGATCGAAGTGGCGCACGAGAGACGGGTGCTGCGCGTGCGCGCCGGCTTCGATCTCCGCGCGCAGCGAGCGCAGCGCCGCCGGATCCGACACGAGCGCGTCGTGCAGCAGCTTCACCGCCACGTGCGCGCCGGCCTCGAGCTCGCGCCACGGTTCGAGCACGCGGCCGCGCACGACGCGGCCGAAGGCGCCGGCGCCGAGCTCGTCTCCGAGCGCGATGTGCAGCCCGGACGCTGTGCGCACGGTGCGCGGCGCGGGGTCAGGTAGGGCGCTGTTGGACACGTCTTCGCCACGCAGAATATCAGCCGCCGCGCCCGGAATTCACGGCGCTAGACTCGCGCGCCGAAACCATGAGCTTCCTCGTCTACAACTCGTTGACGCGCACCAAGCAGCCGTTCCAGTCGCTCGAGCCGGGAGTGGTGCGCATGTACAACTGCGGGCCGACGGTCTACAACCGCCCGCACGTCGGCAACTACCGCGCGTTCCTGTTCGCCGACACGCTGCGCCGCTGGCTCGAGTACACGGGCTACCGCGTCGAGCAGGTGATGAACATCACCGACGTCGGTCACCTCACGGACGACGGCGATGAAGGCGAGGACAAGCTCGAGAAGCAGGCCCGGCGCGAGAAGCTCGATCCGTGGGAGATCTCGCGGCGCGTCGCGCAGCAGTTCTTCGACGACTTGAAGAAGCTCGGCGTGAAGCCGGCCAAGGTCTACCCCAAGGCCAGCGACCACATTCCGCAGATGGTCGAGATCATCGAAGGCCTGATCGCCAAGGGCTGCGCCTACGAGGTCGACGGGAACGTGTACTTCGACGTGTCGAAGTTCCCGGCCTACGGCAAGCTCTCCGGTAACCGCGTTGAAGAGCTCGAAGCCGGCGCGCGCATCGCGGTGCGCGAGGACAAGCGCAATCCCGAGGACTTCGCGCTGTGGAAGAGCGACCCGGCCCACATCATGAAGTGGGCGACACGCTTTGGGCCGCACGGCTTCCCCGGCTGGCACATCGAGTGCTCGGCGATGAGCCGCGCGCACCTGGGCGACCGACTCGACATCCACACCGGCGGCGAGGACAACATCTTCCCGCACCACGAGTGCGAGATCGCGCAGTCGGAGAGCTTCACCGGCCAGCCCTTCGCGAACTACTGGATGCACTCCAAGTTCCTGCAGGTCGACGGCGGGAAGATGAGCAAGAGCCTGGGCAACGTCTACACGCTCGACGACGTCGCCGCGAAGGGCTTCAACATGCGGCAACTGCGCTTCGCGCTGATCCGCGGCCACTACGGATCGCCGCTCAACTTCACCTGGGACGCTCTCAAGGACGCGGCGAGCGCGCTCGAGAACCTCGACGACCTCGTGCGGCGACTGCGGCGCGCGTCGAAGGGGGACGGAGCGGCGGCGGAAGGCGACGCCGGCGCGGCGCTCGTCGACGAAGCGCGCAAGACGTTCGAGGACGGGATGAACGACGACCTCAACGTGAGCCGCGCGCTCCCCGGGTTGTTCGCGCTCCGCACCGCGGTGCTCGAGGGTCGGCTCGGCTCTGGTAGCGCTGCGCGGGCGCTCGAGTTCGTCGCGCGCGCCAACGACGTGCTGGGCTGCATCCAGGTCGAGGACGAGTTGCTCCCGGCCGACATCGAGGCGTTGATCGAGCGCCGTCAGGCCGCGCGCAAGGCGAAGGACTTCAAGGAGTCCGACCGCATCCGTGACGAGCTGCTGGCGCGCGGGATCGTGCTCGAGGACACGCCCAAGGGCGTGGTGTGGCGCAAGAAGTAGCGCGCACCGTCGCTGGTCGCGCCGTCCAAGCGCGCGCAGCCGAGTGCTTGCTGCGCGAGCGTTGCTAGCCTGATTCGGATGAAGTGCGCTGGTCGTCTGTTTTCGGCCCTTGCGTTCACGGTCACGCTCGCAGCGGCTTCGGCGCCGCCTGCGTTCGCGCAGGACGCGGCGACCGCGGGCTACAGCGTCCGGTTGGAAGGAACGGAGCTGTTTCGCGTCCGGCTCCCTCTCGGCCCGTTCTCGGCCCAGGAGCGCGCTCAGCGCATCGAGGAGCGCTTGCAAGCTGCCGCGGACGATCCGTTCTTCAGCACCGAACTCGTCCAGGTCGAATTCTCCGAGCGGGAGGGACGGCTCAACTACCGGGGAGAGACCATCGGCATCGTCACCTTCGAGGACGCGGCCGCCGAGGGTCAGCCGCTCGAGCACGTCGTCGCCGAGCGGCTCGAGCGAACGCAAGCCGCGGTGGCGCGGTACCGCGAGCAGCGCCTGCCTGCGGAGTACGCACGCACGGGTCTGTATCTGGCGCTGGCCACCGCGGGGCTGGCGTTGCTGCTCTCGGGTGTGACGCGCCTGCACCGCCGCTTCGCCGCGTCCGATGCGCTGTCAAAGCCGCACGAGCCGCCGCGGACCGTGAACGTGCTGTCGCAACCCATGGCGGCGCTCGTCCAGACGGTGCGGCGCCGCGGGCTCGCGTGGGCGCGCATCGCGGCCTTCTGCGCCCTGGTGCTCGTCTACCTGGAGGTCGTGTTCGCACTCGTTCCGCTCACGCGCGGCTTCGCGCAGGCGATTCTGGGCTACGTCGTTTCGCCGCTGCTCACCTTGTGGGGCGGCTTCCTCGCGCGCATCGGCGATCTCTTCTTCATCGCCGTGGTGGGCTTGCTCACGTTTTATGTCCTGCGCTTCCTGCGCTGGTTGTCCGTCCATGCGCAGCGCGGCTCGATCCAGATCCCCGGGGTGGACGCAGACCACGCGCTGCGTCTGTACAAACTCTCGCGCATCGCGCTGGTTGCGCTCGCGGCCGTGATGGTGTTCCCCTACATCCCCGGCTCGGGCTCGGCCGCGTTTCGCGGTCTGAGCTTGTTCTTCGGCGCGGTGCTGACGCTCGGCTCCTCGGGGAGCGTCGGCAATTTCGTGGGAGGCGTGCTGCTGCTGTTCAACCGGCTGTTCAAGGTCGGCGACCGCATCCGCGTGGGCGAGGTCGAGGGCGACGTGGTCGAACTCGACTTGATGGTGACCCGGCTGCGAACGCCGAAGAACGAGATCGTCAGCGTGCCCAACGGGATTTTTCTCTCGACCCACGCCACGAACTTCAGCGCGCGCGCCGCGACCGACGGCTTGATCCTCCACACGGCGGTGACGATCGGTTACGACGCGCCATGGCGGCAGGTTCACCAACTGCTTCGCGACGCCGCCGCGAAGACCGAGGGACTGATGTCGGCGCCGCCCGCGTTCGTGCTGCAGCGCACGCTGGGTGACTTCCACGTGGAGTACGAACTCAACGTCTCGACGCGCGACGCGGCCGCCAAGGAAGCGATCTACAGCCGCCTCCACCAGAACATCCAGGACGAGTTCAACCGCGCGGGCATACAGATCATGTCGCCGCACTACGTGGCGGACCCTGTTCAGCCCAAGCTCGCGTCTCTCGACACCGAGCCGGCCGCCGCGAGCTGACGCGCGCGCCTCAGCGTGCTTCGATCGTCAGCTCCAACGTCGCGCCGACGGCCGCGTTCCCGGCGGCGTCCACGGCCTCGACGTGCGCGTTCAACGTTCCGGCCGACGGTGACGGGAGCTCGGCGCGCCACAAGCACTCCCCGTACCACTCCAGCGGCAGCTCGAGCTTGCGTCCGCCTTGCTCGACGTGCAGCACCACGCGCCGGAAGTCGTGCGCGGCGAGCGGCGTCTTGCGGTCGTGAACGCGCACCGCGAAGACCAGTGGTTTGCCCGCCGCGCGCGCGCCGAGCGTGCGCAGCGCGCCGATCGTCGGTCCGGCCGTGTCGGGCGCCAGCGACTTGCCGAAGAACACTCGCTCAGCCTCGGCCTTGGGGTTCTCGCCCTGCGCGTGGACGACGTCGAGCTTGCCGTCGCCGTTCAGATCCGCGAGCGCGATCCCCAGCGTGCCGCGCGTGTCGTCACCGGCGAAGACGGGCGCCGCCGCGGCGAGCTTGCCCGCGCCGTCGTTCACCAGCAGACGCTCGGGTCCGTCGAGCGAGCCGATCAAGAAGTCGGCGTCGCCGTCCGAGTCGTAATCGAGGAAGCACACCATGTTGTCGTCGAAGCTGGGGTTGTCCGCCGCCGGCCACCAGCGCTCGGTCACGTCCGCGAAGCCGCCCTTGCCGTCGCCGCGCAGCACGTGCTCCGTGAAGCGCTCGCCATCGTTGATCGTCACCAGGTCCATCACGCCGTCGCCGTCGAGGTCCATGGCCTCGAACTCGTAGTTGTTGGTGAACTGCGGCATCCGCCCGGCGGTGACGTCGACGAACTTGCCCGCGCCGTCGTTCTCGAACAGGAACGAGCCGCTCGAGCGCTTGGAGGAGATCACCAGGTCCAGATCGAGGTCGTCGTCGACGTCGACGAACTCCAGCTCCCAGCAGAACTTCACCAGCGTTTGCGGCATGCGATCGGCGGTCGCGTCGACGAAGTGGCCGGCGCCGTCGTTGAGCCACAGCCGCGTGCGACCGCCGTCGTTCTTCATCGCGGAGCCGTCGCCCCACTCGGCCAGCACGAGGTCGAGATCGCCGTCGCCATCCACGTCGCCGAACTCCGCGTCTCCGGTGTTGCCGAGGAGCTTGGGCAACCGCTCCGTCGTCGCGTCGCGGAACTGACCTTCGCCCAGCCCCAGGAACAGCGCGCTCTGCGTGGAGAACGTCGAACCGACGAACACGTCGACGCGCCCGTCGTCGTTCACGTCGCGCACCTTGATGACGCGCGCGAAGAACTTCGAGTCGCCGAACACGCGCTGAGTGGCTTCCTCGAACTTCTCGCCGGCGCCGCGGTTCAAGAACACTCGGCTCGCGACCAGTTCGCCGCGCGCGTCGTAATCGCCGCCGTTTGCGAACAGCACGTCGGGCCAGCCGTCCGCGTTCAGGTCCGCGATCTCCACCTTGTTGGTCCACTCGGCCGTCGCGCCGAGCGTCGCTTCGGTCGCATCGAGCCACACATCGCCCGGAAGCTGGAGGGAGGCTTTCCACTCCGGCCGCGAGCGTCGGGGCGGCGCCGGCTTGGGCTCCTGCGGCGTGGGCGGATCCTGGATCAGCAGCGAAAGTGACGCCACGAACGCGAGGGCGAGCGACATGCGCGGCGAGGATAGCGCGCTGTTGGAAGTCCGCGTGTAGCTTGGAATGGCTCGGAGCGCTTCCGCGTCGAGCCCCTCGAGGCCACTTCATGCGTACGTCCGCTCTGCTCGTCTCGTCCGTAGTCGTGGCGCTTGGCATTGCGACCGCGGCGGCGCGCGAAAAGGAGGCGCTGGACGGCGCTACGAGTTCTGCGCCGAACGGCGAGCGCAAGGTCAGCTACCTGCGCGAGGTTCGACCGATCCTGGCGCAGTACTGCTTCGCCTGCCACGGCCCCGACGAGGCCGCGCGCGAAGAGGACCTGCGACTGGACCTGCGCGAGCACGCCTTCGAAGCGCGGGGCTCGCGCGCCGTGATCACGCCGGGCGCGCCCGAGAAGTCGCTGGTGTGGCTGCGCATGAGCAGCGACAACGACGCCAGGCGCATGCCGCCCGCAGAGGAGGCCAAGCAACCCTCCGCCAGCGAGATCGCCACGATTCGAACCTGGATCGAGCAGGGCGCCGAGTGGGAGGAGCACTGGGCCTTCGCGGCGCCGCGCCGCGCGTCGGCGCCGAAGCTGTCCGACGCCGCCTGGGTGCGTGATCCGTTCGACGCCTTCGTGCTCGAACAGCTCGAGCGCGCGCAGTTGAAGCCCAGTCCCGAAGCGAGCCGTGAAGCCTGGCTGCGCCGCGCGAGCTTCGACCTCACGGGGCTGCCGCCGACACCTGCAGAGCTCGACGCGTTCCTCGGCGACACGCGGCCGGACGCCTACGAGCGTGAAGCCGATCGTCTGCTCGCCAGTCCGCGCTACGGCGAGCGCATGACGCAGGAGTGGCTCGATCTCGCGCGCTACTCCGACACGAGCGGGTACCAGAACGACACGCCGCGCCAGATCTGGAAGTGGCGCGAGTGGGTGATCGAGGCCTTCAACGCGAACATGCCCTACGACCGCTTCGCGATCGAGCAGCTCGCGGGCGACCTGCTGCCGAATGCGACGCTGGCGCAGAAGGTGGCCACTGGGTTCAACCGCAACCATCCCACCAACAGCGAGGCGGGCGAGGAGGAAGACGAGTACCGCTCGGCCTATGTGATCGATCGCGTCAACACGACCGCGACCGTGTTCATGGGGCTGACGCTGGCCTGCACTCAGTGCCACGACCACAAGTACGACGCGCTCAGCCAGCGCGACTACTACGCGTTCTACTCGTTCTTCAACAACATCAAGGAGCGCGACAGCGACCGGGGCGCGCCCAAGCCGTCGATCCCCGTGCCCAATCCGGACCAGGCGCCGCGCCTGGAGGACTTGACGGCGCGCATCACGGCGCTCAAGGCGCGGTTGGAGCAGGACGAGCCTCTGGCCGACGCCGCGCAACGCGAGTGGGAGGCGCGCACTCGCGCGAGGCTCGCTGCGCCGCCCGAGTGGAGCGTCTTGAGGCCGTCGGGGATGCTCGCCCGCAACGGCTCGCGGCTCGAGCTGTTGGACGATGGTTCGATCCTGTCGAGCGGCCCCGCGCCGGTGAAGGATGTCTACGACGTGCTGCTGCAGCCCGGCAAGCGGCGCATCGCGGCGCTGCGCATCGAAGTGCTGCCCGACCCGAGCCTGCCCGAGCAGGGGCTCGGTCGCGCCTCCGACGGACGCTTCATCCTGTCGGCGCTCGAGCTGCGCCACACGACGCACTCCGACAGCACCGAACCGCCGCTGGTCTACATCTCCGCGGCGCAGGCGGACCTCAACCAGAAGCCCAAGAAGGAGCCGACGGGGTACGACATGATGCCGGGCTCCATCGAGTCGGCGATCGTGGTCGAGCCGCTCGGCGCGGACGGCAAGGAGGCGCGCTGGGGAGGACGCGGCTGGAGCATCGTCGACGACGAGCGCAAGGCGCCGCACGAAGCCGTGCTCGTGCCGCTGGAGCCGCTCGAGACCAACGAGGCCTCGGTGTTGCGGCTCTCGCTGCACCACACGTCGAGCGCCAAGTTCAAGAGCCTCATCGGTCGGCTGCGCCTCAGCGTCACCGACGACGAGCGCATTCGAACGCAGCTCATGGCGGTGCAGGGCAAGCTGTGGAGTTCGATCGGGCCATTCCCGGCCGAGAGTGTCGAGGCCGCGTTCGAGCAGGTCTTCGCGCCCGAGAAGGATGTGGTGCGCGGCGCGCTCGACTTGAAGAGGCTCTACGACCAGGTCGTGTTGGAGGCGCCGGCGAAGGATGTCGCCCAACCGAAGTCGGACGCGCCGCAGAAAAAAGCTGACGCGCCCGCGGCCGAGCTCGCGGCTGCGCCGACCAAGCCGAGCGACTCCGAGTCGAGTCCGCCGCCCGCTGTCGGGCCGCCCGCGCCCGCCGCTGCACTTCCGACGCAGGCGCCTGCAGCTGGCGCGGAAGTCGTCAAGAAGGATGAGAAGGCCGCGGCTCCTGCGCCCGCCAAGAAGACCGCTCCGGAGAAGATCGAGTGGAGCGAGCAGCGCTTTTGGCGCGATGGCGCGCCCGCGAAGCTCGAGGGCCCGACGGCCGCGTTCTACGTTGCGCGCAAGCTCGAGTCGACGCGGGCGCGCACGGCGCTGCTCGAGATCGACGGGCCGGCGGGGCTGCGCGTGTGGCTCAACGGGGAGTTGGTGCAGTCGTTCGCGCCCGCGGCCGAAGCGAGCTCCGAGTCGAGCGCCAAGAAGCCCGCGCCGGAGGAAAAGCCTTCTGCCAAGCCGGGCGCGTCCGACGACGACGAGGAGGAAGCGGCGTCGGGCGCCGACGACGAGGAGCCGTTCGACTTCGAGGCCATGAGCGCGGGATCGCGCAGCAAGACCGCGCGCCGCTTCCGCATCGGTCTTCGCGAAGGTTCGAACGAACTCGTGCTGAAGCTGGTCTTCGCGGGCGACGCCAAGGGCGGCGGTCGCGGTCAAGGCGGCGGCGAGAAGCCTTCAGCACGCAGAGGCGGTGGCGCGTCGTTCACCTTCCGCATCACGCCCGAGGGCGAGGACGTGCTCACCTACGAGGTCGTGCAGGCGCTCCACCGCGAGTCGCAGTCGCCCGCTGCGCCGGCGCCGATCGACCCTTTGCAATTCCCCGTGGCGGTGAACGGAGCGGGCGCGCCTGCTGCGTCGAACTCGACGGCGAGCGACGAACTCGCGCTCTCGAACAACTCGAAGCACGGCGACGCGGGCGGCCCCGACGCAGGCGGCGTCGTCGAGCCTCTCGCGCCGAACGCGCCCGCGGTCGCAGTTCACTCGTCGATGGCCGTCGACGCGGCTTCGCCGTCCAAGTTCGACGAGCCGCCGCCGCCGAAGAAGGTCAGCCTGGTGGGCGAAGTGTCCGCGCCGCTTCAGTCGGGCGAGGAGCTGAACCCGCTCACGCCGTCCGAGCGCCGGCGCAAGCTGCTGCGCGAGCACTACCGCACGACGATCGATCCGATCGGACGCGTGCTGGCCGAGGAACTCGCACGGCTCGAGACGGAGGAGCGCGAGGTCAAGAAGCAAGTGCCGCAGACGCTGGTCATGGAGGAGCTCGAGAAGCCGCGCCAGGCCTACGTGTTCGTGCGCGGCCTCTACAAGAACCGCGGAGAGAACGTCGAACCGGGCGTGCCGGTCGTGCTGCCGCCGATGGATCCCGCGCTCCCGCGCAATCGACTCGGGCTCGCGCGCTGGCTCGTGTCCGGCGAGCACCCGCTCACTGCGCGCGTGCTGGTCAACCGCATCTGGCAGCAGTACTTCGGCGTCGGCCTCGTGCGCTCGGCCGAAGACTTCGGCGTGCGCGCGGACGCGCCGACCCACCCCGAGCTGCTCGATCTGCTCGCGCTCGACCTCGTCGAGGGCGGCTGGGACCTCAAGCGGTTGCACCGCCGCATCGTGCTCAGCGCCACGTACCGCCAGGACAGCGCCGCGAGCGCCGCGAGCCTCGAGAAGGACCCCGAGAATCGCCTGCTGTCGCGCGGGCCGCGGCTGCGCCTGTCGGCCGAGATGGTGCGCGACAACGCGCTCGCGGTGTCGGGACTGCTGGTCGAGAAGCTCGGCGGACCGAGCGTGAAACCGCGCCAACCCAAGAACGCCTGGAATACGGTCGAGGGCAATCGCTCGAGCACGTACGTGCGCCACCGCGACGAGCGCCAGTACCGGCGCGGTCTGTACGTCTTCAACAAGCGCGGCGCGCCCTATCCGTCGCTGCTCAACTTCGATGCGGCCAAGCGCGACAGTTGCTCGGTGACGCGCGCGACGACGAACACGCCGTTGCAGGCGTTGACGCTGCTGAACGATCCCGTGTACGTCGAGTGCGCGAAGATGCTGGCGCAGCGGCTGCTCACCGAACGGCATGCGCTCGGCCGCGCACGCGATCCCAAGCCGGCCGAGCAGGACGCGCTGCGACTCTCGTACGGCTTCCGCCTGTGCGCCTCGCGCAATCCCAGCGCGCAGGAACTCGAAGTGCTCGTGAAGTTGCTCGGCGAGCAGCGTGAGCACTTCAAGGCGAGCCCCGAGGCTGCGAAGGAGCTGCTGACCGTCGGCGACGCGAAGGTCGCGCCGGAGCTCGACTCGATCGAAGCGGCGGCTTGGACGGGCGTTTCCAGCGCGCTCCTCAGCCTCGACGCCACGCTCCACCGCGGATGAGACCCAGCGAGACCCACATGAACGCCAACGACCATCGCCCGGACCTCTTCGCCCAGCAGGCCCTCGCGCGTCGAGCGTTCCTCGGCGGGAGCGTGTTGAGTCTGGGCTCGATCGCGCTCGCCTGCATGGGCTCGCGCGAGGCCCGCGCGCAGCAGGCGTTCGCCGGCCTCGCGCCCGCCTCACCGCCTCCGCCGCCGTTCAAGCTGCCCAAGGCGAGCGCCTCGCGCGTGATCCTGATCTTCGCGGCCGGCGGGCTTTCGCAACTCGATCTGTTCGACGAGAAGCCGCTCCTGAAGGCTCGCCGCGGCGAGGAACTGCCCGATTCGATTCGCAAGAACCAGCGCATCTCCGGTGTCACCGAGATGCAGGGCGCGTTGCCGGTCGTGGGCTCTTGCTTCGAGTTCAAGAACTACGGCGCGAGCGGGCTGCGCTTGTCTGAGCTGTTCCGCGAGATGGGCGCCTTCGCCGATCAGATGTGCCTGGTGAAGTCGATGCAGACGGACCACGTGCTGCACGAAGCGGCCATGTCGATCCTCTTCACCGGCTCGCAGCAACTCGGCCGGCCGTCATGGGGCTCGTGGGCGAGCTACGCGCTCGGCTCCGCGAATCAGGACCTGCCGGAGTTCGTCGTGATGCTCTCCGGGAAGCGCGACGGCGGCTCGCCGCCGCATCCGCGCATGTGGCACAACGGCTACCTCGAGGGCCGCTTCCAAGGCTGCACGTTCCGCGGCGGCGCCGAGCCGGTGTACTTCGTCAAGAGTCCCAAGGGCTTCGTCGAGCCGGCGCGCAAGAGCGTGCTCGCGAGCCTGAAGGCGCTCAACGAGCTCGAAGCCGCGCGCACGGGCGACCGCGACGTCACGACGCGCGTGCAGGCCTACGAGATGGCCGCGCGCATGCAGACCAGCGTGCCCGAACTCAGCGACCTGTCCAAAGAGCCAGCCGACATCCTGGCGCAGTACGGCGCCGAGCCGGGGGTTGAGTCCTTCGCCAACAACTGCTTGCTCGCCCGGCGGCTCGTCGAGCGCGGCGTGCGCTTCGTGCAGCTCATGGACGGCGGCTGGGACCACCACTACGACATTCCCACCTCGCTCAAAGCCAAGATGCGCATGGCCGACAAACCCATCGCGGCGCTGCTCCGCGATCTGTCGGAGCGCGGTCTGTTGCAGGACACGCTGGTCGTGTTCTGCGGCGAGTTCGGCCGCACGAGTTACTGCGAGGGACCGATGTCCTTCGACAGCTACGGGCGCGACCACCAGCAACTCAGCGGCGGCTTCCTGCTCGCCGGCGGCGGCGTGCGCGGCGGCACGAGCTATGGCGAGACCGACGAGTGGGGTTGGGACGTCGTCAAGGACCCCGTGCACGTGCACGATCTCCAGGCGACCGTGCTGCACGCGCTCGGGCTCGATCACCGCCAGCTCGTGACGCGTTATCAGGGCCGCGACTTCCGCCTCACGGACGTCGGCGGCAACGTGATCCAGGCGTTGCTCGCGTA
>CALKYE010000201.1 GCA_938003765.1 uncultured Planctomycetia bacterium
CGCAGTCGATCCCCTGCCCGGGCGCGCGCCACCTCGCCACGTACTTCCACTACTAGGCCTCGGCGCTCGCGTCTCGGTCGAAGTCGGCGTCGCACCGCCGGCCCGATGGAGACGAGGCTCCTTCACGCGCCCGCGTCGACCCGAGTCGGCGCGGGCGCGGTGCTTGTGGGCGGCGCGGCCCGCGCTCACACTGTGGGTTCGGCTCCGCCATGCCCGATCCGCGCGAAGTGCGTTCCATGTTCGCCCGCATCGCGGGGCGCTACGACTTGTTGAACCGCGTCCTCTCCGCGGGGATCGATCGGCGCTGGAGACGTCGCGCCGTGCGGCGCAGCGGGATCGGAGGCGGCGCGCTGGTCGTGGACGCCTGCTGCGGGACCGGCGATCTGTCGCTCGAGTTCGCCGCCGCCGGCGCCCGCGTCGTGGGTGTCGACTTCACGCGCGAGATGGTGAGCCTGGCGCCTCCGAAGGTGACCGCCGACCACGCGCACACGGTGTTCGCCCACGGCGATGCGCTGCGACTGCCGGTCCAGAGCGCGTGCGCCGACGTCGTCTCCGTGGCGTTCGGCATTCGCAACCTCGCCGACGCCCACGCCGGCCTGCGCGAGTTCGCGCGCGTCGTGCGCCCCGGCGGACTCGTGCTGGTGCTCGAGTTCAGCCCGCCGCCGCGCGGCTGGTTCGGGCGCGTGTACGCCTTCTACTTCCAGCACGTCCTGCCGCGGATCGGCGGCTGGATCTCGGGCGATGCGCAGGCCTACCGCTACCTGCCGCGCACCGTGTCGGCGTGGCCCGAGCCGGAGGAGTTCCGCCGCTGGATGGAGCGCGCGGGACTCGAGCAGTGCGGCCACGAGTCGCTGAGCTTCGGGATCGCTTCGCTTCACTGGGGACGGCGCCCCGCGGGGCAGGCCTCGTGAAGCTGACGGCGCGCTCGCGCGCTGCGAGTTCCGACAGCGAGTCCACTGACTCGCCGCCGCTCGCGCCTCACCGCACGCTCAGCGCAGGCCTGGTCTCGATGGCGCCGCTGCTCGCCGCGCTCGAGTGGGTCTACCTCGCCGAGCCCGACGCGCCTCGCAACGTCGGTGTGCGCCTGCTGGACCTGCTCTCGCGGCCCGCCGGCGAACGAGCGGAACAACTCCGCTGGATCGCGCTCACGCTCGTCATGGCCGTCTCGCTCGTCGTGCTGACGCTGCGTCAAGCGTCGGTGCTCCGCGCCGTGGCGCGCATCGCGCTCGAGGGGCTCGCGTTCGCGCTCGTGCTCGGACCGGTGCTCGTCGCGCTGGCGCACGTGCTCGAGCCCTGGGTCGGGCGCATCGACGTCTCGTGGGACCCCACGAACGCGCCGCCGACCTTGGTGGAGGTCGGGCTCGCGCTCGGCGCCGGCGCGTGGGAGGAACTGGTCTTCCGCGTCGGCGTGTACTCGCTCGTCTACCTGCTCGCGCTGCGTTCGGCGGGCGCGATTGGACTCGGCGAGAGCGTCGCGCGCGGCGTCGCCGACCTGAGCGGACTGGCCGTTTCCTCGCTGGCGTTCGCCGCGGCGCACTTCGCGCCGGTCACGCTCTGGCTCGACCTGCCCGAGCGTGAGTTCGCGCTCGATTCCTTCTCGTGGCTGTGTCTGGGCGGCCTAGCCTTGGGAGTGATCTTCCGCTGGCGCGGACCGGGCGTCGCCGCCTGGGCTCACGCGCTGTTCAATGTGGCCCTGTGGATCGGCATCGATCCGGACGTGATCTGGTGAGTCGTTACTTCGTCGGTCTGACAGGCGCGAGCGGTCACGCCTACTCGCGCACGCTCATCCGCGCGCTCGTCGGCGCGGGCTGCGACGTGGACGTTTCGATCACAGCGGCCGGTTGCAAGGTGCTGCGCCACGAGCAGGGCTTCGACGCCGGGGTCGACGGCGAGAAGCTCGCGGACGTGCTCGCGCCCTGGCTGGGCGACGAGGTCGCGTCGCGCGTGCGCGCCTTCCACGGCTCGGCGGTGGAGGCGCCGCCGAGTTCGGGCACGTCGCTCACGGGAGGCGTGATCGTGTGTCCGTGCAGCATGGGCACCTTGGCGCGCGCCTCGGTGGGCTTCAGCTCGAACCTGGTCGAACGCGCCGTCGACGTCGCGCTCAAGGAGCGACGCAAGCTGATCCTCGTGGCGCGCGAGGCGCCGTACTCGACGCTGCACCTGGAGAACATGCTGCGGCTGTCGCGCATGGGCGCGCTGATCCTGCCGGCGAGCCCGGGCTTCTATCACAAGCCCAAGACGCTCGACGACCTCGTCGAGCACGTGGTCGGCAAGGTGCTCGACGCGTTGGGCGTGACGCACTCGCTCGGCGCCCGCTGGAAGGGCATCCCCCGCCCTGAGGAGGATCGCGGACTCGAAGGCGCGCGTGCGCCGCGGCTCGAGGACGAGGCGTGAGCGCAGCGGCGGCGCGCGCGCGCGTGAGCGACTGGCTGTCGCTGGTGGCGTTCCGGCACTCGATCTTCGCGCTGCCGTTCGCGTTGCAAGGCGCCTGGCTCGCGGCCCGAGGAACTCCGCGCGCGGTGTTGGTCGCGTGGATCGTGGCGTGCGCGGTCGCAGCGCGAACCTCGGCCATGGCGTTCAACCGCTGGCTCGATCGCCGCATCGACGCGCGCAATCCGCGCACGCAGTCGCGCGAACTGCCCTCCGGACGACTCTCGCCCGCGCAGGCCCTCGGGCTCGCGCTCGCGAGCGGCGCGCTGTTCGTCGCCTTCGCGTGGGCGATCAACCCGCTGTGCGGCAAGCTCGCGCCAGCAGTGCTGGCCGTGCTGTGGTTCTACAGCGTGACCAAGCGCTTCACGTTCCTGGCGCACGCGTTCCTAGGTCTGGCGCTGGGGCTCGCGCCGCTGGGCGCGTGGCTCGCGGTGCGCGGCGACTTCGAGGGCGATTTGTGGACGCCGATCTCGCTCGCGGGCGCAGTGCTCCTGTGGGTGGCGGGCTTCGATCTGATCTACGCCTGTCAGGACGCGAGCTTCGACCGCGCCAGCGGTCTGCACTCGATCCCGGCGCGCTTCGGCATCGCCGCGAGCCTCGCGCTCTCGCGCGTCTTGCACGTCGCGACGGTCGCGCTGCTGCTCGTCGTCTGGCGGCGCGCCGAGTTGGGCTGGATCTATCTCGCGGCGATCGCACTCGCGGCCGCGCTGCTGGTCTACGAGCAGAGCCTGGTGCGGCCGAACGACCTCTCGCGCGTGAACCTCGCGTTCTTCACGGTCAACGGCTGGGTGGGCGTGGGCCTGTTCGCAGGCCTCGCGCTCGACTTGCACTGGGTATCCTGAGCGGCGATGGCGAAAGAGCCCGATCCGCGCGAGGTGTGGAACTCGTTCGAGCGCGACCTGTCGGGCGCCAAGGGGCTGCCCGTGGCCGTGATCGTGCGCGGCGCCGAGCCCTGGTATCGCGCGCGCGCGGTGGACGCGCTGCTCGAACGCGCGCGCCAGTCCGAGTACGAACTGTGCCGGCACGACACGCGCAACCCGGACTTCCGCGCTGCGACGTTGCTCGACGACCTGGCGAGCACCGCGATGTTCGCATCGGCCCGTTGCGTGGTGTTGAGCGAGCCCGAGGTGCTGCTGAAGAAGCAGGCGGGCGAGGAGTCGGCCGTGGCTCGTGCGGCGCTCGCCTTCGCCAAGCGCGGCGCGGGCGCGCTGGTGTTGAACGCCGAGTCTCTGCGCGCGGATCTTTCGGTGGTCAAGGCGCTGGGCGAGCTCGGCGCGCGCACCTACACGTTCCGCAAGCTCTACGAGAAGCCCGCGCCGTGGGAGCGCGATCCCGATCCGCTGCGCGCCGAGTTGGTGAGCTGGATCCTCTCGCGCGGGAGAGAGCGCAAGGTCTCGATCACTCCCGATCAGGCGCTGCTGCTCGCGCACGCGCGCGGCAACGACCTCGCCGCGCTCGACGACGAGCTGGCCGCGGCGCAGGGCGCCGGCGGCAAGTTCGCGAGCGCCGGCCTCGCCAGCGCCGCTGCGGGAAGCCCGCGCGAGCTGTGCGACGCGCTGATCGGCGGCGACCTCGGCGCGGCGACGCTGGCGGCGGAAACGCTCTTCCGCGGCGGCATCCGGCGCGACAAGGACGGCTCGCGCGACACCGACGAGGGCGCGTTGGCCGCCATCGTGCTGGGCTACCTGCGCCCGCGAATACGGCAAGGTCTGGCCGCGGCGCAGGGGATCCTGCGCGGCGCCACGCCCGACGCCGCAGCCGCCGACGCCGGAGTGACGGGCTTCGACAAGACGCTGCGCAACGCGATCGCCGCGCGTCCGCCGCAGGCCTGGGCGCTGATGCTCGACGACGTGCTCGACCTCGAGCGTCGCGCCAAGAGCGCTCGCGGTGTCGACGCCAGCGAACTCGCGGCGCTGGCCCTGCGTTGGCGAGTGCGCCGCGCGAGCCCGGCTCGCGCCCGCGGCGGCTGAGCCTGCTGCCGCGCGCGCCGGCTGCGATCGTCGCCGTGGACGGGCCGCTCCACCCTTGCGCGGCGGCGCCGAGTATCTTCAAGGCCGAGCGCCACGGCGCGCTCGCGATGCAGCCGCAGCCGACCGATCCGCGTTGTGAACTCGCCCGGCGCGGGGATCGCACGGCGCTCGACGCGCTGTTCGCCCAGAGCGCCCCGCGTCTGCTGCGGATGGTCGAGCTGCGAATGGACTCGGGTGCGCGCGGGCGCTTCGGGCCCGAGGACGTGGTGCAGGAGGCGTTGCTCGAGGCGACGCGGCGCATCGCCGAGTGGCGCGCGCAGGAGCGCTACTCGCTGCACTTGTGGCTGCGATTGCTCACGGCGCAGACGCTGGTCCAGTTCTCCCGGCGACATCTGGGCGCAGAGAAGCGCGCGGTGGCGCGCGAACGCGTCGCGAGCGCCGTTCGCGCGGATGCGAGGAGCATGAGCGACTGGCTCGTCGCCACGGACACCTCGCCGAGCCAGGCCCTCGGTCGCGCGGAGATTCGCGAACGCGTGTTGGCGGCCCTGGAGCTGCTGGACGAACTCGATCGCGAGGTCCTGGCCCTGCGACACTTCGAACAGCTCTCCAACGAAGATGCGGCGCTCGAGCTGGGCATCACACCCGCCGCGGCAAGCAAGCGCTTTCGACGCGCCTTGGCCCGTCTGCGGCCTGCGCTGGCGCAGATCTCACCGATGTCCGAGCATCGCCGGCCATGAGTGCGCCCGCGCCGAGCTTCGAGCAGGCGCTGGAGGAGTTCCTGCGCCTGCGGCGCGGCGGTGCGCGAGTCAGCCCCGCTGAGTTCGCCGCGCAGCGACCTGAGCTCGGCGCCGAGCTGCTCGAAGCGCTCGAGTCCGCTGAGTTGCTCGAGTCGTTGCGCGAGCCGGTCGAGAGTTCGTCGGACGATGTTCCGCAGCGCTTCGGCGAATTCCTGCTGCTCGAGCGCCTGGGCGGCGGCGGCATGGGCGTCGTGTACCGCGCGCGCCAGGAGTCGCTCGGCCGCGATGTCGCGCTCAAGTTGATCCGCCCCGAGCACCTCGCGCTGCCGCGCGCGCACGAGCGCTTTCGGCGCGAGGCGTTGGCGGCCGCGCACCTCCAGCACCCAGGATTGGTTCCGATCCACAGCGTGGGCGAGGCGCACGGCGCGCCATTCCTCGCCCTCGAACTCGTGCGCGGCGCAACGCTCGCTCGCGCCCTTCACGAGCTGAGTGACCGGCGTCCCGAGTCGCTGAGCGCGGCGGACCTCGCGCAGGCGCTGCAACGCGCAACGCCCGCGGCCCTGGGCTGGGACGAGCAGCTCGCGCAGCGCTCGTTCACGGGCGACTGGGTGGGAGCGGTCGTGCGGCTGGTGCTCCAGGTGGCGCACGCGCTCGACCACGCGCACTCGCGCGGAGTGCTGCACCGCGACGTGAAGCCCTCGAACATCGCCGTCAGCGCCGATGGCCGAGCCGTGCTGCTCGACTTCGGACTCGCGGCCCTCGCCAGCTCGGAGGGCGACGCGCAACGTCTCACGGCCTCGCGCGCGGAGGTCGGGTCGCTGCCGTACATGGCCCCCGAGCGACTGCGCGGAGCGCGTGCTCCGGCCGATCGCCGCGTCGACGTGTACGCGCTGGGTGTCACGCTCTACGAGTTGCTCGCGCTGCGCTTGCCGTTCGCCGAGAGCGAGTCCATCCAGACTCGCGAGCGCATCCTCGAGGGTGACGCGACGCCGCTGCGCAGCCTCAATCGGCGCGTGTCGCGCGACCTCGCGCTGGTGTGCGCGACGGCCATGGATCCCGACCCGCAACGGCGCTACGCGGATGCGGCCGCATTCGCGCGCGACTTGAGCGCGGCCCTCGAGCTTCGCCCGATCGAAGCGCGCCCAGCCGGACCCACGCTGATCGCGCGGCGCTGGATGCAGCGTCATCCCTGGCGCGCGCTGTCCCTGGCGCTGCTCGTCGTGGGCCCGACGGCGCTGTTGTGGCGTGAGCGCTCGCACGCGCTCGAGCTGCGCTCCGCGCTCGACGAAGCTCGCCATCAGCGCGCCGCAGCGGAGCTCGAAGCGCGCGATGCGAGTCAGACCAGCGCCTTCCTCACCGGCCTGTTCGAGTCGGTCGACCCTGCGCTCGCCGGCGGCGGCGAGGTCAGCGCCCGCGCGCTGCTCGACGAAGCCGCGCGGCGGCTCGAGGCGGGTCACTTGAAGGATCAGCCCGCGGTGCGGGCGCGCTTGATGCACTCGATCGGCGAGAGCTACGCGGCGCTGGGCGAATGGGCGCCGGCGCAGAGTCTCCTCGAGCAGTCGCTCGCGCTGGCCGAGTCGCTCGAGGGCGGCGCGAACCTCGCCGTGGTGCGCAGTCTGAGCGCGCTCGCGTCTCTCGAGTTGCAGCTCGGCCAGGGCCAGCCCCTCGAGCGCGCGGCGCGCGCCGTCGAGCTGCACCGCGGCCTCGCGCTGCCGCTCGATCTCGAGTACGCCGAACTGCTCGTGACGTTCGCCGCGGCGCTCTCGCAGTCCGGCGAGCTCGGGCCGGCGCGCGTTCGGCTCGATGAGGCCACGCGCGCGCTCGAGGCGCTGCCCGGAGATTGGCGCAGCGCGCGCGCCGGCGTGCTGGTGAATCGCGCGGAGCTCGAACTCGAGCAGCGCGAGTACGACGTCGCCATCGCGACGGCGCTCGAAGGGCTCGAGCTCCAGCGCGCGTGGGACCCCGCGCCGCATCCTGTGATCACGACCGCGCTCAACACGATCGCCCTGGCGCTGCGCGCTTCAGGGCGTTTCGACGAGGCGCGTTCGAGCTATGCCGAGCTGCTCGAAGAAGAGGCCCGGCTCACGGGCGAGGACAGTGCGCGCTTCGCGGGCTTCCTCGTCAGCGCCGCGGGCCTGGACCTCGACGTCGCGCGGCCCGCGGAGGCCGTGGCGCGGCTCGAGCGCGCGCGCGCGGTGTTCGCGCGCACGGCGCCGCCGAGCTTTCCCAACGCGCTCACGTGCCTCGAGAAGCTGGCGCTGGCGCTGGAGCGGATCGATCGGCGCGAGGAGGCGCTCGAGGTGCTCCGCGCCCGACGGGCGGCGGTCGAAGAGGCCTTCGGCGCGAGCGCGTGGCAAGCCCTCGCGGCGCGCGTGAAGTTGGCGCAGGCGCTCGTCGGCGCCGGCGACCAAGCGCGAGCTCGCGAGGAGCTCGAAGGCGCGTTGCGGGTCGCTGCGGACGCGTCGCAGAGCGACGACGACGCTTGGGAGGCGGCGGCGGCCGCGGAGCTCGCGGACCTGGCGGTTCGCGGCGGCGATCTCGCGGCGGCTCGCGCAGCGTTGGCGCGCGCGCGAGCGCTGCGCGACGACAGCGAGCTGCGCAGCGCGGCGCAGAACTGGATCCGGCTGGCCGCCGGAGCGGTGGCCGAGCTGGCGGGCGAACTCGAACTCGCGCAGCGCGAACTCGAGCCGCTCGCCGAGCGGGCGCGCGGACCGGCGCACGCCGAGGCCGCGCCGGCGCTGGCGCGGGCCAGGCTCGCGCGCCTGCTGGCCACATCCGCGCCGGAGCGCGCCCAGGCCTTGCGTGCGAGAGCGGCCGAGGAACTCGGCGCTCTCCTCGGACCGGGTCACGCTCGCGCGAGCGCGCTCCTGTCCGGCGACCGTTCTGAGCCGCGCTGATCAGCCGCGACTCAGGGCGCGGAGCCCGTGGTGAGGCGCGCCCCCGACGGGCCGCGGTTTTTTCGAGATCTCCGGTCGCCGGCGCGACGGCGCTGCAGAAGCGCTCGGGGCGTGATCGTGCGCCCAGCTCAACCCGCCGCACCGACCATGCGCCACGTTCGAATCGTCACCGCTCTCCTCCTCGTCGCTCCGACCAGCGCACAAACCCTGTTGCGCAGTGTCCCGGGCCCAGGTCTCAACGCGCAGTTCGGCGCCGCCAGCATCCTGGTCCCGGATCAGAACGCCGACGGCTACGCCGACGTGCTGGTGGGGGCGCCGGGCTACAACCAGGAGCGCGGCGCGATCTTCTGCGTCTCAGGTGGATTCCTCGCGACGGGCCTGGGCGCTTCGACGGTGTGGTCGCTCGCGCCGACCGCGAATCAGGGTGATCGCTTCGGCGCTTCGCTGGCGTTCGTGGGCGACGCCACCGGCGACGGCATCGGCGATTTCCTGGTGGGGCAGCCCGGCTACGACACCAGCACGTTCGCGGACGCGGGACGCGTGCACCTGATCGACGGCGTTCTCCGGCAAAGCGTGCGCACCTTCAGCGGGCCCGAGCAGGGCGCGGCGCTGGGAACCGCCATGACGGTCACTGAGGACGCCACCGGCGATGGGCGTGTCGAAGTGGCCGTCAGCGCTCCGGGGGCGCTCGCGACGACAGGTCGGATCCTGGTCTTCGACTTGAGCTATCCGTTCGGCCCTTCGGGGACCTACTTCATCGACATCCTGTGGGGGACGAGCCTCCCCAGCGCCCTCGATCCCGGCGTCGCGCTCGCGAGCGGCTTCGACTTCAACGGCGACACGGTCCTGGACATCGCCGTGGGCATTCCCGGCGGCTCGAACGGTGGCGGGGTCCGCATCCTGAGTGGCTTCGGCTTGCAGCCTCTGGGCGAGTACCTGAGTGTCGCGCCGGGCGAGCGACTGGGGGCTGCGGTCGATGCGGCGCACGACTACGACGGTGACGGGCGCATCGACCTGGTGATCGGCGCGCCCAACGCCGCGAGCGGCGGCGCGCAGCCGGGCCGCGCGGTGGTCGTCTCGAGCAAGCGTCTGTACGACGACACTCCACCCTTCGAGATCTACACGCTCAGTCCGCTCGCGCCGGGTGCGACGCCGACGACGCTGCACTTCGGCGCAGCGGTGCGAGCGAGCGCGGACCTCAACGGCGACGGAGTGGGGGACTTCCTCGTCGGCGCGCCTGACTTCTCGACCACGGTTCCGATCGGTCCGGGCAAGGGCGCGGTGACGCTCTACTCGGGCGCGACGGGACAGCGTCTCTCGTCAGTGGTCGGCGCGAACCAGGATCGGCTCGGGGACTCGATCCTCGGCGCCGTCGCGGATCTCGACGGCGACAGCTTCCCAGAGTTCGTCGTCGCCGGCTCGCGCTCCGATGTGGTGGCCGTCGACAACGGCGTGCTCAAGGCCTACCGGCTCTTTCCGGTCACGCCCTCGACCTACTGCACCGGCAAGCCCAACAGCCTCGGCTGCACGCCGAGCATCGGCTTCACCGGCAGCCCGAGCGCGAGCGCGCCCAGCGGTTTCGTCATCACGGCGACGAACGTGCTCAACCAGAAGAACGGGTTGTGCTTCTACTCCTACGCGCCGCAGTCCGCCGCGTTCCAAGGAGGCTTCCTGTGCGTGGCGACGCCGACCTTGCGCACGCCGCCCCAGAGCTCCGGCGGAGCGACGAGCGGCGCGAGCTGCACGGGCGCTTTCGATCTGGACTTCAACGCCTGGATCGCGAGCGGGTTCGACGCATCGCTCGTGGTCGGCGCCGAGGTGTACGCCCAGTACTGGGCGCGCGATCCGCAGTCCCCGAGCAAGACCAGCCTGTCGAACGCGCTCCGCCTGCTGGTCAATCCCTGAGCACGAGCGAAGCGCCATGCACGCACCCCTCCTGAGCAGCGCGTCGATCGTCGCGCTCGCCGCCATCGCGAGCAGCCAGCAACTCCTCGAGACGTTCACGGGCAGCGTCGGCGATCAGTTCGGCGCGCGCCTGCACGTCACTGCCGACCAGAACTCCGACGGCTACCTCGACCTCGTGATCGGCATGCCCGGTCACAACAGCGGCCGCGGGATGGTGCGCTGCCTGTCGGGACGCTTCATCGCTACGGGCCAGGGCTCGAGCGTGCTGTGGGACGTCATCCCCGGGTTCCTGCCGGGCGCGGCCTTCGGCTCGTCGATCGTCGAGGTCGCTTCCCTCACGGGGAACAACGCGACCGACTTCCTGATCGGAGCGCCGGGCTTCGTCGGCCCGGGCGGAATGGCGACAACCGGCGCGCTGATCCTGGTCGACGGCGCGACGCGCGCGATCGTCTCGATCGTCCACGGAGAGAGCGGGACACGCTTGGGCGAGGAGCTCGTTCCGCTGTTCGATCAGGACGGCGACGGGACGATCGACGTGGCGGCGACGGCGCCGGCAGCCAGCGGGCCGAGCAAGGTGCGCATCGTGTGGGGGAGTTCGCTGACGACATCGGGTCCGGTCGCCAGCGCGCCAGGCACGAGCTTGATGCTCAACGGCTCCAACGCCTTCGGCCGCGCGCTCGCGAGTGGTTTCGATCTCGACGGCGACGGGCGCTACGAATTGGCCATCGGCTCCCCCGACATGTTCTCGGGCGGACTGCTGAGCGTGTATCGCGCGGACGGATCGTGGACGCCGGTTGCGAGCTACCTCGGGTCCGTCGCGGGTGAACGCATGGGTGCGAGCGTCGACTGCGGTCCGGACTTCGACGGCGACGGCTCGCCCGATCTGGTGGTCGGTGCGCCGAACTGGAGCGCAGGAGTCGCGACGCAGGACGGTCGGGCCGTCGTGCTCTCGGGACTGCGACTGCGCAACGCCCTGCCGCAGCCCGAGCTCTTCACGCTGACGCTGCCGGTTGGAATCGCGCCCGGCAACTTCCACTTCGGCGCCGCGGCGCGCACTGGCGTCGACCTCACGCTCGACGGCGTGGCGGAGATCCTCGTCGGCGCGCCGGACTTCTTCACCGCCTCGCCGTTCGGTCCCGGCAAGGGCGCGGCGGCGGTGTTCTCGGGCGCCACCGGACTGCGGCTGGTCGGTGTCTCGGGCGCCAACCACGACCGGCTCGGCGACGAGCTGCTCGCCGGGCCCTTCGATCTGGACGGCGACGGCTTCGCCGAGTTCGCGGTCGCGGGCTCGCTCTCGGACAACGCCACGGTCGACTGCGGCGCGCTGAAGTTCTACTCGCTGTTCCCCGCGCCGGTCGCCAGCTACTGCACGGGCAAGGTGAACAGCCTGGGTTGCACGCCCAGCGTCGGTTGGAGCGGAACGCCGAGCGCGACGGCGGGCGCGCCGTTCCTGGTGAACTGCGCGCAGCTCATCAACCAAACTGCGGGACTCGCCATCTACTCCGGCCGACCGAACGCAGCGCCCTTCCAGGGCGGCGAGTTGTGTGTGAAGCCGCCGCTGCGGCGCTCGCCGGTGCTCGCTGCGGGCGGTTCGAGCAGCGGCGCGGACTGCAGCGGCGCGTTCACCTACGACTTGGGCGCGCGCATCCAGGCGGGAGTCGATCCGCTGCTGGCGCCGGGCGCGGAGCTGTTCCTGCAGTTCTGGGCTCGCGATCCGCAAGCGGCGAGCACGACGAGCCTGTCGAACGCGCTGCGTCTGCTCGTCGCACCCTGACGGCGCGTCGCGCCGCGGGGATAGACTCCGCGGATGGAAGAACGCGCAGCGCCTGGACGCATTCGGCCCTTGCCCGAGCTGGTCAAGAACCAGATCGCCGCGGGGGAGGTCATCGAGCGGCCGGCTTCGGTGGTGAAGGAGCTGGTCGAGAACGCGCTCGACGCCGGCGCGACGCGCATCCAGATCGACCTGGAGGAGGGCGGCGTCAAGCTGATCCGCATCACCGACGACGGCTGCGGCATCGAGCCCGCTGAGTTGCCGCTGGCCTTCGCCGCGCACGCCACGAGCAAGCTCGCGAACGTCTCGGACCTCGATCACATCGCCACGCTGGGCTTCCGCGGCGAAGCGCTGGCCTCGATCGCGTCGGTGGCGCGCGTGCGCGCGTTCTCGCGACGGCACACGGCTTCGCTCGGCGCACAGATCGAGATCGAAGGCGGCCGCGCGAGCGAAGTGCGCGAAGCCGGCGGCGCCGCGGGCACGGCGATCGAGGTGCGCGACCTGTTCTACAACACGCCCGCGCGGCGGCGCTTCCTCAAGACCACCGCGACGGAGCTCGGGCGCGCGCTCGACGTGATCCAACGTCTGGCGCTGGCGCAGGTCGGAGTGGGGTTCGTCGCGACGCACGACGGACGGCGGCTGTTCGACGTCGAGCCTTCGATGGACCTGCGAGCGCGCGTGCGGCGCACGTTCGGGGCCGAACTGGCCGACGCGCTCGTGCCGGTCTCCGGCGCCGACGGCGACACGCGCCTGGAGGGCTTCGTCGCGCCGGTGCGCTTCGCGCGCGGCGACACGACGCGCCAGATGTGGTTCCTCAACGGCCGGCCGCTGCGCGACAAGATCCTCGCGCGAGTGCTGCGCGACGCGCACCGCGGCTTCGTGGTCGACGGCAAGCAGCCGACGGCGTTCCTCTCGCTCTCGATGGACCCCGCCAAGGTCGACGTGAACGTGCATCCGGCCAAGGCCGAGGTGCGCTTCCGCGACGAGCGTCGCATGTTCGGGTTCCTCGTGGCCAACTTGCGTCCGGCGGTGCAGTCGACGGACATGGCGACACCCGGCGAGCGCATGCTGTCCTTCGCGCAGCGCCGCGACGAAGGCGCGCACGTGCTCGCGCCGCAGCCTTCGGCGCGTCAGCACGGCTTCACGGATGCCGGGGGCCTGTCGCGAGCGGAGCGTCCGATCTTCGTTCGCGAAGCGCCTGCGAGCGCCGCCGCGTTCACGCCCTCGCCCGCGCGGCTCGACGAGCCCGTGCGACGCGGCGATGAGACCTTGCGCGGCCCGTTCCTGCAGGTGGCGCGCACGTACATCATCCGCGCGCTTCCCGACGGCTTCGAGGTGCTCGACCAGCACGCCTTGCACGAGCGACTGACCTTCGAGCAGTTGCGCGAGGAGTTCGAGCGCGGCGCGATCGAGGTGCAGCACCGGCTCACGCCCGAGCTGGTCGAGGTCGGCGCGGCGCACGCGCGCCTGCTCGAGGATCACTTCGAAGCGCTCGCTCGAGTCGGTGTCGTGCTCGGCCGCTTCGGCGAGGGCGTGATCGCCGTTCACGGGCTGCCTGCGCGCCTGCGTCGGCCCGACGCGGAGAGCCTGGTGCGCGACGTGATCGCGACGATCGAAGCCAGTGGCGCGGCTCCGGACTCGGCCGTGCTGATGGAGGAAGTGCTGCACCGCGCCGCGTGCCGTTCGTCGGTCATGGCGGGCGACGAGCTCAGCGAGCTCGAGATCCGCGCGCTGCTCTCGCGCGCTGCGGATTCGCCGCACGATCAGACCTGTCCCCACGCGCGGCCGACGCGCGTTCGATTCACGCTCGCGGACCTCGAGAAGGCCTTCCATCGCCGCTGAGCGGGCGCGCAAGGTTCGCCGGCCTCGCTACTCTGTGCGCTTCGCGGCCCAGAGTTGCGCCGCGCCAGGAACCCGCCGCATGTCCCAAGTCCGCGTCGCCGTCGCTTTCGCCTCCGTCCTCTTCCTCGGCGCCTGCTCGGCGTCGCCCGATCGCGCCGACCGAGCGCAAGCGACGGATCCCTTCGCCGCGCACGACGCCGGCGCGTCGAAGCGCGCTTTCGAAGTCGCCGACTTCTACGCCTGCGCCGTGGTGGGAGCGCCGAGCCTCGCTCCCGACGACTCGACGGCGGTGTTCGGCGTGCGCCGCTACGACTTGAAGGCCGGCAAGAGCTGGTCGCAGATCTGGCGCGCGCGACTCGCCGATGGAGTCGTGAGCCAGCTCACGAGCGGACAGCACAACGACACCGATCCGCAGTACGCGCCCGACGGCGCGAGCCTGGTGTTCCTCTCCAACCGCGGCGGCTCGAGCCAGGTCTGGACGATGCCCACCGATGGGGGCGAGCCGCGTCAGCTCACGAACTTCGCGCCCGGCGTCGGCTCGGCGTCGCTCTCGCCCGATGGACGCTGGCTCGCGGTGACCGCTGAGCTGTTCCCCGAGTGCGGGCTCGACCTCGACTGCCACGCGCGCAACGCCAAGGGCCTCGACGGGAAGCTGCAGGTGCGCGTCGCCGACGAGCTGCTGTACCGGCACTGGACGAGTTGGCATCAGGGCAAGCGCACGCACATCCTGCTCGTGGATGCGGCCAGCGGCGAGGTCGTGAAGGACCTCACGCCGGGCAAGTTCGATGCGCCCGGCTTCTCGCTCGGCGGGCGCGCGATGGCCTGGTCGCCCGACAGCAAGGAGCTGTGCTACGTCGCCAACCACGACGCGGACGCGGCCCGCTCGACGAACTCCGACCTGTTCACGGTGTCGATCGAAGGCGAGATCACGCCTGACTCGGCGCGCAACCTCACCGCTGACAACAAGGGCTGGGATGGCGCGCCGCTGTACTCGCCGGATGGCAAGTGGATCGCGTTCATCCGTCAACGCACGCCCGGGTACGAGAGCGACCTGCGCGAACTCGCGCTGCTCGAGCGCGCGAGCGGTGAGGTGCGTCACCTGACGACGCGCGAGACCTTCGACGACTGGGTCGAGGACATGCGCTGGTCGCCCGACAGCGGCGCGCTGGTGTTCCAAGCGGAGAGCGAAGGCCGCAACCCGCTGTTCCACATCGACATTCACGGCGTGCTCGGGCGGCCGGTCGGTGTGCTCGAGCACGGCTACATCAGCGGATGGGAGCTCACCCGCACCGGCGAGTTCGTCTATGCGCAGCGCGCCATCGCGCATCCCAGCGAGCTCTACACCGCCAAGCTCGGCGCCGTCCCGACCCGCGTGACGCAGTTCAACCAGTCGCTGGAGGCCGAGGTCGACATCCGTCCCGCCGCCGAGCTGTGGATTCCCGGCGATGGCGGCCGGCCGATCCACACCTTCGTCGTCACGCCGCACGGCTTCGATCCGTCCAAGCGCTACCCGCTGATCCTCAACGTGCACGGCGGGCCGCAGTCGCAGTGGACCGACGCGTTCCGCGGCGACTGGCAGGTCTATCCGGGCAAGGGCTACGTCGTCGCCTTCTGCAATCCGACGGGCTCGACCGGCTACGGACAGGACTTCACCGACGCCATCCGCGGCGAGTGGGGCGGCAAGCCGTTCCGCGACCTGATGAAGGTCTGCGACGCGCTCGAGCAACTGCCCTTCGTCGACAAGGAGCGCGTGGGCGTCATGGGCTGGAGCTACGGCGGCTACATGGCGATGTGGATGCAGGGCGCCACGCAGCGCTTCAAGGCCAACGCCGCGATGATGGGTCTCTACGACCTGCGCTCGTTCTACGGAGCGACGGAAGAGCTCTGGTTCCCCGAGCGCGATCTGAAGGGCGAGCCGTGGACGAGCGCGCTGTACGAGCGCTGGTCGCCCTCCAATCACGTCGAGAAGTTCAACACGCCCGCGTTGGTCGTCACCGGCGAGCTCGACTACCGCGTGCCGTACACGCAGAGCCTGCAGTACTTCACCGCGCTCCAGCGACGGGGCGTGCCGTCGCGGCTGGTCGTGTTCCCCGGCGCCGGACACTGGCCGGCGTGGCACGAGATGGCGTTCTACTACAACGCGCACCTCGACTTCTTCCACCGCTACCTCGGCGGCGAGCCGGCGCCTTGGGACGTGCACGCGCACGCGCGCAACTTGCAGTTCGAGCGCTGAGCGCAGCGGCGCGAGGACGGTTCACTCGCGTCGCAGCACCATGTCGCGCGCGCCGACGATCTCGTTGACGCCGCCGTTGGGGCTGTCCCAGGTGGTGACGCTGCCCCAGAGGTGCTGCTCCTCGCCGGACTTCTCGACCAGGTTGAACGGCGCGCTCACGAAGCGGCTCGACTTGGGCTCGTTCGCGACCACGACGCCTTCGAGCTCGCCGCGCAGGATGTAGTCGGTCTTGATGTCGAGCGCGCGGCCCAGTCCGCCGCGATTGGCCGCGACGTAGCCGTTCTTCAACGTCGCGCCGCCGACCTTGCCGCTCACGCGACCGTCGGCGTCGATCTCGAACTCGAGCGGGAGCGGCTGGTTCTTGTCCGCCCAGGTGAGCCCGATGATCGCTTCGCCGCGCCACACGCCCTGCAGGCTCGCAGGGGTGAGCGTCAAACGCTCGCCGCCCGCGCACGAGGCGAGGGCGGCGAGGAGAAGGGTGCTGGCGGTGGCGCGAAGACGTGCAGCTGTGGTGATGGGCTTCATGCCCGGACGCTAACGGGCCCTCGCCGAGCGAGGCGCCGAACTCGCGGCGCCCCGCGCGTTTCGCTGTGCTTAGCGATCAGGGGCAGATCACCACGCGCAACGCATTGGACAGCGCGACCTTGGTCCCGTCGGGGTTCTGCGGATCGCGCATCCACCATTGGTAGTGGCGCGTCTGGCCGATCATCGTCGGCGTCAGAGCGATGGCGACTTGCGCTGCGCCGCTGCCGTCGAGGGCCACGACTGGATTGCGCGCGATGGGCAACGCTGCGCACATGAATCCGCCCTTGAACGGCGCCGCCGCCGGGGCTGCGCCCCAGAAGTAGAGCGCGTTCACGAGCGGCGGGCCGGCTTGGAGCCTCAGCTGGAAGTTGTTCAGCGCCACGCTGGTCGAGCCGTTGTGGCCGATGCTCGGAAGCGAGCCGACCGAAGTCAGCTTCGCCGTGCAGTACACGAGCGGCTGCGGGCATCCGCTGTCGAGCGTGCGCAGCGCGAGTCGGTAGGCCGCGAGTCCGCTCGAGGCTTCGAAGCGCGAGCTGACGAGCAGCGCGCGTCCGTTGTTGAGGCCCAGCGCCGCCGGACCGGTTTCGCTCACGCTCGAGACCTCGACGCCGACGCCGAGCGGGTCGAGCAGCGCTCCCTGCGGCGTGACGCGGGCCGCGTACAGATCGCTGCGCGCGTCGATCATCGAACTCGCAGCGCGCAGGTCCTGCCACGCGACGAGGTACTCGACTCCGTTCCATGTCGCGCTCGGGTTGAACTGCTCGGCGTTGACCGCAGAGCACAGCGGGACCGGATTGGCGTCGAGGAACGTCCCGTCGGACGCGATGCGCCGCGCTTGAACGCGCCGCGTGAGGTTCGAGGCCGAACCGTACACCCAGGTGATCAGCGCCTCGTCGCCCGAGGACGCCACGCTCACCGAATGGTTGTACGTGTTGAAGGCGCCCGCGACCCAGAAGGGCGCGCTGGCGGCGCCGCTCGAATCGACGAAGGCTGCGTTCACGTCGCAGTGCGGGTCGTTGTTCCAGTAGTTGCGCTGCCACACGACGAGCCAGCGGTCGCCGACGACGCACACGTCGGTCTCGACGGCGTAGTTGCTGTTCAGCGCCACCGGCGCGCCGAGCACGACTCCATCGGCGCCGCGAACGAGCACGTAGTTCGGGAACTGCTGGAGCGGATACGCGATGGCGCGCACGTAGGTGACGAGGAACTCGCCAGCCTTGCCCGCCACCTCGGGCGTCGTTCCGACGCCGATGGTGATCGGCGTTGCGTCGAGCCACACGCCCGCGCTGCTCAGGCGCCGCGCGAGGATCGTCGAGCTCGGACCCGACTCCCAAGCGATCAGGTAGACCGACCCGTCGAACCCGACGCTGGGCTGGCCTTCGAGCAGTCCGCTGGCGACCTCGAGCGGCTCGGCGTCGAGGGCCTGACCGAGTTGATCGATCCGCGAGGCGAGGATGCGCCGCGCGCCCGAGGTTTCGCTGCGGAACACGAGCAGCGAGTTCGAGCTGCCGCGGGCGAGGTCAGCGGTGACCTGTGCGCTCGCGCCCGACGAGAGCCCGAGTTGCGGCCCGACGCCGGCAGGGCCATTGAGGCGCGCCCCGTACACGTCGAGTCCCTCGTAGCTGCCTGCGCGCGCGTCGCTCCAGCACAGTTGGACTCCGCCTCCCGCCGCCGGCGCCATGAGCGGCGCGGCGAGTGTGCTGTTCGGAGTGGGGTCGACCAGGAATCCTGGCGCGTCGAGCACAACCCCGGCGGCGCTGATGCGCGCCGCGCGCACACCGTTGTCGTTCCAGCTCACGAACCAGTTGGCGCCGTCGAAGGCCGGAGCCCCGCTCGGGCCCGCGCCGTAGTACATGTTGCTCACGAGCGTCAGCGGCGTCGCGTCGAGCACTTGACCACCGGGAGTGACGCGCGCTGCGTGCACATGGCTCCAAGTGGAGTTCGGAGCGCCGCCTTGCCAGGCGACGAGGAACTGCGCGCCGCTCGAGCCGATCTGCGGACCGCTGTCGTTCGCAGGCGTCGCGCCGATCGCGAACGGCTGCGCGTCCTGCCAGGCGAGCGTCGAGCTGAAGCGCCGACCGACGACGTCGTCGCTGAATCCGTTCGAGCGCGACCACACCAGCAGGAACGAGCCCTGCGCGTAAGCGAGCTCGACGTTCATGAGCTGGCCAGCGGGGAGCAACTCGACGGGATTGGCGTCGAGCACCGCGCCGGCCGCGGACACCCGCGCCGCGCGCACGTTGGACGAGCCGCCCGACGTGCCTTGCGCGAGCGCGACCCAGTTCGAGCCGTCGCTCGCGAGCGCCGTCGTTCCGATCTCGGAGAACGGATAGGAGAGGATCACGATCGGCGTCGCATCGAGCACGACGCCCTGTGGCGACACGCGCACGCCGACGAGTGCGCTCGAGTACTGCGAAGCGAGCGGCGCCTGCGACTTCCACGCGACGAGCCAGTTCGCGCCGTTCCACTCGACCAGCGGCGCGGTGTCGGCGCCCGGGGCGAGGTGCAGCGCGAACGGCGTGCTGTCGATGGGCGCGCCCGAGTCGTCGAGGCGCAGGGCGAAGATGTCCTGGGCGCTCTCGACGCCGCCGGAGTTGCTCGAGAGCGTGGTGCGTCGATCGCTCCACGCGACGAGGTAGCCGTTCGAGCCGCGCGCCATCGCGGGCGTCGCCTGGTCGCCGGTCGCCAGGCCCACGAGCGCATCGCCCGGGAGTGGTTGAAGGGGGGAGACGGAGAGCGACTGCGCTGCCGCGAGTTCGACTCCGAGGAGCGCCGCCGCGCACGTGAGTGCGACATGGCTGTTCATGACCAACCTGCTGAAAGGGGTGGAGGGGCGGCGAGCGTCCGTCGGCGGCCGCTCGTCGAGAGTGGGTTGGCCTCGGCGCATGAGGCGCAAGCACAGTAAGCGCCGGCGCGGCTGGCGCAGATGCGCTCGCCTGGGCGCCCGCGGGCCGCACAGTTCGTACGGGATCGGCGCCTGCGGACCGTGCGCGGGGGAGCACGCCGCGGTACAACCCAGGGCCCTCACGTCCCCACTCGAAACCCCCAAGAACCATGCGCTCCCACCTGCTGTCCCGCGTGCTCCTCGCCGCCCTCGCCCTCGCGCCGTTCGCCGCCGCGAAACGTCCCGACGAAGGCATGTGGCTGTTCAACAACCCGCCGGCCAAGCAGCTCAAGGAGCGCTACGGCTTCGACGTGTCCGCGCCGTGGCTCGAGCACGTGCAGAAGTCGGCCGTGCGCGTCTCGACGGGCGGCTCGGGTTCGATCGTGTCGGCCGATGGTCTGGTGATGACCAACCACCACGTCGCGTCGGACATCCTCGCGAAGCTCTCGAGCAAGGAGCGCAACCTGCTCGAGACGGGCTTCTACGCGCCGAACGTTGGCGATGAGCTCAAGTGCCCGGACCTGCACCTCGACGTGCTGTGGCAGATCGTCGACGTCACCGACAAGGTGGAAGCCGCGGCCGCTGGCAAGAGCACGGCGGAAGCGGGCGCCGCGCGACGCAAGGTGATGACGCAGCTCGAGGACGAAGGCAAGAAGTCCACCGGGATGCACTGCGAGGTCGTCACGCTCTACCAGGGCGGCCGCTACCACCAGTACTTCTACAAGCGCTTCGAGGACATCCGCCTGGTGTTCGCGCCGGAGTCGGCGATCGCGTTCTACGGCGGCGACAACGACAACTTCGAGTACCCGCGCTACTGCCTCGACGTCACGTTCTTCCGCATCTACGAGAACGGCCAGCCCTACAAGCCCGAGCACTACCTGCGCTGGAGCCCGAACGGCGCGGCGGCGAACGACCTGGTGTTCGTCGCGGGCCACCCCGGCAGCACGCAGCGGCTCAACACCGTCGCGCACCTCGAGTACCTGCGCGACGTGAGCGTGCCCTCGGTGCTCATGCGCCTCATGCGCCAGGAGATCTGGCTGCAGGGCTACTCGGGCAAGAGCGCCGAGCACGCGCGTCAGGCGAAGGACGACCTGTTCGGCGTGCAGAACAGCCGCAAGGTGTACGTCGGCCGCATGGCGGGCCTGCTCGACCCCGCGATCCTCGACGCCAAGCGCGCGGAGGAGAAGGCGCTGCGCGACGCGGTCAACGCCAACCCCGAGTGGAAACAGAAGTGGGGTGATGCGTGGGCGCAGGTCGAACGCGCGCAGAGCACCGCGCGCGAGATCGCCAAGCGCTACTCGGCCATCGGCGGCGGCGGGATCGCGCTCGGCGCCGACACGGCGGGCTTCGCGACGACCATCGTGCGTCTCGCCGACGAGCTGCCCAAACCCAGCGGCGAGCGACTGCGCGAGTTCGGCGACGCCGCATTGGCGCAGGTCTACCAGCGGCTCTACTCGCCCGCGCCGATCTACCCCGAGTTCGAGTGCCTCCGCCTGGAGAGCGCGTTGTCGTTCATGGCCGAGCAGCTCGGCGCGACCGACCCGCTCGTCGTAGCGGTGCTGGCCGGCAAGTCGCCGCGCGCGCGCGCCGCGGAGTGCATCTACGGTTCGAAGCTGATCGACGTCGAGGAGCGGCGCAAGCTCGCCGAGGGCGGCGCCGAGGCGCTGGCCAGCAGCACCGATCCGTTGATCGCGCTGGTCAAGACGATCGACCCGCACTCGCGCGCGCTGCGCAAGCGCTACGAGGACGAAGTGCAGTCCGCCGAGCGCGAGGCCTACGCGAAGATCGCGGCTGCGCGCTTCGCGGTGCAGGGTGAAGGCGTCTATCCCGACGCGACGTTCACGCTCCGCCTCTCTTACGGCGCCATCAAGGGCTACACCGACGGCGACCGCGAGATCCCGCCCTTCACGGACTTCGCCGGCGCCTATGCGAAGGCGCAGGAGCGCGCGGGAGAAGCCGCCTACGCTCTGCCGCAGACCTGGAAGTCCGCGCAGCCGGCGGTCGCGGCGAACACCGCGTTCAACCACGTCTCGACCTGCGACATCATCGGCGGCAACTCAGGCTCGCCGGTGGTCAACCGCGCGGGAGAAGTCGTCGGCCTGATCTTCGACGGCAACATCCAGAGCCTGGTCGGCAACTACGGCTACTCGGACACGCAGGCGCGCTCGGTGTCGGTCGACAGTCGCGCGCTGCTGACGGCGCTCGAGCAGGTCTACAAGGCCGAGCGCATCGCCAGCGAGATCAAGAAGTCGATTCCGGCGCGCTGAGCGCGCTCGAGTTCGATTCGCCCGAGGTTGCCAGCGCGCCCGTTCGCCGCCGCAGAGGCAGCGAGCGGGCGCGCAGTTGTCCGCAGGCGCCTTCGACGTCCTGACCGCCGCTCGCGCGCAGCGTCGCGATGATTCCGCGCGAACGCAGCCAGGCCACCATCGACTTGCCGCGCTCCTCCGCCGGTCGTGCGAAGGCGAAGCCCTCCACGCGGTTCCACGGAATGAAGTTCACCATCGCGCGCCGGCCCGCGAGCCACTCGGCCAGCGTGCGCAGCTCCTCGTCCGAGTCGTTGACGCCCTCGAGCAGCGTCCACTGCACTTGCAGCGGCCAGGTGATCGCGTCGGCGTAGTCCAGGGCGAGTTCGAGCGCTTCGCGCGGCTCGAGCTTGGGCGCGCGCGGAAGGAGCTCGCGGCGCAGGTCAGCTCGCGTCGTGTGCAGCGAGAGCGCGAGCGCCGGGCGGACCGTGTGGCCTCTCAGCGCATGGATCGCCGCGCGCTCGCCCACCGTGCTGAACACGATGTGCTTGTGCGCCAAGCGTCCCTCCGCGCCGAGCACGCGCAAGGCCTCGAGAACGTGCTCGAGGTTGTGCGCGGGCTCGCCCATGCCCATCAGCACCACGCGGCGCACCTGGGTGCGCGCGCGCGCCAACGCGACCTGCGCGAGCATCTCGGAGGCCGTGACCTGCCGCACGAGGCCGCCCTCGCCCGTCTTGCAGAACACGCAGCCGACGGCGCAGCCGACCTGCGTGGAGATGCACAGCCCGCCCCGCGCCAGGAGCACGGACTCGACCGTGGCGCCGTCGGCCAGCTCGACCGCCAGACGGACGGATCCGTCGCTGGAAGGGTGTTCCGACTGGACGCGGGCGAGTTGGTCGAAACGCGAGCGCAGCAGCTCGAGCGAGGCGACCAGTTGTTGCGCGGGAGGAAAGCCGCGGACGTCCAGTCGCAGTGGCTCGCCGCCGAGCCAGGACTCGAGCAGCGCACGCAGGTGTTGGGGCTTGGCGCCGCGCTCGCGGGCCAGGGCGAGGATTTCGGACAGCACGCAGCCACACTAACCGCGCGAGTGCAAGGTCGAGTCGAACCCGGCGTTCAGTTTGTCGTGTTGCAGACTCGAAAGGTTCTCAGTCCCCATGCCTTTCCGCGCTCGCTCCAAGGCTCCCCAGCCTGTTCTGCTCCTGTCCCGCCGCCCGGCCCACTGGATGGCCATCCGCGCGCGCCTGTGCGTCGGCGGATTGCCCGTCCGCGTGTGCCGCAGCTTGCAGTCCGCGCGCCGAGCGTGCCGCCGCGCGTCGGTCGTGCTGGCGGACCTCGCCCACCCGCAACTCGGCGTTGAAGGGCTGCTCGCGCTCCGCGCCGCGGGCGGTCCGTCGGCCGTGATGGTGGCGCTGAGCTCCGGCGATCCCTGGCGCGACGCCGTCGAGTTCGACGCCGCTCGCGCGGCCGGCGTGCGCGAGTTCATCGCCTCGGGCGAGCCGACGGAGTTGAGCGTGCGGCGCATCGCTGCGGCGCTCTCCGCCGAACGAGTCCTGCGCGCGGATGCGTCGTGCGCGGACGCCGAGGACTCGCTGCGTCTGCTCCACTCCGCCTGCGCGCGGGCGCGGCGCTCGAAGAGCAACATCGGGGTGCTGTGCTTCGATCTCGAACCCGTTCGCCAGACCGCGAGCGGGATGGGGGACGCGCACGCCGAGGAGTGGATGCTCATGATCGGCCAGCGCTTGCGCGAGTGCTTCCGGCGCGTCGGCGACCTCGCGGGCGCCGCAGTCGAGCCGCTCACGAGCGCGGTGAGGCGCACCAGCCGCAGCGAGTACATCGTCGTGGTTCCCGGACCGCTGGACGATCAGTCGCTCGTGGGGATCGCCAAGCACCTCGGCGACGTGTTGCGCGAGCCGCTCAGCGTGTCGGGTCAGCGCCTGACGGCGTCGTTCAACGTCGGCGCCGCGCTGTGGGATGCGCGCAGCGATCCCACGGATCTGGCCGAGCGCGCGCGCGCAGCGGCCTGCTGGGCTCGCCGCCGCGGGCCGTTCACGGTCGAGCTGTACACGCCCGAGATCACCACGCGCACCGAGAAGCGCCTGTCGCTCGAGTCGGCGCTGCGCGTCGCGGTCGAGCGCGGCGAGTTCCTGCTGCACTACCAGCCGCGCGTCGCCGTGGACGGACTGCAGACCGTCGCGCTCGAAGCGCTCGTCCGCTGGCAGCATCCGCAACTGGGGCTCGTGCCGCCGGGAGAGTTCATTTCGCTGGCCGAGGAAACGGGGTTGCTCGTCCCGCTCGGACAGTGGGTGCTGGAGCAAGCCTGCGCGCAGGCCAAGCGCTGGCAGGACGAGGGGTACGAGCCGGTCCGCATCGCGGTCAATGTCTCGCCGATGCAGTTCCGCGATCCGCGCTTCTTCGAGGCCGTGATGGGCGTGCTCGCGCGCTGCGACCTCGATCCGTGCTGGCTCGAGCTCGAGCTGACCGAGTCGATGCTCATGCAGGACAGCGACGACGTCGTCGCGACGCTCCAGCGCTTCAAGCAACTGGGGATCTCGATCTCCATCGACGACTTCGGAACGGGCTACTCCGCGCTCGCGTACCTGCGCCGACTGCCGGTCGACGCGCTCAAGATCGATCGCAGCTTCCTGCGCGAGGTCACGCGCGACCCCGACGACGCGAGCATCGCCACGGCGATCGTGCTGATGGCGAAGTGCCTGCGGCTGCGCGTGGTGGGCGAGGGCGTCGAGACGCCGGGCCAGTTGGCCTTCCTCAGGATCATGAAGTGCGACGAGGCGCAGGGGTATCACTTCGCGCGTCCGCTGCCCGCGGACGAAGTGACGCGCTTCCTCGCGCGGCGCGTGGCGCCCGGCGCAGAGAGCGTGTCCGTCGCCGCCGCGTGAGCTCGCCTGGCGCGTACACTCGCACGCGCCATGGTTGTTCTCTCCACGCTGATCCACGCTGTTCTCTCCGCCCTGGCCGGCGTCGCCGCGCCGCTCTCGTCCCAGGCCGAGTCGCCGCAGGCCGCCGCGCCGCGTCCGCCGAGCCTCCTCGTGATCAGCGTCGACGCGCTGCGCCGCGAGCACCTGGGCGTGTACGGCTACGAGCGGGCCACGAGCCCGACGATCGACGCGCTGTTCGCGCAGAGCGTCGTGTTCGACAACGCCTACGCGCCGATCACGCGGCCGCTGCCCGCGCACGTCTCGATCTGGACGGCCTCGTGGCCGCACCACCACGGCGTGGTGGCGCACGGCGGCATCAAGAACGTGTTCGCGTCGAGCGAGAGCCGCCGCAGCGCGGTCGAACTGCTCGCCAAGCAGGGCGCGAAGACCACGGCCTTCGTGAGCAGCTACATGCTCGGCAAGGTCAGCGGTCTGAGCGCGGGCTTCGAGTTCGTCGACGAGCCCAAGCGCGCCGATGCGGGCCTGCGTGAGATCGCGCGCACGCCGGCGGAGATCGCCGAGCGCGCGGGGCGCTGGCTCGAGCTGCAGGGCAAGTCGCAGTTCGCGCTCTGGGCGCACTTCGAAGCCCCCGCGGAGCCGAACGAGCCCGACCCCAAGCTGGTCACGCGCTTCCGCGGCGACGGACGCGCCGGAGCGCTGATCGAGGCGCGTGGCATCGAGCCGCAGCGCTTCCAGTTGGGGTACCCGACGCTGCTGGTGATCCGCATGCTCTTCCCCGAACTCGAGGGGACCGTGAACCCCACGCCCGACCTGCCGCTGCCGGCGATCGAGCGGAGCACGTTCGAGGCGCTGTTCGATCGCTACGACGCCGACGTGCGAGCGGTGGACGACGCCGTCGGCCAGTTGCTCGCGCGCCTGGAGACGTCGGGACTCGCCGACTCGACCGTGGTCGTGTTCGTCGGCGCGTACGGCCAGGCGTTGGGCGAGCGCGGCAACCTCGGCGGCGGCGAGACCACGCTCGAGGCCGCGCGCGCGCCGCTCGCCATTCGCTTCCCCAAGTCGCTGGGCATCGCGCCGCGCCGCATCGCGACGCTCGCCTCGACCATCGACGCGCTGCCCACTGCGCTCGCGCCGGCGTATCCGCAAGTCGCGGCTGCGCTGGCGGCGCAGGGCGACGGCCGCAATCTGCTGGCCGAGGGCGCGGAGCGAGAGTTCGTGCTCACGCAGCGCACGCGGCGCGAGAACGCGCGCAACGATCCGGGCCCGATCTACGCCTGGCGCTCGAACGAGTGGACCTACGTCCATCGCCCGGAGCTGAGCGACTACCTGTTCGATCGGCGCGCTGATCCCCAGGAGCTCGAGAACCTGTTCGCCAAGTCGCCCGAGCGCGCCGCCGAGCTGCGCAAGCGCGCGCTGGCGGACTTCGGTCTGGCGAAGTGACGCGACTCAGCCGGCCTCGGTGATGTCGATCATGCGCTGCAGCGCAGCGCGCGCGTGGCGCACGAGCTCGACGCGCTCGGTTTCGTTCTTGCGGTCCAACGCGCCCGACTGCTCGTCGACGACGTCGCCGGCGTGAACGCGGTTGATCGCCGGCGCCTTGCCCTGCCGCAGCAGGTCGAGCAGGCCCGCGAGGTGCGGCGGGTCGTTGCGGCTCATCGTGGCGCAGCCGCAGCCCATCGAGTGGAACGCCGGGTCCGGGATGTCGGCGAGGTGCACCACCTCGACGCCGCGCTGCCGGCCCTGCTCGCGCGCGTTCCTGACGAAGTGCCCTTCGGTGCCGATGGCGAGCTTGGCGCCCGGCGCGGCCTTCATCACCGCTTCCCACAGGAAGTTGGTCGAGCCGCTGCCGTCAGCGGCCTGAACGACCTCGAGCTTGGACTCGGGGTGCACGAGCACCGTGTAGCCGAGCTTGCGCCAGTACTCGACCTGCGCCGGTGAGAACACGGTGTGGACGCCGCAGTAGCTGCCCCACAGGATCATCTCGGCGCGGTCCAGCGCGGCGAGGCCGCCTTCGATGCTCTTGTCGCTCAGCTTGATCGCGCCGCGCGCGATCTGCGGATCGGGGAGCGCGACGACCTTCGACAGGTCCATGCCGAGCTTGTACGCGGTGTTGCGCCCCAGGTGCTGGTCGGGCACGAACAGGATCTTCTTGCCCTGGCGCCGCGCCCACTCGACGACCTTCGGCGCGTTCGAGCTCGTGCACACCGCGCCGCCCGTTCGCCCCGCGAGCGCCTTGATGCGCCCGCCGGTGTTCATGTACGCGACCACCAGCAGCTTGTCGCCGTAGCGCTCGATCAACTGCTCCGCGACGGGCTCGACCATGAAGTCCTTGGCGAGCATCTCCATCGTGCAACCCGCCTTGGGGTTGGTGATCCACACCGCCTGATCGGGGTTGGCGAGGATCGCGATCGACTCCGCCATGAAGTGCACGGCGGACTCGACGATCACCTTCTTGTGCGGGTTGCGCGCGGCCTGGAGCGCGAGCTGATAGCTGTCCGACACCGCGCCGCCGTAGCGCTCGACGAGCTTCACGATCTCGCCGCCCATGTAGAAGTGCGCGACGAGCAGCAGCGAGTCGCCGAAGTGGTCGAGTGCGGGTTTCGCGTAGCGGTCCAGCCAGGGCAGCACCGTCCCGGGCTTGCGGTCGGGGAGTCGCATGTACTCCTCGGCGTAGGGCTTGAACTCCGCCTGGTACCAGTCGAGCGGCAGATCGCTCTGGCAGATGTTGATGTCCGGATCGAGCTGGATGCCCGAGCTGGTCGGGCGCTGGGGGTGGGCGGCTTGCAAGGCTGGAGTCTCGTGGCGGGGGGCGCTGGACGCGCCGATACAGTCTCGGCCGGGCGCGGACGAAAAGGAAAATCGTACGAGCGGCGGCGGGCCGGTGTCGGCGCGACTTTCGGACGCCGGAGGGTCAACCTAGCATGCCCCGCCGCGCTCGCACGGCCTTCCGACCATGATCGTTTCGCTGCTCCTCCGCACGCTGGCAGTCCTTTCGACTGTTCTGCTCGCCGCTCCGCTCGCGGCGCAGCAGCGCGCGTCGACTCCGCTGCCGGCCGACGAGCCGCTCCAGGTGTCGAGCAGCATCCGGCTTCCCTCGGGCGTGCACCAACGCGCGGCCCGACCGATCGGCCCTGACGGCCCCCGCGCCGTGATCTGGGCGCGCGGCGCGCGCAACGTCGTGATCGACCTCGGGACCGCGCGCGTGGTCGGAGCGGAGCGCGAACTCGCGCCGGACCGACTCGCGGGCGCGGCGATCCATCTCGAAGACTGCGAGAACGTCAGCGTGCGCGGCGGCTCGATCGAGGGCTACAAGTTCGGCGTCGTCGCCGTCCGCTGTCGCGGAGTGCGCATCGAGGGCGTGCGCTTCGATCACATGTTCCGCGAGCGCCTGCTCAGCACGGCCTTGGCCGTGGACGAGGGCGACGAACTGTCGCGCAGCAACAACGATTCTGACGAGTGGCTCACGCGCTACGGCGCGGCGATCGCGCTGCGCGAGTGCTCGACGGCGCTGGTGACGGGCTGTCGCGTGCGCCACGCGCAGAACGGGCTCGTGCTGAACCGCTGCTCGGGCGCGCTGGCGCACGGCAACGACTTCTCGTTCCTCTCGGGCTGGGGCATCGCGCTGTTCCGCTCGAGCGACAACAAGCTCGTGCGCAACCGCTGCGACGCGTGTGTCCGCGGCTTCGTCGCCGACGTGTACGCGCGCGAGCTCGGCGCGGCCGGGATCCTGCTGATGGAGCGCTGCTCCGACAACCTGATCGCCGAGAACCTCGCGCGCGGCTGCGGCGACGGGCTGAGCGTGTACGGCGGACGCGACCTTGTAGAGGGCCTCGCCGCCGCGCGCGGCGAGCTCGCGCCGGGCGGCTGCGACCGCAATCTGATCTTGCGCAACGACTTCAGCGCCGCCGTCGACAGCGGCATCGAGCTGGAGTTCTCGCGCGAGAACCGCGTGCTCGAGAACATCGCGGACAACTGCCTGGGCTGCGGCCTGCGCGCCCGCTTCTGCGAGCGCACGATCGTCGCCGAGAACTCGCTGTGCGCCGCTGCGCAGTACGGCGCGTCGATCGCGCACGGCCAGGAGTGCTGGCTGGCGCGCAACGTGATCGAGCGCTGTGGCGCGGGATTGGAGTTCACCTACGACGCCGGTTCGCCGCACCTCGGCAGCGCCTTCAGCCGTTCGCGCGACACCGTCTCGCGCGACCACTGGGTGTGGAACAACGCCTTCGCCTCGAACTCCGCCGACTTGCGCATCCGTTCGACGACCGGTCTGCGCTTCCGCGACAACGCCTTCGAGCCGCGCGAGAGCGATCTGCTCCTCACCAACCTGACTCTCGCTCCCGGCGAGGCGAGCGAGGAGCAACCGCGCGAGTTCCTGAAGGGCGTGGGGGGCTTCCTGCCCAGCGGCTCGGTCGTCGATTCGAGCGTCCGCGCCGCGCCCGAAGACCCGCCCAAGGAGTTCGCCGAGCTCGATCGCGTCACGGAGCTGGAGCTGCCCGGCGCGGCGCTCGAACCGGGCCTGCCGTTCGAACTCGCGCGCGTGCGCGTCGGTGAATGGGGGCCGTGGGACTTGGACAGCGGCGAGAGCGGACCGCCGCTGCGCCCGGTGGGCGGCGTGCTCGCCGGATGCGTGTGGGACGTGGACTGGATCTCGTGGAAGGACGGCGTCGACCCGCGCGCGCTCAGCGCGCCGGAGTGGCGCAAGACCGTGCGCGAGGGCGCGCAGCACCACGCCGAGCTGGGAGGCTTGAACGATCCCTGGGGCAACTTGCCCGAGGTCCACGCGGCTGTCGGTGACACGCACTTCGGGCTCGTCGCGACGACGCGCGTGAAGCTCGCCGGGGGCCGCTACCTGCTGCGCGTGACCTCCGACGACGGCGTGCGCGTGCGCATCGGCGGACGGCGCGTGTCGGAGGACTGGACCTGGCACTCCGTGAAGGTGCACGACACGTTGCTCGAGCTCGACGCCGGCGAGCACGAGTTCACGGTCGACTACTTCCAGGTCGACGGCGGCGCGGCGCTCGCGCTCGATCTGCTGCAGCGCTGAACGTCGCCAGCGCGCGGCGACAACGAACGAAAACCGGCGGTCGGACGACAGCAGCTCGCCCGACCGCCGAATCGCTCCCAGCGGGAACGGCGCGCCGGCGCAGTGTCTCGTCGCCGGCGCGATGCGATGACCACTCTCAGTGGAACTGCTCGGCCTCCGTCGAGCCGTCGAGCGCCGTGGTCGAGCTCTGTCCGCGCGAGACCGCCTGCGTGACCGCGTCGAAGTAGCCCGTGCCCACTTCGCGCTGATGCCGCGTGGCCGTGTAGCCGTGGACCTCGGAGTCGAACTCGGCCTGCTGCAGCTCGCTGTAGGCCGCCATGCCGCCGTCCTTGTACTTGCGCGCGAGCTCGAACATCGAGTGGTTGAGCGCGTGGAAGCCGGCCAGCGTCACGAACTGGAAGCGATAGCCCATCGCGCCCAGCTCGCGCTGGAACACGGCGATGGTGTGGCTGTCGAGCTTCTTGCGCCAGTTGAAGGACGGCGAGCAGTTGTAGGCGAGCAGTTTGCCCGGGTGTTCCGCGTGGATCGCCTCCGCGAAGCGCCGCGCCTCGTTCAGATCGGGGTGCGAGGTTTCGCACCACACGAGATCCGCGTACGGCGCGTAGGCCCGGCCGCGCGCGATGGCCGCGTCGATGCCGCTGCGCACGCGGAAGAAGCCTTCGCAGGTGCGCTCGCCGGTCAGGAACGGACGGTCCCGCTCGTCGGCGTCGCTGGTGAGCAGGTTGGCTGCGTCCGCGTCCGTGCGCGCGACGAGCAGCGTCGGCACGTTGCTGACGTCGGCCGCCAGGCGCGCGGCGTTGAGCGTGCGCAGGAACGCGCCGGTGGGGATCAACACCTTGCCGCCCAGGTGTCCGCACTTCTTCTCGGAGGCGAGCTGGTCCTCGAAGTGCACGCCCGCGGCGCCGGCCTCGATCATCTGCTTCATCAGCTCGAAGGCGTTGAGCGGACCGCCGAAGCCGGCCTCGGCGTCGGCCACGATCGGCGCCAGCCAGTACGTGCCCGCGTCGCCCTCGAGGTGCGCGATCTGATCGGCGCGCTGCAGCGCCTGGTTGATGCGCTTGACCACCGTCGGCACCGAGTTCGACGGGTACAGCGACTGGTCGGGGTACATGTGCCCGGCGAGGTTGGCGTCGGCCGCCACCTGCCAGCCCGAGAGGTAGATCGCCGAGAGACCGGCCTTGACCATCTGCACGGCCTGATTGCCGGTCAGCGCGCCCAGCGCATTCACGAAATCGCGCTCGTGCAGCAGCTTCCACAGGCGCTCGGCGCCCAGGCGCGCGAGCGTGTGCTCGACGACGACGCTGCCGCGCAGCCGCTCGACGTCGCTCCACGAGAAGTCGCGCTTGATGCCGTCGAAGCGCCGCGGGTCAGCGCTGGGCACGCCCCAGGCGAGGCCGAGGCGTTGGTGGAGCGGTTCGGGCCCGCCTTTGACGGAGTGCGAGTGCAGCGGATCGATGGGATGCATGTCTAGTCGCCTTGGAACAGGAGCGTGCGGTAGGCCGAGCTGGTGAGGAACTCTTCGAAGTGCGGGTTGAGCGTGAGCTGCGCGAACAGCGCTCGCGCTCGTTCGTGGTGGACCGGGTCGATCCCGGCGGCGAGCGCCTTGGCGCGCAGTTGCGCGCACTCCTGTGCGATGACGAGTTCGACGAGAGCGCGGTCGACGGTGCGCCCGTCGTCGAGGCGCGCGGCGTGTCGCACGCACTGCCAGACCTGAGCGCGCGAGATCTCGGCCGTCGCGGCGTCCTCCATCAGATCGTTGATGGGCACGCAGCCGACGCCGGCGAGCCACGCGCCGAGGTACTCGACGCCGATGCGCACGTTGTCGCGCAGTCCGCGCTCGGTCAGCGTTCCCGACGGCGCGCGCAACAGGTCCTCGGCGCGCACGTCGACGTCGTCGCGCTGGCGCTCGATCTGATGGGGGCGGCCCTGCAGCACGGCGTCGAACTCGGCGCGCACGAGCTCCACCAGCCCCGGATGCGCGACCCACGCGCCGTCGTGTCCGGCCAGCGCCTCGCGTCGCTTGTCAGCGGCGACCCGCGCGAAGGCCGCGTCGTTGCGCGCGGCGTCGTGCTTGACCGGGATGAACGCCGACATGCCGCCGATCGCGTGCGCGCCGCGGCGGTGGCAGGTGCGCACGACGAGCTCGGAGTAGCTGCGCAGGAAGTGCGCGTCCATCGTCACGCTGAAGCGATCGGGCAGCAGCGCCGCGGGATCGAGCGCGAACTTCTTGATGAAGCTGAAGATGTAGTCCCAGCGGCCGCAGTTGAGTCCGGCCGAGTGCTCGCGCAGCTCGAACAGGATCTCGTCCATCTCGAACGCCGCGAGGATCGTCTCGATCAGCACCGTCGCCCGGATCGTGCCGCGCGGAAGCGCCAGGTGCTCCTGCGCTGCGACGAACACGTCATTCCACAGCCGCGCTTCGAGCGCGCTCTCGAGCTTGGGCAGGTAGAAGTACGGGCCGCTGCCGCGCGCGACGAGCTCGTGTCCGTTGTGGAACAGGTGCAGGCCGAAGTCGAACAGGCTCGCTGAGATCGGCTGTCCGTCGACGCGCACGTGCGCTTCCTCGAGGTGCCAGCCGCGCGGGCGCACGAGCAGCGTGGCCGTGACGGGCGCGAGCTCGTAGCGCTTGCCGCTCTGCGGATGCACGTACTCGATCGTCCGTCGCACCGCGTCGCGCAAGTTGCGCTGGCCGTCGAGGACGTTGCGCCAGGTGGGCGAGTTCGAGTCTTCGAAGTCCGCCATGAACGCGTCTGCGCCGCTGTTCAGGGCGTTGATCATCATCTTGCGCTCGACCGGGCCCGTGATCTCCACACGGCGGCGCGCGAGGTCGGCCGGCGGAGGCGCGACGCGCCATTCCGCTGCGCGCAGCGCCGCGGTGCGTTCGGGGAAGTTGGGGCGCCAGCCGCTGTCGAGCTGGCTCTGAGTCTCGCGGCGTGCGGTCAATCGACGCCGGCGCTCGGGCTCGAAGCGGCGGTGCAGCGCGGCCAGGAACTCGAGCGCCGCGGGCGTGAGCAGCTCGTGCGTGCTCGCATCGAGCCGGGCCACGATTTCGACGCCCGTGGGAAGGCGCTGTTGGGATGACGCGGCGGGGGACTGCATCGGTTGCGCGCCGCGGGCGGGGGCCCGGGCCTCGAAGTAACCGACGCCTTCAGCGTCTGCGCAAATCGCGCCACGCGAATTTCGCGCGGAGACTGGGTCCGAGCTCGCACGGGGCGGGAAACGCCTTCCGTGCGCGGTCGAGGCGCTCGCGCCGCAAAACGTTCGGGCGCGCCGGCCGCCGAAGCTGCCGACGCGCCCGTTGGAGGTCGCGTGCGTGAACCGCGCGCTTTGCGCTCAGTCGAAGCGGGGCAGCAACTCGATCGAGCGCGGTCCCACGCCGGCCGCGATCGACGAAGCCGAAGTCGGCGCGCCGGTGGCGGGGTTGAGCGACATGCGCGTGACGTCGTTCGATCCGTTGTTGGCGACGAACAGGTGCGCGCCGCTGGGATCGACTTCGAGGTCCGCGGGCGAAGTGCCGGCGGAGGCCTGCGCTACGGCGCCGAACGAGCCGCTCGAGCTGTCGAACGAGGTGAACGCGACGCTGCCGGCGCCAGCGCCGGAGACCGCGACGTAGAGCCGCGCGCCACGCGCGTCGGACGCGATCGACTGCGCGCCTGCGCCGATGTTGACGCTGCCGATCGCGCTCAGCGCGCCGTCGACCGCCGCCAGCGAGTAGGCCCACAGCTCACCCGTGTCGCCGGCCGTCGCCAGCAGGTAGCGCCCGCTCGCGTGCATGCGCAGCGCGGAGGGCTGACCCGTGAACGCGACGGGGGCGCCGAGCGGGACGAGCGCGCCGCTCGCGGGGTCGACCTCGAACACCTCGAGCGTCGAGCTCTGCTCGTGCGCGACCACCACGAAGCGTCCGGTGGCGTCGATTTCGAGCGCCGTGGGCGCGCCGGCCGTGTTGTGGACCGTGGACTGCGAGAGGAACCCGTTGACCGGGTTGATCGCGAACACGCTCACGTTGCTCGAGCCGTTGTTGGCGACGTAGAGGAAGCGGCCGGAGGGATCGACCTGCGCCGCGCTGGGCTGCAGTCCGGCGCCGACCGGCGAGCCGATCGGTCCGAGCTCCCCAGTGGCCGGATCGATCGCGTAGGCGCGCGCGACGCCGTTGCTCGCGTCCGCGGCGTACATCCACGTTCCGCGCGGATGGCACGCCAGCGTCGCCGGCTGTCCGCCCACGGGCAGGCCCGACTCGACGACGGTGAGCTCACCCGTGCTGGGTGCGCTGGCGAAGATCGACACGTCGCCCGAGGTGGCGTTGCCCACGTACACGAAGGGCGCGCTGGGGCTCACGGCCTGGTCGCGCTCGACGAGCGCCAGGAGCTGCGGCTGCTCGCGCGTGCGGTGCGCGTCCTTGCGAGTGAGTCCGCCGGTGATCGGATCGATGTCGAACACGCCCAGTTCGAAGCCGTCGAGTTCGGTGACGAAGAGCTCCTCGCCGTCGGCGCTGATCGCGAGCGCGGCGGGGCGCGCTCCGGTCGGCGCGATCGCGACCTGCGGATTGCTCGGCGCGCTGAGGCGACCGTCGAGCGGGTCGATCTCGAACACGCGCACGGTGTCGTCGCTCGAGATCGAGGCGTACAGGAAGCGACCGGTGGGCTCCACGGCGACGGCGACCGCGAACGCGCCGACGCTCACGCTGTCGAGCTTCTGCAGCGCGCCGGTGGCCGGATCGACCGTGAAGGTGTCGATGGTGCTCGTCGGCGACTCGAACGACGCGCCGTACAGCGTGCGGCCGTCGGGCGCGACGGCGAGCGAGCGCAGCTTGTTGGTCGTCGACAGAGGCGTTCCCACGACCGCGGGGATCAACGTGACCGGATCGACCTCGAGCGTCGTGATCGACTGGTTGCCGGTGCTCACGATGGTGGCCCACATGAAGCGACCGTCGGCGCTGCGCGCGACGGCTTCGAGTCCGTTGGCGGCGAGCGAGAGCGTCGTGAGCGAGCTCAGCGCGCCGTCGACCGGGTTGACCGCGAAGGTCTCGAGGTGCGGGGTCTGCCGGCTGAACAGGTAGAGCGCGTCGCCGCTGGGGTGCAGGGCGATCTCTTCGGGGCGACCTTGCGTGCTGACGTTGTCCAGCGCGCGCGCGCGACCGGAGCTGGCATCGAGCTCGAAGCGCGAGAGGTGGCGCGAGGTGAACTGGCCGACGTAGGCCCAGCGGCCGGAGGGGTGGGCGGCCAGCGTGCGCGGGCCAGCGGCGCCGAACGGCGCGAGGTCGAAGCCCGTGGCGATGCGCGTGTCGGCCGGGCCGGTGACGAGCGACTCGAGCGTGTTGTCGGTCGCGCTGCAGACCAGCGCTTGCACGTTGGGGCGAACCACACCCAGGCGCAGCGTGACCTCGGCGAAGCCCGCGGAGTTCTGCGCGCGGACCACGTAGTCGCTGAGCGGCGCGAGCGTGCTCGGCGCTCCCTGGAGCGCTCCGCTCTGCGGGTCGAGCGTCAGGCCCGCCGGCAGCGCCGGCGTCACCGACCAGTTCGCCACTTGGCCGTTCACGCTCGCCGCATTGGGCGTGATCGTTTCGTCCAGCGTGTACAGCGCCGCGACGCGGGCGAAGCTGAGGTTCGACGGAGCGTTCGTGCCGCCGCCGCCGCCTCCTCCGCCGCAGGAAGCCGTGAGCGCGAGCGCGAGAACCAGACTCGAGCCCAGACGAGCGTCGATTGTCGATGTGCGAATCATGGCGCGTGAACTTCTGAGAGGGACTCCGCCGGCGCGGCGTGGCCGCGTGCGGACCGCGAGGTCGCGCGAATCACCCCTTGCGATTCGCGGAAAGCACTGACGTCGCCGGGCGGAACTCGAACGCGCGCAACGCGTCGGGTCAGCCCTGCTGCTGATCAGGCGCGAGAGTTCGCCCGCACCGCAGCGCCAGATCCCTCGATCGGACTGCGCGGTTCGACGGCCCCTCGCACGTCGTTAGCTAACCTGTAGCGCAGTGCTGGCCAGCCAGTCCAGCCTTCGATTCGCAGGCGCGCATGACACGTTCGCAATGCGCGACTCATGTCGGAAACGTCATGCGTCTGCCGGCGCGCGTGCATTGCGTCGCCGCGGAACGCGCTGAGATTCGACGGTGGAACTCAGCCCCGACGCGCTTGCGCCGCCAACTTGCTCGCGAGCTCGCGAGCCTTGATCACGCACTGGTCCGAGTTGTCGTACTCGAAGCGCCCGAACCGCCCCAGCGGCGTGATTCCGACGCTGTCCAGCCACGCGAACGCTTCGCGGCGCCGAGCGTGGTAGTGGTGGTCGAACACCACGTAGGCGTGGCGCGTCGTGACGCGGTCGGTGAACAGCACCTCGTCCGCGCGCAGCAGTCCGGCGCGCGCCAGTCCATCCACCACCTCGCGCTCCAACTCGGGCCCCGGCTTGGGCGCGCCGCCCGCGTGCGTCACCTCGCACAACAGGGAACTCTTGCCGCTCGGCGCGAGGCTCGGCGCGTAGTTCGACATGTACGTGACGCGGTTGGTCGGTCCCTGCGAATCGTGGGGGAGGTACACCCACGAGAGGTCGGGGTGCTGCGCGCGATCGAGCGCCACCAGGAGGCAGGTGATCGAGTTGAACTCGAGCGTGCGCATCGCGCGCGCCGGGCCCTCGGGCATGCCGCTCACCAGGTCGGGCAGATCGGTGAGCGCCAGCGTCGACACCACGGCGTCGAAGTCCTCGCCGTTGACGCGCCAGCCGCTGGCGCTGCGCACGAGGTCGGTGACGGGCGTCGAGGTCCGAACGCGGTCGAGCAACGTGGAGGCCACGCCGTCGGTGATGGCCTGGAAGCCGCCGTCGCGCGGGTAGAAGAAGATCGACTGGTGCGTGTAGCCCTCGGTGCGGATGCCGACGGAGGAGCGCAGCACGTCGTCGACCGGCGCATCGGGCACGCGTCCGGCGACCCAGTCGCTCGACAGGAAGTCGAGCTCGCGCTTCCAGACCTTCTGGTTGTAGGGGTCCATGAAGTGCTTGGCGATGCCGTCGCCGAAGCGCCAGCGCACCCAGCGGCCGAACTCGCTCGGCGAGCTCGACTTCTCGACCTGGCGGCGATGCCAGGCCTCGATGTAGCCCTTGAGGCAGTCGAAGTTGGCCGACGGCGGCAGGTCGCCCAGCCCGTTCTCGAACGGGTAGTGCACCCAGCGATCCTCGAAGCGGATCTTGGTGCGCCGATCGCGCTTGACGAACGCCTCGTCGCCGCCGGCGCAGTCCTTCATCCACTGCATGGCGGCCGCGTCCTTGCTGTACAGGATGTGGCCGCCCGTGACGTCGTAGGTGAAGCCCTCGACGGTCTTGGAGGCGCACAGTCCGCCGACGCGCGCGCCGGCCTCGAACAGGTGCAGGTCTGTGCGAGGGACGCCGGCTTCGATCAGGAAGCGGGCCAGAGAGAGGCCGGAGACGCCGGCGCCGAGGATGGCGGTCTTCACGAGGCGCGAAACCATACCCCGCTGTGCGTGGGCAGGCGAGGACGCTGCGGAGGCGGGCGATCAGCGTTCACGCACGAATTGTTCGCGCGACAGCGCCAGCCGCGCCAGCACCGCTTCGGCGTCCGTCAACCAGCGCCGCGCGTCGGTCGTGTACCCCGCCGTGGGCGCGAGCTCGGGCGCCTGCGCCGCGAAGTAGGCGTTGAAGGCGGCCATGGCGCTCTCGCGGGCGTACTTCGCGAGGCACGAGCCCAGCGCCACCGCGAACGACGAGCGCTCGGCCTTCTCGGCGAACACGATGCGCATGCGGAGTGAGCGGTCGTGCGTGCGGATGGAGTAGCGCGAGCGCTGGGGCGTCTCGTCGATCCACTCGACCAGCGCCTCGGGGAAGGTGCGGCCGAGCAGCGGTCCGTAGTGCGAGCGGCCGCCGTGGCGATCGACCCACAGCTCGACGCCGTCGGCGCCGTGGCGCTCGAACACGCGCCGGAAGAGCGGCGCGGAGAACTCCCAGTGCGTCAGCGACTTGTTCTGCGTGCGCGCGAACGAGTCGTTGAGCGCGCTCTCGGTCAGCGTGCGGACGCCGGCGTCGACCAGTTCGATCTCCGCGCGGCGCAGGGCGCGGACCAGCGATTCGACCCGCAGCTCGAGCGTCAGCGCCTCCCAGTGCGCGGGCAGCTCGCGTTGACCTTGGCGGTACCACGGATGCCGCGCGATGAACGGCGGGGCCACGGCCAGCTCGGCGGGGGACTCGAACAACAGGCGCGCGAGCGTCGTGCGCGGCGCGCGGCCCGGATCGAGCAACGCGAGGAAGCCCAGCGCCGTCGCCTCGAGCCGCTTGTGGCAGCGCGGCGTGCGCTTGAACACCTGCTTGGAGTCCGCGACGACGAACGCGCGCGCGTCGTGCTGCGGATCGTCGCTCACCAGCGGAGCGAGCGCCTTCCACAGGTCGCACTCGTGCGCCGGCGTGCGCAGCACGGAGAAGCCGAGCGTCAGCGGGCCGAGCATCGGCCCGAGGCCCGCCTCGTCGACGCCAGCGACCGTCGCGTGCGAGGCGCTGAAGAGCTCCGCGTCGTTCAGCGGCACGTCGGCGACCCCGCGTCAGCTCGCGAGCTGCGGATCGCGCCGCGAGCGGTTCTTGACGAGCATCGCCGCGCCCAGCGTGAACGCCGCGAGCGAGATCATCTGCGAGGTCGAGATCGCTCCGCCGAACCACACACCGCGCACCTCGTCGCCGCGGAAGAACTCGACCACGAAGCGCAGCACGGCGTAGGTCGTGATACCGGCCCACGCGGCCTGACCTTCGTAGCGTCGGTGGAGCAGCACGCGGTACGCGACGGCGGCGACGATCAGCGCCTTGAACGACATCATCGGCTGCGTGGCCCACAGGAGCTGGCCGACGTTCTCGTCGCCGAACAGCGACTCGGGCGGCAGCGGATCGGGCACGCGGATGGTCAGCGGGAACGGCAGCGACTGCCAGCGCTCGGGGACGCGCGAGCCGTAGTCGTCGCCGACCATCAAACAGCCCCAGCGGCCGATGGCTTGACCGACGAAGCCCGCGACCACGCCGACGTCCATGGCGTGCAGCGGGCGCAGCTTGTGGCGTCGCGCGCACCACACGCCCGCGATGAGCGCGCCCGCGAAGCCGCCGTACATCACCAGTCCGCCCTGCCACACCGCGATCACGCGCCAGGGCTCGGAGAGGAACTCCTGCCCGACCGCCGAGCCGCGCGCGACCTCGACGATCACGTACAGCAAGCGCGCGCCGGCGATGATGCCCACCAGCACCCATGTGGGCAGCGCGCCGTAGGCTTCGACGTCGCGTTCGGGAGTCTTCGAGAGGCGCGCGATGAGCGCTGAGAAGAGCCACGCGCCGACGAGGAACCCCACGCCGAGCAGCACGCCGAAGGTGCGCAGCGGGAAGCTGATGCCGGGGATTTCGAACAGGATCGGGTGCATCGAAGGGCGGGGATTCTAGTGGGGCGGCTCGCAACTTCGGCGCAGTTCTCAGGCGTCTCGCAGCGGCCCCGAGGCGTCGCTGGGGGACGCGGCTCGATGCGGATTGCCCGGATCCGCTCGCTGCTTGAAGCTCCCGCGCAGCGCACCAGCGCAAGCGCGCCGCATGCTCCCGTCACGGACTCGCGTCACATGCCGCGCGCCTTGAAGCTTCTTCGCAGCTCTGCGCCGTCTCGCCGCCGCCGCGGGCGCGCGCTCCGTTCGACTCTCTCGGCCCCGCGAGCCGATGAGACCCGAACGAGCGTCCCCCGCGGCCAGTAAGATCCAGCGCTGGCACTCGCCACGCGGCCTCGAACGGGCCGCCTCGCCCCCCGCCCCGCCCAACAGATGAAGCTCTCGACCATGCGCCGCATCGACGCCTGGGTTGGGCGTCCGGCGTGCTTCCTCCTGGCGCTGTTCATGCGGATCGTGGGCGGTCTGTTCCAGCGCAGCCCGCGCGGTGACCAGCGCTCGCTCTTGTTCATCGAGCTGTCCGAGATGGGCAGCACCATCGTCGCGGCCTCGACCATCCAGCGCGCGCTCGCCCGCAATCCCCAGCGGCCGGTGTGCTTCGTGATCTTCAAGAAGAACGTCGCGAGCCTCCACCTGCTCGGACTGCTCGACGAGCGCAACGTGTTCACGATCCGCGACGATTCGCTGGTCCACATGCTCGTCGACGTGCTGCGCTTCGTCGGCTTCTGCCGCGAGCGCCAGATCGACACCACGGTCGACCTCGAGCTCTTCGCGCGCGTGTCGTCGATCCTCAGCCTGCTCTCCGGCGCGAGCGCGCGCGTGGGCTTCGACAACTTCCACGGCGAGGGGCTCTACCGCGGCGCGCACCTCACGCACCGCGTGAACTACAACCCCTACTACCACATGTCGCAGAACTTCCAGGCGTTGCTCGACGCGCTGGACTGCGACCCCGCCGAGATCCCGCTCGTCAAACGCGAGATCCCCAAGCCGCAGCTCGAAGTGCGCGCGCCGGTGCAGCGCGAGCTGTACGACTACGTGCGCGGCGAGCTGAGCAAGCTGGCCGATCTGTCCAAGGCCCGGCGCATCGTGCTGCTCAACCACGACGCGGGCCAACTGCTGCCGATCCGCACCTGGCCGGCCGAGCGCTTCGCTCGCGTGGCGCGCGCTCTGATCGACGAAGACGAAGGCACGCTGGTGGTGCTGTGCGGCATCCCCGACGCCGAGCCCTCCGCTCGCGCGATCCTGGCCGAAGTGGCGCATCCGCGCTGCATCAACTTCGTCGGCAAGACGCGCACGCTCGCCGACCTCCTGCAGCTCTTCCACCAGGCCGATCTGCTCATCTCCAACGACAGCGGGCCGCCGCACTTCGCCAGCCTGACCGAGATCGCCTCGATCACGCTGTTCGGCCCCGAGACGCCGCGCCTGTACGGGCCGATGGGGCCGCGCGCGGTCCACCTCTACAAGGCGCTGGCCTGCAGCCCGTGCCTGACCGCGGCGAATCACCGCAGCAGCCCCTGCCGCGACAACCAGTGCCTCAAGGCCATTTCGGTCGACGAGGTGCTGGCGCACGCGCGCACGCTGTTGGCGCAGCGCTCGACGCGACCGGCGCGTTGAGGCCCGGCGGCGAGCGCCGTATCCTCTTCGCCCGCGTTCACGGGGTTGGCCCGTCGAACGGACGTTCCAGTCGTCAGGCCGGCGCGAAGTTCCTGTCCGCGCCGCCCGTTCCAGCAGGTCGATCTCTTGAGCGATTCTCAGCGCGGCGCCGGCGCTCCCCCGGCGGCCAAGGTGTTCGTCGAAGGCCGCTACCGCAAGTTGGTGCGCGACCTGCCGCAGACGGTGTTCTTCTGCCCCGATTGCAAGGGGCACCCGCGCCGCCGCCGAGGCTGCACGCGCTGCGAGGGCTTCGGCAAGCTCACCAAGGACTCGGTGCAGGAGCTCATCGGCTGGGTTCTCGGCGCGGCCTTCAAGACGCGCAAGCACAAGTTCCACGGCGCCGGTCGCGAGGACGTCAACGTGCGCATGCTCGGCGCCGGTCGTCCGTTCGTCGTCGAGTTGATCGGGCCCAAGGTGCTCGACGTCGACCTCGCCGCGGCCGAAGCGGAGATCAACCGGCGCAACGCGGGACGACTCGAGGTGCTCGGCCTGCACTGGACCGAGAAGACGCGCGTCGCCGCGCTTAAGGAAGCCAAGCACGCCAAGCAGTACCAGGCGCGAGTGCGCACGCTCGGTCCCGTCGATCCCGCGCGCGCGGCGGCGCTCGTGGGCCAGCGCGTCACGCTCGTTCAGCACACGCCCGAGCGCGTCGCGCACCGGCGCGCGCAACTCGACCGCGAGCGCTGGATCGAGATCGTCGAGCTCACGCCGCTCGAGGACGGCGAGTGGAACCTCGTGCTGCGCGCGCAGCACGGCGCCTACGTCAAGGAGTCGATCAGCGGCGAGGGCGGGGCCACGCGGCCGTCGCTCAGCGAACTGCTCGGCGCGCCGGCCGAGTGCGTCGAACTCGACGTCCTCGAGATCCTCACCGAGGAAGGTCAGCAGCCCGAGGGCGGACCCGCGCCCGCCCGCCCCGCGCGCGCACCCGACTTCGGCGCGTTCCTCGACTGAGTTCGGGGCGCGCGTTCTTGGCGCGCCGCGCCCCATTGGGCCGCGCGGCGTCGTACCTTGGGGAGAGCTATGCGACCGCTCTTCGCCCTCCTGGGATGTGTGCTCCTCAGCGCTTGTGAGCGCTCTTCCCCGACCCTTCCCCCCGCGGACACCGCCCCCGCGCCCGAGTCCGCTGCGCTGCTCGAGGTCGTGCGCTACGACCCCGGCGCGCCCGCGCTGGCGGCCTGGCCCGCGCCGACCGAGCACAACCTCGACATCGACGCCGAGAAGCGCAACAAGCGCGGGCGCCGGAAGTTCATCGAGGAGATCCACCGCGCCGCGCCCGACGTCGACTGGCGCGCGATCGAACGCGCCAACGGCTTGGCCGAGCAGGAGCGACGGCGTCAGCTCGTCCAGAGCGGCGCGCACCTGCTCTCGTCGTCGACCTGGACCGAGATCGGCAGCAAGAACCAGGCGGGACGCATGCACTGCGCGACGCTCTCGCCCGACGGTCAGTCGCTGTACGGCGGCTCGGCGCTCGGCGGTCTGTGGAAGGCGAACTACGACGGGACGAACTGGCGCCCCCTGGGCGACAACCTGTGGGGCGGCGTGTGGGAGGCGCTGGCGCTGCCCGGCGAGAACTCCGGCGATCCCGACCTGCTCGTGATCTGGGGTTCGGCGGGGATTCGCGTCTCGCGCGACCAGGGCGCGGTGTGGGAGACGCCCGCGGGACTGGGCACGGCCAACGGCATCCGCATGCTGTCGCGCTTCGCCACGAGCCCGCCGACGATCGCCGTGTGGTCGAACAACTCGGCGAGCGGCAACGCTCCCGCGCTGTACGTCTCGACGGACTTCGGCCGCAACTTCTCCGTGCGCTACCAGATGCCCAACTCCGGCGCGTCGGCGGCGTGGATCCCGCGCGTGGGCGCCGGCGCGGCGACGCAGATGTACGTCGCGCACCGCGGTCAGCTCTACGCGTCGAGCAACGCGGGCCAGAGCTTCACGCCGCGCGCGGTGATCGATGCGAATGCGACCAAGGCGGTGTTGTGCGGCTCGGAGGCTGGCGCGCCGACCCTGTACGTCGCGCTCCAGAACGGCTCGACCTGGACGCTCTACCGTTCCACGAACGCCGGCGTCTCAGCCAGCTCCGTTCACCAGCCCGGCGACTTCTGGGAGGAACTCACCGCGTCGACCGTGAACGCGAACGTCGTGATCTACGGCGGCGTCGAAGCGTTCCGCTCGACGAACGGCGGCTCGAGCTTCACCAAGCTCAACGGCTGGGGCGAGTACTACTCCAATCCGGCGCAGAAGCTGCACGCCGACACGATGGGCTTGTTCGCCTGGCCCGATGCGCAGAGCCCCAGTGGCGAGAGCGTCTACTACTGCATGGACGGCGGCATCTGGCGCAGCCATCAGAGCGGCGCCTCGCCGACGAACCTGAGTCTGTCGGGTCTGGGAGTGAGTCAGTACTACTCGACGCACACCAGCGTGCTCGATCCCGGACGCGTGCTCGCCGGATCGCAGGACCAGGGCTATCAACGCGGCAACGTGCAGCCCTCGAGCGGTCCGGGTCCGTCGACCAACTTCACGCAGCTCGTCAGCGGCGACTACGGGCACCTCACCAGCTCGAGCGGCGCCCACGACCTCGTCTACTCGGTCTATCCGGGGTTCGTGCTGGTGCAGGAAGGCGAGACCAACCCGCAACTCCTGTATCCGTGGGTCGACTTCCCGGCCGGCTCGAACCACCTGTGGCTGCCGCCGATCGCGGCCGATCCGCTCGACTCCGCGAGCTTCTTCTTCTGCGCCGACCGGCTGTACCGCTACACGCGCGTGAGCGGACCGACGTGGAACTACGTCCAGCACTCGACGCAGAACTTCGCGCTCTCGGGCTCGAGCTACATGACCGCGCTGGCCTTCGCCCCGTCCGACGCGCAGCGCTCGTACGCCGTCGACAGCGCGGGGCGGCTGTACTGGTCGCAGAACCACGCGGTGACCTGGAACCTCGCTTCGTCGAACGCGCCGGGCGAGCACTACTTCTACGGCAACGCGCTCGCCGTGCACCCGACCAACGCGCTCGAAGCCGTGGTGGGAGGTTCGGGCTACAGCACCGCGGGCGTGCGACGCACGCTCAACGGCGGCGCGAGCTGGCAGGCGCTGACGAGCGGCTTGCCCGCGACGATGGTCTATGACCTCGCGTACGCGCGCGACGGCAGCGGTGACATCTACGCGGCCTGCGAAGCCGGCGCCTACCGCTACGACCGCATCGCGGGCTCGTGGTTCAACATCCTCCAGCCGGCGACGCCGCTGACGCTCTACTGGTCGGTGGAGTGCGTCGGACAGGACCTCATGCGCTTCGGCACGTACGGCCGCGGCATCTGGGACTACGACCCGACTCCGCCGCCTCCGCCGCCGCACGTGGCGAGCTACTGCACCTCCAAGGTGAGCTCGGGCTTGTGCGTGCCGACGATCTCGGGCTTCGGCGCGCCGTCGAGCGCGCCCGGCCCGTCGTTCGAAGTGCGCGCCTCGGACATCGAGCCCAACAAGAACGGGGTGCTGTTCTACGGGCTGTTGCCGCACGCCGGCGCGTTCCAGGGCGGCTTCCTGTGCGTCAAGTCGCCGGTGCGTCGCACGTCGAGTCAGAACTCCGGCGGCAGCGGCGCGTGCGCGGGCGCATTCGCTTACGACTTCAACGCGCGCATCCAGGCGGGCGTCGATCCTGCGCTGGTCTCCGGCGCGCGCGTCTACTGCCAGTACTGGTACCGCGATCCCGGCGACGCCTTCACGACCGGCTTGAGCGACGCGCTGGAGTTCGACATCCCGTAGCGCGCGTCACTTCGCGAGGAGCTTGTCGATCTCGGCTTGCACGGCGAGCGCGCGCTCCTTTTCGCGGTGCGCGCGCAACGCGGCGAGCGCTGCGTCGTCGAGCGCTCGCCCGGCGAGTTCCTCGACGATCAGCAGTCGTTCCGTGCAGTGCGGCGCGACGGCGAGCAGCGCGAGCAGTTCGGCCGTCGAGCGCTTCTGCAGGTCGCGCTTGGCCGTGCCGCGCTCGACCTGCTCGACGTAACCGAGTTCGGCGAGCACGCGCAGGTTCTCGTCGGTGACCTGCGGATCGCCCTCGCGGATGCCGGCGCGCTGGCGTTCCATTGCGACCTGTTTCAGACGCTCCACGATCTGCGGCCGCTCCGCGGCGAGGTTGCGGCGCTGATGCGGATCCTCGTCGAGCTTGTGCAGCTCGAGCACGATCCCTTCCGCGCACTCGCCTTCCGGTGTCGGCAGGATCAGCGCCCAGCCGTCCTGGTCGACGACCGTGACGTTGAAGCGCGTGTAGCTGAAGCCGTAGCGCTCGCCGTTGGCGCGCTTCTCCATCAGCGGAACGAGGCTCGAGCCCTGCAGACCGCCCGTCGTGCTCACGTCGGCGAGCTCGAGCAACGTCGGGAACAGATCGACGTTCTCGACGGGCGTGTTCACGGGCACGCCGCGCGGAACGCCGGGGCCTGAGATCACCAGCGGCACGTGCACGAGGCTCTGGTGCACCTGGTTGCCGTGCGTCGGCATCAGCGTGTTCAAGAGCGTCGGCTTCTCACCGGCGCGCAGCTTCGAGCCGCGCTGGCCGCTCATCAGCGCGACCTGCTCCCACAGTCCTTCGCCGTGATCTGCGGTGAGCACCACGAGCGTGTCCTGCATCAGGCCGAGCCGCTCGTAGACCGCCAGCAGCGCCGCCACGCGTTCGTCGGCGTAACGGACTTCGTCGTCGTAGCCGCCGATCTCCTCCTGCACGCGGCGCACGTCGTCCGGCGCCTCGCTCAGCCCGAGCTTCGCGCTGATCTGTTGGTAGTAGTCGCCGCGGTCGCCGGGCAGGTAGCTCGCAGCCTCGCGCCACGCGCGCTTGCCCGGCGGCGCGAGGTATTCGTCGTGCGGCTCGTTGATGTGGAAGTAGGTGAACGTGCGCTCGCTGCGATGGGCCTCGACGAAGGCCTCGACGGCCGCGTTGGGACCGTGCTCCTCGATGGCGGCGAAGACGTCGAATCCGCGGTGGAACCCGTTCTGCGGCGAGACCACCGGGTTGGCCGAGAAGCCGCCCGTCTTCCACCCCGCGCGCTGGAACGCCTCGGCGAGCGTCGGCAGCTCGCTCGGGATCGTCTGACGTTCCTTGGCGATGTATTGCCCGGTCATCAGCGAGACCATCGACGGACTGGTGAACGAGCTCTGCGAGATCGCGCGCTTGAACAGCACTCCGTTGCGCGCGAGCCGGTCGATGTTCGGCGACGTGGGGCGCGGATAACCGAAGATCGACAGGTGATCGGCGCGCAGCGTGTCGACCACGATCAGCAGGACGTGCTGGGGTCGCTCAGGCTCGCGAGCGGAGCACGCCGCGGCGAGCAGCGAGACGAGCGCGGCGAACGCGAGCCGCCAGTGCGCCGCGCGCCCGAGCACTGACGACACGCGCACTGACGACACGTGCGGGTTGGCCACGAGCGGCGAAGTTTGATCCGTCATGCGCAGACACAGCCGGGGGGACTTCCAAGTCTACTCGCGCTGTCCGCGACGCCGGCGCGCACGGTGTCAGTCGATGATCACGCCGAGGATCTCGGCTTCCATGACCAGCTTGCCCTCGACGAAGCCCTGCGCCTGGTAGGTGAACATGGTCGAGCGCAGGCGCACGGGCTTGGCTGCGAAGTACAGTCGCGCGGGGGGCGCGACCACGCCGCGGAAGCGCGCGTCGTTCACGCCGCCGAAGCCCACGAGTCTGTGCTGCATTTCCGGCCGCGAATCGAGGAAGTGGTACGCGCACAACTGCGCCGCTCCTTCGATCTGCAATGCGCCGGGGAAGATCGGTCGGCCCGGGAAGTGATCGGGCGCCCACCAGTCGCTCGAGTCGACGTCCTTGTAGCCGATCACCAAACCGTCAGCGCCCTCGCTGTGCACGATGGCGTCGAGCATGGCGAAGCGGTTGCGCTGCGGGCACAGGCGGCGGACCTCGGCGCTGTCGCGCAGGATCTGCGAGAGGTCCATGCTCGCGAAATCGATCAGGGGCTGGGAGGGCAATGAGAGCTCCGTAGGCGCTGAGGGGGGCTTGCGGGGCGGCTGGGTCGGTGGGGGATCGTCCAGCGCGCCTGGGGTCTAGAGAACAGCCGATCGCTGCGGAATCAGGGCGCGCTGATGCGCACCTGGTGCTCCGTGACGACACCCGGCTGGAAGTGGATTTGTTGTGAGGTCGTCGTGAAGCCCTCGGCCTCGACGTAGACCGACGCGTCGCCGCCCACGCAGTGCTCGAGGCGCGCGAGGCCGTTGAGGTCCGTGCGCGCTTCGCGGGCGCCGCTCACCAGGCCGACCACGCTGACTTTGGCGTCGACCACGGGCTGGTTGCGCGGATCCATGACGCGCACGTGCAGCGCGGCGACGCGCGGCGTGACCAGGTCGGGCATCGTGAAGCCGGGCGCCGCGAAGGAGAGCTCGCGCTCGACCAGCGCCGCGTCCCGATAGCCGACCGCGAGCACGTAGTCGCCGTCGGGCAGGCGTGAGAACACGTAGTAGCCGTTCGCGTCGGTCTGCGTCTCGCGCTCGAGCGCCGGCAGGTTGCGGCGCGCGATCAACGGCAGTCCGGCCACGGGGGAGCCGTCTGGGTCGACCACCCGGCCGCTCAGGTCGCCGGCGGGGAACAGCGGCACGCGCAGGATGACGTCCAGCTCGTCGGGCTTGGCCAGCTGGATGAACTGCGTCGCGCACTCCATGCCCTCGGCCAGCGCGCGGACCTCGTAGCCGCCCAGCGCGACGTCGTCGAGCACCGCGCGGTCGGTTCCCGCAGGGAACTCGATCGAGCGCGCGCGCGCCCGATCTCCGCCCGTGACCACCTTCGAGGGCGTCAGCGACAGCGTCCAGGAGTCGCGGAAGCCAGGCGGAGCGTCGAGCACCACCTCCATCCGCGCCACGCCGTCGAAGCGCGCCGGGTCGAACAACTCGGGCAGGTAGCGGCGGTCCCCCGGCTGCGTCGAGGACGGCCGGTCGACGCGCTCGCTGGAAGGTGTCTCGATCCGCGCTTCCGGGGGCGGCGGCGCCGCGTTGGGCCGGGCCGCAGAGGGGCTGTCGCCGCCAGCGCTGACGCGCCACCAGACCACCGACGCCGCGACGAGGGCGCCGAGCAACAAGAGCAGCACCGCTGACTTCGCCGAGCCGCGGCGCGTTGACAGCGCGCGCGACCGGGGCCTACCTTCGCTCGCCATCCAATCCTGTTTCACGCTCATCCGACGGTTGGGCCGACGCGGGACTTCCTGGATCTTCCTCCAGCGCGAGGTCGGCGAACCACAGAGCCTACGCAGCCGCGCGTCGCAAGTCGCGTGGGAACGGGGCGCTAACGCCGGTCGAGCGCGCTCCAGCGGCTGCAACGGCCGCGTTCGAAGATCAGGGCAGTCAGCGTCCCGACTCCCGGTCGCCCAGCGGTGCTCTCACCCCTGGGGCGCGTCCGCGCCGGCTGCGCAGGCGCCAGCGCAAGTGATTCCAAGCCTCCGGCCGATCCCCCCAACGATGCCTACCCGTACGCACCGCCGTTTCCACTTCGCTCGGCTGACCCTGGTCCTCGCCTGGATCCTCGCGCTGTGGGTCACGCCTGCGCTGCGCGCGTCGAGCGGCGCCGACGGCCGCGTGATCGTGCTGGGCTTCGACGGCGCCGACGCGCGCACGGTCGAAGCGATGATGGCCCGCGGCGAGCTGCCCAACCTCGCGCGCCTGCGCGACGGCGGCGTGTTCGCCCCGCTCGGCACCACCAACCCGGCGGAGTCTCCGGTGGCGTGGGCCTCGCTCAACTCCGGCATGAACCCGGCGAAGACCAACATCCCCGGCTTCGTGACGCGTGCGTTCCTGCCCGACGGCAATCCGATTCCGACCAAGGGCTTCGCCGAAGACGGTGTGATGGTCAAGGTCGAGGACCTCGCCGGCGCGCCGATCCCGACCTGGAGCCCGCTGCGCCTGGGGCTGACCGTCGCCATCGCCGCGCTGGTGGTGTTCCTGCTCACCTTCGGTCTGCTGCTGCGCCTCTCGGCTGGCCCGACCTGGATTCTCTCGCTGGCGCTCGCCGCGGTCGGCGGCTGGGGCGGCTACGTGATGCGCACGTACCTGCCGGACGCGATCCCGGTGGTGAAGAACCCGCTCAAGGCCGCGCCCTTCTGGGAAGTGGCGGCCGCCGCCGGCGTGCCGACGCGCGTGTACGACGGCCAGCAGGTCTGGGACCGCCCGCCGACGCCCAACGCCAAGGTGTTGTGCGGCCTGGGAGTCCCCGATGCGCGCGGCAGCTACATGAGCTTCTACGTCTACACGACGGACGAGCTGTTCTTCGCGCGCAAGCTCGACGACCCCGGCTCCGACACCGGTTCGGGCGGCTACAAGCTGCGCGTCGACGAGAGGGACGGAGTGATCGAGACCGAGGTCTACGGTCCGAACAACTTCTGGGCGAAGCCCCGGCTGCAGGCCGAGGTCGCGGCGATCTCCAAGCGCATCGACGACGAGCCCAACATGGCCTTCAAGAAGTCCATGGAGCTCGACGAGCGCAAGCGCGAGCTCGAGGCGCAGCTCAGTCGGCCCACCACGCAGCCGATGCGCATCGTCCGCAAGGGCGACGACGCGGCGGAGATCACGATCGGCCAGATCACGCACACGGTGTCCGTCGGTCAGTTCAGCGACTGGTACCACCTGACCTTCGAGCTCAATCCGCTGCTCAAGGCGCACGCGATCACGCGCGTCAAGCTGGTGTCGCTGTCCGACAGCGCGAGCAGCACGCCCTTCGAGCTGTTCGTCAACACGATCGAGATCGATCCGGCCAAGCCCCCGTTCTGGCAACCCATCAGCCAGCCGCCCGAGTTCTCCGCAGAACTCGCGCGCGAGAACGGCGGGCCGTTCGAGACCCTCGGCTGGGCCTGCCTGACGCAGCCGCTGAAGGACGACGTGATCGACGCCGTCACGTTCCTGCAGGACATCGAGTTCACCACGCGCTGGCGCGAGAAGCTGATCTACGCCGGGCTCGCCAAGAACGACTGGCGACTGTTCGTCGGCATCTTCAGCGAAGCCGACCGCGTGCAGCACATGATGTATCAGTACTACGACGAGCAGCACCCGCTGCACGATCCGGTCAAGGCCGCGCGGCAGGTCCAGTTCTACGGCGAGACCATCGCGCTCAAGGACGCCATCCCGGCCGCGTACCGTCAGGTCGATCGCATCGTCGGCAAGGTCATGGACGAGCACCTGCGCGCCGGTGACACGCTCCTGTTGTGCGCCGACCACGGCTTCCAGAGCTTCCGCCGCCAAGTGCACGTCAACAACTGGCTCGCGTCGCAGGGCTACCTGAAGCTGGCCGATGGCAAGAGCGGCGGCAGCATGCTCTCGACCTACGTCGATTGGTCGCAGACGCGCGCCTACGCGTTGGGACTCGGCACGATCTACATCAACGCGCAAGGTCGGGGCCATCGCACGGAATCCGGCAGCGTCGAGAGCGTGGGCATCGTTCCGCCTGCAGAGGTCGAGGCGTTGTGCCGCGAGATCGCGCAGAAGTTCCTCGAGGCCACCGATCCGGAGACGGGCGAGCGCTTCGGCAGGAGCGCCGAACTCGTCAAGGAGATCCACAGCGGCCCGTTCATCGACCGCGAGGCGGACCTGACCCTGGGCTTCGCAGCGCCGTTCCGCGTGTCGTGGACGACCTCGAGCGGCGGGTACTACTCGCCCGGCGGCAAGCCCGGCCCGTTCGTGAGCAACAACGACAAGCAGTGGTCGGGCTGCCACGTGTCGCTCGATCCGGACCTCGTGCGCGGCATCTTCTTCTCGAACCGCAAGTGCGACGTCCCCGCCGAGGGCGGCGTCGACCTGCTGCACATCGCACCGACGGTGCTCGGCGCGCTGGGCGTCGCGCTCCCCGCCGACCTCGACCGGCCGGCGCTCGCGCTGCGCTGAGTTCGAGGCGGCGTTTGGTCGGCTCGCTCGAACCGCGGGACCTCGCGGCGCGCCTGGCGCGCGGCGGGGCGCCGCTCCTGCTCGACGTGCGCGAGGACGAGGAACTCGCGCTGTGCGCGTTGCCGGGAGTGATCCACATCCCACTGGGGGAACTCACGCGTCGCTGGGAAGAACTCGACCCGGCGGCGGAGGTGGTGTGCATCTGCCACCACGGCATTCGCAGCGCGCGCGCCGCAGCCTTCCTCGAGCGCGCGGGTTTCGAGCGCGTGTGGAACCTCGCGGGGGGAGTCGAGCGCTGGGCGCTCGAGGTCGATCCGAGCATGGCGCGCTACTGAGAGCGCCGCGCGCCCGCTTGACGCGATTTTGTTTGTGACCTTCGCTGCGCTGTAGCTGCGCCCCTTGAAGTGCTCCCGCGAAAGCGGGCGGCGAGCTACGCCGTTTGCGCGTCGCCGACGCGCGCGTTCGAGCGCGCTTCGTATCGACTGGATGAATTGCGCCCTGGACGCGTAATCCAACTCGCTCCGTCGCCGAACCGTGCGTTGAGCGTCGTCTCCCGTTCACGGGCAGCGTTCGACCGCGAGCGCCACCGCGCAACCATCGCGAAACGCACCATCAGCGAGACGCCGCGCTCAACCTCACCGACCTGCCGATCACCCTCCGTCCGCCAGCCCTCGCCTCGCGCCATGATTTCCGACCAGCCCTCCGCCCTCGACACCTCGCGCGCCAATGCGCCGGCCAGCCGCTCTTTCCGATCCCTGAAGCTGGCGTGGACCGACGCCGACAGCGGGGAGCAGTTCATCCTCTCGGTGCGCGGCGGCGCGCGTTTGCTCGGCGGCCTGCAGAAGGCTGGGTTCGAGCTCGTCGGCGAAGACGCGGCGCTGCCCGACCCGCGCGCGGGCCTGAGCGCCGGGCCGCGGTCCGCTCAACGGAGGCCGAACTGAGCGTCGGCTGACACTGAACACCCCTTCCAACGCGCGCACGGCGCGCCTAGGAAAGGGGCGAGAGTTGGTGGTGTGGGACCCGCCAATTCGCGCGCTCGCGGCGGGGGCTGCGAGCGCGCTCCTTTTTGCGGCCTGGTGTCGACCCCGCGCGCCGCTGCGGCGGGGGCCCGGACCAGGCCGCGGCCGGGGGGCCAGGCGACGAGAACACTGCGGAGTTCGCCGCAGTCGCCGAGCTCCGCCCCCGCGCTCGCGGGTGGTCGAGCGTCGGCGAAGGGCCGGCGCAGCGGTGGGCCGCTTGTGGAAGCGCGTAACTCCCGCGCATAGACTTGAGGACTCGGCCGCCGTGCGCACCGCATTCTTTCGAGCCCCCAAGGGGCCTCGGGAGTCGGCGCAAGCGGCCCGGAGACCTCGCCGCCGCGCCGCACGCTTCAGCGGGTTGCGCTGCCAGCCGCGCGAGGTCATCCCCCCGGAGCGTCGCGTCGAAGGTCGCGCCAGTCGACATTCACCACGCCGCGCCCCACAGGCCCCCGACCACTGGCTCGTCCGCATTGCCGCTCGGCGTCCGCCGCCCGCGCGAACAGCAGCACGCTTGAAAATGACGCATCCCGCCCTGATCGAACGGATCACGCGCTCGCTCGCCTACATGCTTCGTCACCAGCCGGAGAAGTTCGATCTGGAACTCGACCGGCACGGCTTCGCGCGACTCGACGAGGTCGTCCGCGCTCTGCAAGAGCGGCTCGGCGAGCCGGTCGACGCCGCTGACGTCCACGCGGCGGTCGACGCCGGCGATCGCCCTCGCTACGAGATCACCGGGGACCTGGTCCGCGCCCTGTACGGCCACTCCATCGACGTCGAGCCGGGTGAGCCCGCCCGACCGCCCGAGTTCCTGTACGTCGGGATCGAGGCGCGCGACCTGTCGCGGGCGCAGCAGTTCGGTCTGCGCGGAGGACGGCGGCGCTTCCTGCACTTGGCGCTGAGCCTCGACGACGCTCGCGAGGCGGGGCGCCGCGCGGCGCGCGAGTACTCGGTGCTGCGCATCTACGCCCTCGACGCGTGGGAGGAAGGCGTCAACTTCTTCGACCGCAAGGCCCTGTTCCTCGCGGAGCACGTGCCGACGGAGTACATCGAGGTGCTCGAGCAGGGGACCGACGGCTACGACGAGCGCGGCGAGGACTCCGGTCCGCGGCGCTCGGGTGGCGCGCGCGGCGGCGCCCCGCGCAACGACGGTCGACGCGAGCACGGCGGCGGACACGCCCCGGCCCACGGCGGAGCGGACCGCGAGCGTCGCCCCGATCGCGGCGAGCGCTCAGGCGAGCGTCGTGAGCACGTCGTGCGCGACGAGCCGCGCCGCGAGGACGCCCGACGCCCCGACGCCGGTCGCGAGCACGCGGGCGGCGACGAGCCGCGCCGCGATGAGCCGCGCCGCGATGAGGGCCGCCGGGACGAGCCGCGCCGGGACGAGGCTGCTCGCCACGACGGTCGCCGCGGCCGCGGTCGGCGCAACGACGAGCGCCACGAACTCCCGGTCCGCGACGACGAGCGTCGCGAGCCCGCGCCGCGCGATGAGCGTGGCCCGCGCGACGACCAGCGCCGTCCCGAACCGCGCCGCGACGAGCCCCGGCGCGACGATCGCGCGCGCGACGACCGTCCTCGCGAGGACCGTCCGCGCGACGATTTCCGACGCGGCGAAGGCCGCCCGGCCGCCGAACGTCCCGTGGCAGCCTCGCGCGGTCGCGACGAGCGCCCGCGCGACGAGTGGCGCTCCTCCGAGCCCGAACGCGACTGGGGCGGCCGCGAACGCGGCGACCGTGGTGAGCGTGGTGAGCGCAGCGACCGCGGTGATCGCGGCGAGCGTCGCGACCGCGGGCCGCGGCCCGACGGCGGCGGGCGCTTCGAGCGGCGTGACGAGGCTCCGCGCGAGCGCGCGCCCCAACCGCAACCGGTCGAACGCTCCGCCCCGCGCGCAGCGCCCGCGCCGGCTGCCCAGGGCGGAGACTTCGGCCTGGGGATCTTCGACGAACCCGCGGCCTCCAAGCCCGCCGCCAGTGCTCCGCCCAAGCGCGAGCGCCCGGCTGCTCCGCCGCCGCCGCCGCCCGCCGCAGACTTCGCGTCGGACTTCGGCGCGGGTCTGTAACGCCCCGGACGCGCCGGTAGGAACGGCGTGATCGATCCCGCGCTGCGTGCGGCCCTGTCCGACGCCTTCGACTTCGAAGAAGGCGCGCGGGGCCTGCTCGCCGTGCGGCGCAGCGCTCGCGTCTCTTTGCAGTCGACGGGCTTCGGCTTGGACTCCGACGGCGCCGCGTCCGAGAGCAATCTCGGCGGACGCAATCCGTTGGCGGAGCTCCAGACCGGCGACCAGTCGTTCCTGGTGCGTCGCTTCACGCACGGCGGGCTGCTGCGCTGGCTCACCGGCCGGCGCTTCCTCGACCCTGAGCGGCCCTTCGTCGAGGCGCTCCTCAGCGAGCAACTGCGCGCGCGGAGCATCGCGACGCCCGAGGTGATCGCGGCCCGCGCCGTGCGCGCGCTGGCCGGCGCCTGGCGACTCGATCTGGTCACGCGGCGCGTTGATGCAGGCCGCGACCTGCAGGCGGAACTCGGCCAGCGTGTCGAGCGCCGCGAGCGCGCCGTGCTGTTCGAGCACTTCGGCGCGTGGCTCGCTCGACTGCACGCCTGCGGCTTCCTGCACGCCGACCTGCACCTCAAGAACGTGCTCGTCACGCGCTCCGAAGACGATCAGCCGCTGTTCTGGCTGCTCGACCTCGATCGCTCGGCCCTGCGCAGCACGCTCACCGAGCGCGAGCGCGTCGCGAACCTCGCGCGGCTCGTGCGCTACGCCTGGCGCCGACGCGAGCGCCTCGAGCTGCGCCGCCACGACTTCGCGCGCGGTCTGCGCAGCTACGCGACGACGCGCGACGCAAGACGCCAGTTGTGGCGAGCGGTCGTGGCGAGGCTGCGAGCAGGCGCGCTCGCTCACCGCGCCGGCTGGTGGCTCGAAGCTCGCGCGTCGCGCTGAGCGCTCGGCTCACGCCAGCGGCGAGGGCTCGGTCTGGTCCGACACGCGCGGGTAGATCACGCCGACGGGCGAGAGCACGGCCTCGAGCAAACGGCGCATGGCCTCGCCGTGCGAGCGACGGAGCGAGTCGTCCT
>CALKYE010000202.1 GCA_938003765.1 uncultured Planctomycetia bacterium
CCGTAGCCCATCATCATCAGCGCGAGGTCCTTCTTGCCGAGCGTCTTGCCCGCGACGGCGAACTTCGCCGACGCCGCGCGCGGAGTGGCCTTCGACTGCTGCCCGCCGGTGTTCGAGTACACCTCCGTGTCGAGCACGAGCACCTTCACCTTGCGTCCGGTGCTGAGCACGTGATCGAGGCCGCCGAACCCGATGTCGTAGGCCCAGCCGTCGCCGCCGAGGATCCACACGCTCTTGGGCGCGAGGTAGTCGGCGATCTGCGCCAGTCGCGCGGCCTTCGGATGGTTCGAGCGAGCCAGCGCGGCGCGCAGCAGCTCGATGCGAGCGCGTTGCTCGCGCAAGCGGGCCTCGTCGTCGGCGCGCGCGTCGAGCAGCGACGCGACGAGCTCCGGCTGGCCGATCGACGTCGCGAGCTCGCCTGCGAGCGCGCGCGCTTCGCGAGTGAGCGCGTCCACCGACAAGCGCATGCCGAGCCCGAACTCCGCGTTGTCCTCGAACAGTGAGTTCGACCACGCCGGGCCACGGCCGTCGCGATTGCGCGCGTAGGGCGTGGTCGGCAGGTTGCCGCCGTAGATCGACGAGCACCCCGTGGCGTTCGCGATCAGCAGCCGATCGCCGACGACCTGCGTGAGGAGCTTGATGTACGGCGTCTCGCCGCAGCCCGCGCACGCGCCGGAGTACTCGAACAAGGGCTCGAGCAACTGCACGCCCTTGTTGTCGAGCTTGACGCGAGTGCGATCGGCCTCGGGGATGGCGAGGAAGAAGTCGTAGTTCGTGCGCTCGGCCTCGAGCAGCGGCGCCTGCGCGGCCATGTCGAGCGCCTTGTGGCGCGGGTTGGACTTGTCCTTGGCCGGACACACCGCGACGCACAGCGAGCATCCGGTGCAGTCCTCCGGCGCGACCTGAATCGTGAAGTGCGAGCCGGGCAGGTCCTTGCCGCGCGCGGCGATGCTCTTGAACGCGCTCGGCGCGCCGGTGAGCGCCGGCTCGTCGTAGCTCTTGGCGCGGATCGCCGCGTGCGGGCACATCTGCGCGCACTTGTTGCACTGGATGCAGATCGACGCGTCCCAGGTCGGGATCTCGGCGGCGATGTTGCGCTTCTCGAAGCGACTGGTGCCTGTCGGCCACGTGCCGTCGGGCGGGAACGCGCTCACGGGGAGCAGGTCGCCGTGGCCCGCGGCCATCGCGCCGCTGACGCGCTGGACGAACTCGGGCGCGTCGCTCGTCATCGCGGGGATGCGCCGGCGCGTCGCAGTCGCCTGCGCGGGGATCTCGATCCGGTGCAGGTGCGCCAGCGCGCTGTCGACCGCAGCGAAGTTGCGCTCGACGAGCTCCGCGCCCTTCTTGCCGTAGGTCTTCGAGATCGCCTGCTTGATCTTCGCGATGGCGTCCTCGCGCGGCAGCACGCCGGAGATCGCGAAGAAGCAGGTCTGCATCACGGTGTTGATGCGATTGCCCATGCCGCTCTCGGCGGCGACGCGCGCGGCGTCGATGGTCCACACCTGCAGTCGGCGGGCGAGGATCTGCTCCTGCACCTCGCGCGGGAGCTCGTCCCACACCTTCTCGTGCGCGTACGGCGCGTTGAGCAGCAGCACCGCGCCGTCCTGGGCGTGCTCGACCACGTCGTAGCGCTCGAGGAACCCGAACTGGTGGCAGGCGACGAAGCTCGCGCGCCGCACGAGGTAGCTCGAGCGGATCGGACGCGGCCCGAAGCGCAGGTGCGAGATCGTGATCGAGCCCGACTTCTTCGAGTCGTAGACGAAGTAGCCCTGCGCGTAGAGCGGCGTCTGGTCGCCGATGATCTTGATCGAGTTCTTGTTGGCGCCGACCGTGCCGTCGGCGCCCAGGCCGAAGAACACCGCTCGCACCACGTCCGGGGCCTCGACTTCGAACTCGGGATCCCAGTCGAGCGAGCGTCGCGTCACGTCGTCGACGATGCCGACGCTGAAGTGGTTGCGCGGCCGCTCGCGCGCCAGCTCATCGAACACGGCCTTCGCCATCGCCGGCGTGAACTCCTTCGACGAGAGTCCGTAGCGGCCGCCGATCACGCGCGGTTCGTGCGCGAGCTGCCCGAGGCCTTCGTCGCGCGCTTCGCGCAGCGCGGCCACGACTTCGAGGTACAGCGGCTCGCCGACGGCGCCGGGTTCCTTGGTGCGGTCGAGCACCGCGATCGAACGGACGCTGGCGGGCAGCGCGGCGACGAGGCGCGCGACCGAGAACGGCCGGAACAGCCGGACCTTGAGCAGGCCCACGCGCGCGCCGCTGGCGTTCAGGCGCTCGACACACTCCTCGACCGGTCCCGCGCCGGAGCCCATCAACACGATGACGCGCTCCGCCTGCGGATCGCCGACGTAGTCGAACGCGCGATAGCGACGCCCGGTGAGCCGCTCGAAGCGCTCGAAGCAGCGCTCGACGACGTCCGCGCACGCGTCGTAGAACGGATTGCACGCCTCGCGCGCCTGGAAGTACGTGTCGGGGTTCTGGGCCGTGCCGCGCAGCACCGGGCGATCGGGCGTGAGCGCGCGCGCGCGGTGCTCGGCGATCCGCGCGTCGTCGTACATCGCGCGCAGCACGTCGTCGTCGAGCGCCTCGATCTTGGCCACCTCGTGCGAGGTGCGGAAGCCGTCGAAGAAGTGCAGGAAGGGGACGCGCGCCTCGAGCGTGGCGGCGTGCGCGATGCACGCGAGGTCCTGGGCCTCCTGGACGGAGCTCGACGCGAGCATCGCGAAGCCGGTCTGGCGACAGGCCATCACGTCGGAGTGATCGCCGAAGATCGACAGCGCGTGCGTCGCCACGGTGCGCGCGGCGACGTGCATGCAGAACGCCGTGAGCTCGCCGGCGATCTTGTACATGTTGGGGATCATCAGCAGCAGGCCCTGCGACGCCGTGAAGGTCGTCGAGAGCGAACCTGCCTGGAGCGCGCCGTGCACCGCGCCCGCGGCGCCGGCCTCCGACTGCATCTCCATCACTTCGGGAACCTGGCCCCACAGGTTCGCGCGTCCTTTGGCGGACCACTCATCCGCCAACTCGCCCATGCTCGACGAGGGCGTGATGGGGTAGATGGCGATGACTTCGCTGGAGCGGTGCGCGACGCTGGCGACGGCTTCGTTTCCGTCGACGGTGATGTAGCGGGGCATGGCGCCGCGATTGTCGAGCGCCGCGCGCGCGCCCAGGCTGCGCCCAACTGCGTAAATCGCGCAGGCCAGGCGCGCAGACGGCCGCGCTCAGGTGATGCGCTTGCTCAGTCGCGCGAGCGCGCGCGAGAGCTGCTTGCGCGACGCGACCTCGGTGCAGCCCAGTTGCGCCGCGACCTGCGCGTGCGTGAGGCCGCGCACGTAGACCAGGTGGATGATCTCGCGATCAGGTCCGTCCAACTCGCCGAACGCGTGCTCCAGGCGCTCGATCTCCTCGCGCAGGATCGCGTCCGAGCTGGGCGAACCGGCGAGCGACGCGGCGAGCACCGAGGCGGCCTGCGACGAGAGCTCGGAGCTCCGATCGAGCACGGCCTCGCGCCCCGAGTCGCGCTTCTCCGCCTTGTAGTAGCGCTGGCGATCGATGAGCTTGCGCAGCGCCGCCTGGTACAGCCAACTGCGGAACGCGGCCTCGCCCTGGTACTGGAAGTTGTCGATGTTCTGCAGCACTTCGCGGCAGACCGACTGCACCAGATCGGAGCTCGACTCCTTGGCGAGCACGCCCGGGCTGACGTTGCGCCGCACGTAGGTGCGCAGTCCCGGCAGGTGCCGCTCCAACAGCTCCTCGACCGCGTGCTCGTCGCCCTTGGTGGCGCGCTCGTAGAGTTGCTGGTCTTCCTTGGCCATTCCCGCTGGCGCGTTGGGGCGACCGGTCCGCCCTGACGCCAATTGGAAATTCTAGCGCCTGGCGGAAAGCTCGGCCTCTTCTGCCGCCCCTGCTCCGCGCCGCAGCTTGACGGTTGCGGACGGCTGGGAGTGAATGGGCCTGGACTCCACGCGCGTCCCTACGTGAGCCAATCCTCCTCGAGCATCGACGACCCGATCGAAGACCTCGTCGCACAGTGCCTCGAGGGCGACGCGAAGGCCAATGCGGCGGCGCTCGAGCACGCGTGCGCGCAGCATCCCGAGCACGCCGACGAGCTGCGTCGGCGCGTGGCGGCGCTGGCGCGCTTGGGTATCACCGCGCCTTCCGCGCAGAGCGACTTTCCCGATCGACTGGGCGAGTTCACTCTGCTCGAGCGGCTGGGCGGCGGCGGGATGGGCGTCGTGTTCCGCGCTCGGCAGGAGGCGCTCGGCCGCGACGTCGCCGTGAAGGTGATTCGTCCCGAGCACCTGTTCTTCGAGCGCGCCAAGGAGCGCTTCCGACGCGAGACCGAGGCGGTCGCGCGACTGGCTCATCCCGGCATCGTTCCGATCTACACCGTCGGCGAAGAGCAGGGCGCGCCCTACTTCGCGATGGAGCTCGTGCAGGGCTGCACGCTGGCCGAACTGCTCGCGGAGTTGCAAGGACGCGCGCCCGAACGGCTGCTCGGCGAGGACGCCGCGCGCGTGTTGGAGCAACGGGCGCGCGAGCGCGGGCACGAGCTACCGCGGCGCGACGCGCTGCAAGGTCCGTGGATTCAGGTCTGCCTGCACTGGACCGTGCAGATCGCGCAGGCCCTCGCCCACGCGCACGAACGCGGCGTGCTGCACCGCGACGTGAAGCCCTCGAACATCGTCATCGGGCTCGACGGCGCCGCGCGGCTGATCGACTTCGGCCTGGCGACGCAGTCCGAGAACGATGGAGCGCGACTGACGGCGAGCGGCGCGACGCTCGGCTCGCTGCTCTACATGTCCCCCGAGCAGCTCCGGGGCGAGTCGCGCTCCGCGAGCCCGCGCAGTGACGTGTACGCGCTCGGCGTGACGCTGTACGAGCTGCTCTCGCTCCAGGCGCCGTTCCGCGACACCAGTTTCATCGACTTGCGCGAGGCGATCCTCGTCGGCCGCGTCGACGCGCTGCGCGCGCGCAATCGAGCGGTGTCGCGCGACCTCGAGACGGTCTGCTCCAAGGCGATGGAGAGCGCGCCGGCGCGGCGCTACGCCTCGGCGGAAGCGTTCGCGCGCGACCTCAACCACGTTCTCGAGCTGCGCCCGATCGAGGCGCGGCCGCCGAGCACCGCGCTCAAAGTGCTGCGCTGGGGGCAGCGCAATCGCGCCGCGAGCGTGGCCCTGGGGCTCGGCTTCTCGATGGCCGTCGGCATCCCTTCGGCGCTGCTGTGGCAGGAGCGTGCGTACGCCGATCAGATCCGCAGCGCGCTCGACCAGGCCGTCGCCGCGCGAAGCGAGGCCGAGCGCCAGCGGGGCGTGGCGCAGGAGGCCGAACGCAGCGCGCAGACGGAGCGGGACCGCGCGCTGAACGCCGAGTCGGAAGCCTCCGTGCAGCGCGATTCCGCCCAGCGCGCCGCGACCAAGGCCACCAAGGTCTCCGAGCTCCTCATCGAGATCATGACCTCGGCCGGCCCCGCGATCGCCCAAGGTCGCGAGCTCACCGCGCGCGAGCTGCTCGACGTCGGACTGGAGCGGGTCGAGCGCGAGCTGGCGAGCGAACCCGACGTCCTCGCGGAGCTGCTCGACGCCATCGGCTCGTGCTACTCGTCGCTGTCGCAGTACGAACCGGCCGAGGCGGCGCTGAACAAGGCGCTCGAGCTGCGGCGCACGCTCTACGGCGAACGCAGCTTGCAGGTGGCCGACTCCTACTTCGGGCTCGCGCACGTGTGGCGTTCCATCGGCGACCTGCGCGCGCTCGAGACGGCGCAGAAGGCGCTCGCGCTGCAGGCCGAGCTCGCTCCGGACGACACACAGCGCAACATCGAGTACCTGATGTGCATCGCGGCGTGCGTGGTCGCCGACGCCGACCAGCCGCTCGCGCTGGCGAGCGTCGAGCAGGCGCGTGCGCTGCTCGAACGCTTGCCCGGCGCGTCGCCGGAGCTCACGCGCAACGTGCTCTCGAACCACGCCAACGTGCTCTACCGCGTGAAGCGCTACGCCGACGCCGTGCGCGTCGCGGACGAGTCGCTGGCGGTCGAGCGCAACCTCGGTTGGAAGCCTCACCCGGGCCTTGTGGCGGCGTTGAACGCCAAAGCGCTCTCCCTCAAGCACCTGGGCCAGCTCGGCGAGGCTCTGAGCGTCTACGACGAGCTGATCGACATCGCGCAGGTGCTGCACGGCCAGCTCAGCGACAAGACGGCGACGTTCCAGCTCAACAAGTCCGCGCTGCTCGAGGACCTCGACCGCGACGACGAAGCCCTCGCGCTGCTCGAGCTCTCGCGCTCGGTGTTCGACCAGATCGCGCCGCCCTCGCATCCGCAGCGCATCACGGTCTACGGCAACCTCGGCGGACTGTGCGCGCGCATGCGGCGCTGGGAACAGGCGCGCGAGGCTCTGGTCGCCGTGCGACCGCAGATGATCGAGCGCTTCGGCAAGAACCATCCCAGGACGGCGCTGGCCGAGCACTACCTGGGGCTGAGCTACGAGGGCCTGGGCGCCCGCGAGGAGTCCCTCGAAGCGCTCGAGAGCGCGTACGCGTCGACGCTCGGCAACTACGGAGAGAAGGACTCGCGGACCGCGCGTATCGGCGCGTCGCTGGCGCTCGCGTTGGTTCGCGTCGGCCGGGACCATGAGCGTGCGATGGAACTCGCGCAGCAGGCGCTGAACGTTTCGCGCGACAAGGGCGCCTACGTGACGGTGTCGGCCACGGCGTCCCTCGCGGCGGCGCGCGTCGCGTTGCACTCGGGCGCGATCGAGGACGCCCGCAAGTTGCTGCACGAGTGTGTCGTCGCCGCGCGCGCGGCGCGGCCCGACCACTGGAGCGGGCTCGCCGCGCAGATCGAGTTCGCGCTGCTCGACCGGGACGCTCCGGTCGAGCGTCTCCAACGCGCCGAGGAGGCCCTCGCCGCGCTCGCCGCCGCGGTTGGCGGGTCTCACGCCGAATGCGGTTACTCGCGCGAGCGCATCGACGCGTCACGCTGAAGTCGCGCGCTCGCGTTACGCTGCTGCGTGAGATGACCACGGATTCCAACCCGATCGACCGCAATCTGGGCGAGCAGCCGCTCGCCGCGATCCTCCAGCGCCGACAGCTCTCGCCCACGGATCTCGTGCGCGCGTCGCAGGCGCAGCTCACGCACAAGATGGTCGCGCGCGCGGTCAAGGGGCGGCGCCTGACGGCGAACTCGATGAAGAAGGTGCTCGCGGCGCTCAACGCGGCCGCGGGCGCGAACTACACGACCAAGGACCTGTTCAACTACGCGCCCGTCGAGGTCGCGGGCGCGTCCGAGGACGGCGACGAGAGCTGAGGCGCTGAGCGCGCGGCGGTGAGCTGCGCGCGACTTGCGCTGCGATTCGCCTCGCGACACTCGTCCGACCGCGAGGCGCGACGCGTGCGAGCGTCGCTCTCGGTCAGCGCGCGCGTACGACCACGCGGTCGGGCAGCTCATTGCGCCCGCCGTCGCGGTGGGGGAAGTGCTCGGCGAGCACGCCGCCCGCGAGCGCGATCCCGTCGACCAGGCCCGCGCGCAACGAGCCTCGTCGGATTCCGGCGAGCACCGCGGCGTCGACGGCCTTCCAGTGCTCGGCGCCGACGCGTTGGTCGATGCCGCTGTCGCCGAGCACGATCACGCGACGCTCGAACAAGCTGACGAAGATCAGCACGCCGCTGCGCTCCTCGGTGCGGTGCAGCTCGAGCGTGGCGAACTCCTGAACCGCTTGCTCCGCCGCGACGTGCGTGGCGCGCGCTTGGCTCACGAACAGTCGCGCGAAGGCCGGCAGGGACCGGCACAGCGCCCAACCGATCAGCGCGAGCGCGGCCTGCGCGAGCAGCACCCAGTGCGGCGCGTCCCACGGCAAGTGCGCGGCGAGCAGCGTGACTCCGCCGAAGCCGAACGCGAGCGCCGCCGCGAGCCCGGCGTGCGGATGATCGTCCGAGCGCTCGACGACGACGGGCACGATCTCGCCGACGGTGCGGCGCTCAGCGTCGCGGATCGCTTCGTGGACGGCTTCGAGGTCCGCCGGCGAGAGCACGCCGACGGCGCGATAGAGGCGACTCTGCGCAGCGGCGCGCACGACGAGTGCGAGAACGGCGAGCGCGCCGATCCACGGCGCCGCGCTCGCGGCTTGCTCGAGCCAAGCGTTCTCCTGCGGGTGCTCCGCGGCCCAGTCGGTGGCCTGTGAGAGGAGCGCGAGCATCACCAGCCCCCCGAGGCGCCGCCGCCGCTGAAGCCGCCGCCGCCGCCGAATCCGCCGAAGCCTCCGCCCCCGAATCCGCCGCCGCGACCGCCGTGGTGGCCTTGGCTCATCAGGATCCAAGGCAAGGCAGACGAGCCGCCGATGCGCCGTCGATTTCCCACGGCTCGCGCCAGAACGAACACGACCAGCGCGAAGAACAGCAGAGGCACGAGCGCGAACTGCGGCGGCGGCTTTCCCCGCGTGGGCAAGGGCTCGCCCGACAGCACCGAGCCGATCGCCGCCACTCCGTCGCGCAGTCCGCCGTAGTAGTCGCCGCGCTTGAAGCGCGGAGTGATCACCTCGCGAATGATGCGGCCGGCCTTCGCGTCGGTGAGCTCGCCTTCGAGCCCCGAGCCGACCTCGATGCGCAGCTTGCGCTCGGTGACCGCGACAGCGAGCACCACGCCGTTGTTCTTGCCCTCGGCGCCGACCTTCCACTCGCGGCCGGCCGCCAGCGCCACGCGCTCGATCGGCTGACCGCCGAGATCGCGCAGCACGAGCACGGCGACCTCGTTCGAGCTGGCCTTGTGCAGCGCCTCGAGCTGGCTCTCGAGCGCGCGCTCCTGCTCGGGCTTCAGCACGCCCGCGCGGTCGGTGACCCAGCCGTCGTGCTTCGGCGGCGCCACGTCCTGCGCGAGCGCCGCGGGCGCGAACAGCGCGCAGATCAACGCCGCAGCGAGCGCGGCGAGCCAGACGCGCAGCCCCGCGCTCATCGCGCGCTCACTTCGCCCCAAAATCGACCTTCGGCACGACCTGCTCTTCGGCGGGAGTCGTGAACTGCGGCAGCGGCGTGAAGTTGAACGGGCCCGCGATCAGGTTCTTGGGGAACGAGCGCACGGCCTTGTTGTAGCTCGCGACTGCTCGCGTGTAGTCCTCGCGCGCGACGCCGATGCGGTTCTCGGTGCCTTCGAGCTGATCCTGCAGCATGCGGAAGTTCTCCGTCGCCTTGAGCTGCGGGTACTGCTCCGCGACGACCAGCAGCCGCGAGAGCGCGCCACCGAGCTGCGTCTGGGCCTGGAGGAACGCGTCGAGCTGCGCCTGATCGGTCGGCAGTTCCGCCGGCAGTTGCACGCGTCCGACCGAGGCGCGCGCCTCGGTCACTTGCTGGATCGTCGTCTGCTCGAAGTTCGCAGCGCCCTTCACCGTCTCCACCAGGTTCGGCACGAGCTCGTACCGGCGCTTGTACTGGTTCTCGACCTGCGCCCACTTCTGCCGCGCGTCTTCCTGCGTGCCGACGAGCGAGTTGTAGCCGCCCACCAGCACCATCACGAGACCGAGCAAGAGTGCTCCGGCGCCGACGAGCGCGACCAGGCAGCCCTTGCCGAGGGCGCCGCTGCGGGAGGAGAAACGACGAGGCAGAGCGAGTGTTTTCATGGCCGGCCGCACTCTACAGCAACGCGCGAGCGTCGTTAGCCGCGCAACTAGGTAGCGCGCCAGCGCGACGCGCTACTTCGCCTTGAACGGCACTTTGTCGGCGGGGAACTTCGCCAGCAGCGCCTCCGCGCGCACGATCAGCGTGTCGCGCCCCGCGGCGAGATCCTTGGGGACGAACTCCACGATCTCGTGCGGAATCACGCCGATGCCCTCGATGCCGCGGCCGTTGTTGAAGCGGCCTTTGTTGGAGTGCGTGGAGACGTACAGGTCGAACAAGCCCGAAGGGAGCTGAATCGTCGTCTTCTGTGAGGACATGCCCGCCGTCGGCGACTCGCCGATCATGTAGGCGCGACCGTCCTCCTTGAATTGGCCGGCGCCGGTCTCGCCCGCGCTCACGACCGTGCCGTCGACGATCACGACGATCGGGCCGCCGTACTGCGCTGGCCCCGTCGTCTTGTAGTTGCCCGAGGGCAAGTGCGCGCCCGGCGGAAGGAAGCGTCCCATGAACGCCTCGTGGTCGAATCCGCCGCCGGAATTCGCGCGGTAGTCGAGGATCAGACCGGGCGCGTCGATCAAGGCCGCGAGCGCTTCGTCGAGTTGCTCGGCGATGTTCTCGGGGCTGCGCCGCAAGTGGACGTAGCCGTAGCCGCTCGCGAGCAGGCCGTAGTTGACGTCCTTGGTGCTCTTCAAGTCGGGCGGGAACACCGCGGGGCCCCACGCGCCGAGCGCGGCCTTCGAGTACGTCACGGTGCGCTTCTTCTTCTTGCCGTCGACCTCCTTCAGCTCGAGCTCGAGGCGCGTGCCCGGCGGCGCGGCCAGCCCGGCGTGGCAGGCGTTGAAGAACGCGTGTTGGTCGCTCGAGTAGCTGATCGTGTCGCGCAGCTCGGCGATGCGCGCGTCGAGCCACTTCGTCACCGCAACACCGTCGACACTCAGCACTTCCATGCCCGGCTCGAGCCCGACTTCCTTGGCCGCGTTCCAGACCGACTTGACGTAGATCTTCTTGCCGCTGCGGCACCAGAACATTCCGCAGCCCGTGCGCTCGCCGCCGCCGGGCGCATCCGCAGGCCACTTGACGCCCTGCGTCTTTTCGGTGGGGCGCACCTCGCAGTGACCGTCGCGCAGCCGCGCTAGCAGCCGCACGAGGAGCACGAGGTGTTGTTCGTCGCTCTTCACGGCCTTGGCGGCGGGCGCGAGTTCCTTCTCGACCGCCTTCCAGTCGATCTTCTTCGACGCGATCAGCGTCGCGCACTGCGCGCCGATCTGTTCGTGCGCGTGCTGGAAGTCCTTCTCGTAGACGCTCTGCGCGAGCAGCGTCGGCCAGGTCGCGAGCAGCGCGAACGCAAGTGCGAGGAGTCTGCGCATGCCTCTATGTTGCCGCCTCGGGTCGGAGCGCGCACGCGGCGGGCGCGAGTGCGTAGGCGCGCGGGGCCATCGGGCTTAGCGATTCGACTCGCGCGGGTTCCTAGATTCGACCTGCCCGCGCGACGCGCGGCGAATCCTCCATGCAAACGCGCACTGCCCTCGCTCTCGCAACGCTTGCTTGTGCTGCACTCATCGCCGCCTGCGCGGCCCGCGGTCTGACGCATCGCGAGACGACCGCTCAGCGCGGAGCGCGGCTGTACACGCTGCATTGCGCGGTCTGCCACGGCGCGAACGGCGCAGGCGACGGGCCGGCTGCCGCGATGCTCATGCCTCCGGCGCGCGACTTCACGCGCGGTGAGTTCCGTCTGGTGAGCACTGCGAACGGTGCTCCCACGCACGCAGATCTCGTCGCGACACTCGCGCGCGGAATCCCAGGCTCGGCGATGCCGGCGTGGAATTGGATGCCGCGCGAAGCGCTCGACGATCTCGCCACCCACGTACGCGAGCTCGCGCGCCGCGGCCTCGCTCGACGACTGGCCGAGGCGAGCGCGGGGCCGCTCGAACTCGACGCCGCGCTCGAACAGGCCGATCAACGCTTGTCGCCCGGCGCGGCGGTGGCGCTGCCCCATCCGCAAGCGGCGATGGGTGCGGTGTACGAGCTGGGGCGCGAGTCGTATCAACGCAACTGCGCGGCATGCCACGGACCCGAGGGCCGCGGAGCGCAGTTCGGACCCGAGCTCAACCCGGACGGCTCGCCCAACTGGGCGCGCGACTTCACGGCGGGCTTCCTCAAGGGAGGCGGATCGCACCGCGCGCTCGCGACCCGCATCGTCGCCGGACTTCCGGGCACGTCGATGCCCTCGTTCGCGAACTTGCCGCGCGCGGAGCTCGAAGCGCTCGCGACGTACGTGTCGAGCCTGGTGCCGATCAACGCCGACAGTTGGCTCGTCCACCGCCAAGGCGCGCTGCGTGTCGAACGTGTCGACGGAGGACCGGCGCTCGCGACGGGCTGCGACGCAGCCGACGAGCGTTTCGAGGGCGCGGCGGAGCTCGATGTCGTGCTCGCGCCGATCGCGTGGCGCAACGACGCGGTGTTCGCGGCGAAGCTCTCGGCGATCCACGACGGCCAGTCGATCGCGTTGCGCGTGCGCTGGCGCGACGCCACGCGCGACGAAGGCGCCCTGGATCCGGCGCAGCCCCGCGACGGCGTGGCCGTGGCGTTCTCGAACGAGGACGCGCCGCCGCTGTTCGGCATGGGTTCGCGCTCGCACCCGGTCAACCTGTGGCACTGGCAGGCGTTGCGCCTGATCGATCGCGCGGGCGTGCTCGACCTCGTCGATGCGCAGCCGCACTTGCTCAGCTCGCCCGTGTTCGGCGAGTCGCGCACCGACGTCAAGCCGCACTACCTGCCCGCGCCGAGCGAGCCCGTGGCGGGCGGCGGAGTGGATGCGTTGTCGGCCGAGTCGTTCCGCGCGGTGCGCGAGCTGGGCGCGAACGCCCGATCCGTCGCCAGCGCCGCGCGCTGGGCCGGCGGAGAGTGGGCGGTCGTGTTCGTGCGCGAACTGGCGCCGCGCAACGCGAGCGAGGCCGACCTGCGCCGAGGCGCGCCCGTGCTCGTCGCGCTCGCGCTGTGGGATGGCTCCGGCGGCGACATCGACGGCTACAAGTCGTTCAGCATCTGGCAGAAGCTCGTGATCGAGTGAGCGCCGCGCGACTCGCCGAGCGGTGCTAACTTCGCGCTCGCTGTGAAGAGCGCCCTCGTTCCGTCGCTGATCGCTGTCGTGATCGCCGTCGCCGGTTGCGCGGCGTGGATCGCGACTCCGCCCGCGTCGGCGCCCGTCGCGCCGCGCGACGCCGAGCCCGCGCTCGAGCGCGTCGACTTCAACCGTGACGTGCGTCCGCTGCTGTCGGACCGCTGCTTCAGTTGCCACGGCCCGGACGAGAGCAAGCGCAAGGCGGA
>CALKYE010000203.1 GCA_938003765.1 uncultured Planctomycetia bacterium
GCGCTCGCGTTCACTCGTCGTCGTCCGCCGCGGGCTCGAGCGCCACGTCGTCGCGCTTGAAGATCTCGCGCAAGACACTCGTGGCGTAGCAGCCCGGCGGCGCGTCGAAGCGCAGTTCGACGAAGGCGCCGCGCTCGTCGTCGCCGTTCTCGCATGCGACTTCGGCGAGCGGGAAGCGCAGCGGTCGTCGCCCGCCCTGCCACTGGAGGCGACTGGGACGCGTGAAGGCCTCGAGCGCGTGGCCTTCCGCGGCGAGGACTTCTTGCTCGAGTTCGAGCGCGCGTCCCTGGGGCGTGCTCATGCGCGTTCCGAACAGCGGCCCCGACGGCGAGATCTCGAGCCGTTCGGCGCGCGGCGCGTCGACTTCGAGGTCCTTGACGAGGAACACTGCGCCGTTGCGGTGCAGCCAGGCGAGGTCGCCCAGTTCGACGCGTTCGAACGAATCGATGCGACGCGCGAGCAGCGCGTTGAAGAGCCAGCTCTGGTACGCCGAGGTGTAGAAGCGCAGGAGACCGTGGTCGATCGCGTAGAGCGCTCGCCGCGCTCTGCGCTCGGCGACGCCTTCGCTCGGGCTCTCGCCAGCGCCGTCGAGCTTGCCGCCCGCCTTCGCGAGCGCGCGACAGACGCGGATGCACACGCGGAAACCGCCGGGCCAGGCCTGCGCCGCGCCCTCGAAGTCACCCGCGTCGAACAGCTCGCGCGCGCGACGGATGCGGCCTGTGTCGTGCGGCCCCGGACGACCGCACAACCACGACAGCGCCTCGCTCCACTGTTCGAGCAGGAGCGCGCGTCCGATGCGCCACGTGTCGCCGCGCAGGCCGAAGCGCTGCTCGCCGAAGTAGTTGGGCGCGCCGCGCCGCTCGAGTTCGGCGAGCACGTCGCGCGCCGCTTCGCGGTCCGCGGCCGCCACCTCGCGCAGTCGGATGCGGAAGCGATTGCCCCGCAGGTGACCGATGCGCAGCTTGTTGCGGTGGCGCGCGAGCTCGAGCAGCTCGATGTCGCGCTCGGCCAACGACTCGACGCGCTGCGCCTCGAGGCCCTGCACGCTCAGCCACTGCGTGGTCACGCCTTGCGCATCCTTGAGGCCCGCGACTCCGATTTGCGCGGGCGCGAGTCCCAGCGCGCGCGCGATGCGCGCCACCGCCTCGTGCGTCGACAGTCCGCGCTTTCGAATGCGCAAGAACAGATGCTCGCCCTCGCCGCTGGGCGGGTACGCGGGCAGTTCGTCGACGACGAAGTCCTCGGGGGCGAGCTTGTAGCGGCCCGCGATCGGGGCGCTCGAGGTGCAGAAGGGCCAGGCGCTCGTCATCGCAGCCAGAGTGAGCGGACAGCGGCCCGCGCGTGAAAGAGTGTCTCGAACGATCAACGCGCGAGTGTACGTCGCGAGCAGCGCTGAAACGCTCGAACACTTGCGCGGCGACGAGCGCTCGAGAAATCGCGCGGTCGAGCGCGTTCGCAGCGTCAGAGCGTTCGGCTTGGCCCCGCCCGCGCGCAGGAGTATTCTGCCCTGTGAGCGCGTCGGTCCGCGCACCGCCCGAACACCGCCCCCCCGCCGCCGCCCCGTCGATGACCCCCATTGCCCTCGCCGCCCTGGCGCTCGTGTCACAGGATCCCCAGTCGGACCTGAACACGGCCTCGCTGCTCAGTCGCCCCCAGAACCCGTCGCAAGAGGCCGCGCAGGAGTCCAAGCCGCAAGCCAGCACGCAGGACAGCACGGAAGCGGAGCTCACCGGCGGACTCGACTCGCTCGAGCAGGAGCTCGACGACTTCGGCCGCGAGTTCGAGGCGGGCTGGAACGTCGACGTCAGCGGCTACCTCAAGTTCGGCTTCGTCGGCTCGAACACGCGCCGCGCCGTCACGGGCAACTCGACGCTGCGACACCTCTCGCTCACCGCCGCGCGCTTGTGGGTCGACGCCGAGGTCGAAGGCTGGCGCCTGCGCATGGGTCTGCGCGGCGAGAACCACTCGGGACTGGGATACCTGGGCCTGACCGGCGACGTCGGCGAGTTGCGCATGTTCGAGCTCGTCGCCCGCCGCGAGTTCAACGAGAACGTCGCGCTGCAGCTCGGTCGCATCCGCTCGCCGTTCATCCAGTCGGCGCTCTACGACGACAACCAGCTGATGTTCTTCGAGCGCTCCTTCCTCGGCGAGGACTGGGACGCGTTCACGACGGGCGCCGCGGTCCAGGTTCGACTGGGTGACCTCGAGGGTTGGATCGGCGTGCAGGACGGCGTCGACCGCGCGGGCAGCTCGGTCGCGCTCACCGGCCGCGGCCTGTGGCACATCACCGGCGCGCGCGGCGCCATGCACATCAACGAAGGCCCGTTCGACGCGCCGGAAGAGCTCGCCGTGTCGGTCGGCGGCGCGGTGTACTTCGACACCGAGACCGACGACGTTTCGGCGCAGGCGCTCGAGGCCTACGTCTCGGCGCGGCCGCTGTACCTGGCCGGCGAGGTGGTCGACAAGGGCGACGGCCTGGGCGATCTGTACTCGTGGGGACTCACCGCGGCGGTGCTGCTCGCCGACACCTTCTCCCTGCAGGCGCGCCTGGAGAACTTCGACCGCGACGACGGCACGGACGTCTACCGCGTCGGCATGACGCACTACCTCGAGGGTCACGACGTCAAGTGGCACCTCGAGTACGCGGACGCCGAGAGCAACGCCCCGCTCGCCAACCTGGGCACGCTCACGATCGGCGCGCAGTTCTCGTTCTGAGCGGCGCCGCGCCGGGCGAGTGGCGCAGATGTTCGAGCCGTTCCTCATGCCGCCGCTGGCGCTGCTGCTGCTCGGCGGCGTCGGCTGGCTGGCGCGCAAACGTTGGCCGCGAGCCGCCCGTGCGACGATCGCGGCATCGATCGCGCTGCTCGCGCTGCTGAGCACGCCGCTCGCGGCTGCGCTGCTGCTCGGCTCGCTCCAAGTCCACGACGCGCTCGACGCCGAGCGGCTCGACCACGGCTGCGGCGCGATCGTGGTGCTCGCCGGCGACGCGCAGTTGCACGCGCCCGAGTACGGCGACGCCAGTTGCGGACCTCTGACGCTCGAGCGCGTGCGCTACGCGGCGCGACTGGCCCGCGCGAGCGGCCTGCCGTTGCTCGTCTCGGGCGGCGCTCCGCGCGCCGGCGTTCGCTCGCACGCGGCGATGATGCGGGAAGCGCTCGAACGCGACTTCGCGCTCACCGTGCGTTGGACCGAGGAGCGTTCGGGCGACACGCGCGAGAACCTGCTCAACTCCGCAGCGCTGCTGCGCGGGGCTGGAGTCACGCGCGCGTACCTCGTCACGCACGCGTGGCACATGCCGCGCGCCGTGGCCTGGGCGCACAGCGCGGAACTCGAAGTCGTCCCTGCCCCCACGGGCTTCCGCGCGCCGCTCGAGTGGCGCTTGTCGACGTTCCTCCCGACCTCGAAGGCGCTGCGGGAGAGCAACTGGGCGCTGCACGAGTGGTTCGGACGGGCGTGGCAGTTCGTCGCGCGCTGATCAGTCGTCACACGTTTCGACGTCGTCGCTGTACGTCCAGTCGCCCCAGCGCTGCTCACCCCGGTTGACGTAGTTCGCGATCGGTCCGGGCGTGTAGCGAATGCGATCGGCGTCACTCAAGTTCGGCGCGATGGCCAGGAACAGCTCCACGAAGTGCTCGCCGTCCGCTGCGATCACCAGTTCGCTGTCGGCCGACACGCGGAACTGCTCCGGCGCAATCCAGCCCGTGGCGACGAGCTCACCGCGACTGCGCGGCGGGCGACCGCGCTCCAGTCGAAAGCGCGCGGACGCGGCGAGCACGGGAGCGGCGGCCGCCTCGAGAGCGGGCATTCTCATCCGCCGCTCGCGCACCCGCAGCTCTGTGAACTGCGGCGCGAGCACGATGAGCATCGCAATAGCCAACGCGCCGAGCGCGAGAGCGCAGCAGGTCGCGCGGAAGAGCGCACTCGGCCCCGGCAGGAACCGGATCGCGCCCGCATACGTGGCGACGATTCCGATCAAGAGCAAGCCACCGCGCTCGGCGCCGCATGCGAACAACAGCACACCGATCGCGCACAGCACGGCGCCAACTGCGATGCGGGTTCGTGATGCGGGCTCGCCGCCGGCATCGACCACCAGTCGCCAGGCGAGGGCGACCCACCAGCAGCCCAGGCCGAACAGAAGGACGATCAGCGGCAGCGATTGAACGACGAACCCGACGTACGGCATGGAGGAAGTGCGAGGCGCTCCGACGACGCGAACACGCTCGCCTTCCTGCGCAGTGCGCTCACTCGTCGTACCAGACCCAGTCGCCGACGCGCGTCGCGGGCAAGTCCCCGGGGAACTCGACGCCGGGCGCGTACACGAAGTAGTCGAAGTCGAGCAGGGCGGAGCGCTCGAACACGAGGCCGTGTTCACTCACGTCGGAGCCGCCCACGCGCCAATCGACCTCGCGCAACTCGTCGACCACGGCGGCAGGCGCGTACGCAACCAACTCCTCCTTGCTCGTCGGCCAGCGGCCGCGCGCCGCTCGAAAGGACTCGAGTTGCTCGACCAATGGCGCCGCGCGCTCCTGGAGCTGCGCGAGCTCGCGCCTCGCGCTCCAAGCATTGATGCGGCTCAATTGGCTGACGATGGCGAGGGCGAGCACGAGCGCCGCCACGCCGAACACTGCGGCGCGTCGCGACAGCCGCTTGCGCCGATCGGCGTTCGGCGAACCGACTTTCGCGAGGACGTGGAGCGCGAGGCCCATGAGAAGCGCCGCGCCCGCGGACTCCGCCGCTGGTGAGTCGCTCGAGTCGCCCACTCGCAGCAACGCGAGCCCGAGCAGCGCGAGCGCGAGCATGGCCAGCGAGCGCAGGCGCGGCGGAGCGAGCCTCTCGAGCGAGGACTTCGCGGCCCAACTGGCGGCGAGCGCCAGAAGCACGAGACCCGCGAGCGCCAGGGCGAGCGCGACGCACAACGCCATCAGGCCCGCGTACCCCATGAGTTCGGATTCGACGCCGGGAAGCGTCGCCGCTTCCCGCGCGGATCAAGCCATCGGCACGTCGACGCCGCGCTCGCGCGCGCACTGCACAGCTTCCGGGTAGCCCGCGTCCACGTGACGGATCACGCCCATGCCTGGGTCGTTCGTCAGCACGCGTTGCACGGCCTCGTCGGCTTCGCGCGAACCGTCGGCGACCGTCACTTGCCCAGCGTGCAGCGAGTAGCCGATGCCGACGCCGCCGCCGTGGTGGAAGCTCACCCACGAGGCGCCGCTGGCGATGTTGACCATCGCGTTGAGGATGGCCCAGTCGGCGACCGCATCGGTGCCGTCCTTCATCGCCTCGGTCTCGCGGTTGGGGCTCGCCACCGAGCCGCAGTCGAGGTGGTCGCGGCCGATCACGATCGGCGCCGAGATGCGGCCCGAGCGAACGGCTGCGTTGAACGCCAGACCGGCCTTCGCACGCTCGCCGTAGCCGAGCCAGCAGATGCGCGCGGGCAGGCCTTGGAACTTCACGCGCTCCGCCGCGAGCTTGATCCAGCGCGCCAGCGACGCCTTGTGCGGGAAGAGCTCCAGGATGATCTGGTCGGTGACCGCGATGTCCTTCGGATCGCCCGAGAGCGCGACCCAGCGGAACGGCCCGAGCCCTTCGCAGAACAGCGGGCGGATGTACTTGGGCACGAAGCCCTCGAAATCGAAGGCGTTCGTGAGGCCAGCTTCCTTCGCGTGGCCGCGCAGGTTGTTGCCGTAGTCGAACGTGTCGGCGCCGCGCCGCTGCAGTTCGATCATCTGCTCGCAGTGGCGCACCATCGTGCGGTACGACTCGCGCTCGTAGCGCGCCGGGTCGCTCGCGCGCAGCTTGAGCGCAGCCTCGTACGTCATGCCGTCCGGCACGTAACCGCCGAGCGGATCGTGCGCGCTGGTCTGGTCGGTGAGCACGTCGGGCGTGACGTTGCGCTCGATCAGGCGCGCTAGCAGCTCGGTCGCGTTGCACAGCACGCCGATCGACTTCGCGACGCCTTCGCGCTTCCACGCCAGCGCCTGGTCGATCGCCTTGTCGATCCCGTCGACGCGCACGTCGAGGTAGCGCGTCTCGAGCCGCTTCTGAATGCGACTCGCGTCGACCTCGGCGACGAGCGCCGTGGCCTCGTTCATCGTCGCCGCCAGCGGCTGCGCGCCTCCCATTCCGCCCAAGCCGCCGGTGACGACCAGTCTGTTCTTGAGCGATCCGCCGAACAGCTTGTTCGCCGCCGCTGCGAAGGTCTCGTAGGTCCCCTGCAGGATCCCCTGCGTGCCGATGTAGATCCACGAGCCAGCGGTCATCTGGCCGTACATCATCTTGTTCTCGGCCTCGAGCTTGCGGAAGTGCTCCCACGTCGCCCACTTGCCGACGAGGTTCGAGTTGGCGATGAGGACGCGCGGCGCGCGCGTGTGCGTCTTGAACACGCCGACGGGCTTGCCCGACTGAACGAGCAGCGTTTCATCGGGCTCCAGCCGACGCAGCGTCGCGACGATGGCCTGGAAGCTCGGCCAGTCGCGCGCGGCCTTGCCGCTGCCGCCGTACACGACGAGGTTCGCCGGATCCTCGGCCACTTCGGGGTCGAGGTTGTTCATCAGCATGCGCAGAGCCGCCTCTGCGCCCCAGCTCTTGCAGGAGAGCTCCAAGCCGCGCGGCGCGCGCTGCGGTCCAGTCGGAATCGAGTCCAAGGCGACGTGTCGGGCTGTGGTCGTGGGAGTCATGAGAGCGA
>CALKYE010000204.1 GCA_938003765.1 uncultured Planctomycetia bacterium
GGCGACTTGGGTGCTCCGAACGCGGGCTTGGAAGACGCATGGATCGCGCGCTACGACGGCGTCGGTCCGCCGAGCACCTACTGCACCGCCAGCACGACCGCGAACGGCTGCGGCGCGTCGATCAGCGCCAACGCGTCACCGAGCGCCACCTTCGCGACGCCGTGCGTGCTCAACATCGCGAACGTCGAAGGCCAGCGACAGGGCCTGATCTTCTATGGGCTCGACAACACGGGCTTCAGCCCGCTGCCGTGGAGCTCGGGCAGCAGCAGCTTCCTGTGCGTGAAGCCTCCGACGCAGCGCACCGCCATCCAGAACTCCGGCGGCGCCATCGCGAGTTGCAACGGGACGCTGAGCTTGGACTGGAACGCGTTCCACGCCGCCAACCCCGGCGCGCTTGGTGCGCCCTTCACAGCCGGCTCGAAGGTCTACGCGCAGGGCTGGTTCCGCGACCCGCCCGCGCCGAAGAGCACCAACCTCTCGAATGCGCTCGAGTTGACCGTCGTTCCGTGATGCGAGCGCGCTTGTCGACGGCCGTCCACATCGAGGATGCGTGACTCCTGGCGCCGGCGAGGTCGAGCGCAGCTCGCAGCCTACGCACGCTGGCCGCTGACGACAGCGCTCAGTTTCCGGAGGCCGCCGGCGGCGGGCGCGCGCGGAGCACGAGCCGCTGGTAGAGGACGGAGACGGACAGGAGCGCCAGGGCGAGCCCGACCAGGGAGCCGACGCGGTGCGGTCCGCGCAGCTCCCCCAGGTCGTAGAGGAAGACCTTGGCGATCGTCGCGAGGAAGAACACGAGGCTCGTCCAACGCAAGGCGGAGCGATCCAAGCGCATGCCGACGACCAGGAGCGTCAGCGCGTAGCAGGTCCACGCGACCGACAGCGCGACATCTCGCAGCGGGCGGCGCGCCCACTCGAACGCGTAGTGCGCGCCGTCGCTCAACACGTTGACGACTTCGATGTTGAGCCACAGGAACGTCGTCAGGACAGCGGCGAGCGAGAGCGCGCCGGAGAGCCAGGGCAGCGGCGACCATCGAGGCGCTTCCAGATCCTTGCCGGTCTCGCGTGTGAACCAGGCGGCCGCGAACAATGCGATCGCGGGCGCACCGACGAGGTACGACAACTCGTGCCACACCGGCCAGCCGGTGCGCTCCAGCAGCGCCCCTCGCCGCAGGATGTCAGCCGCAACGCTCAACACCGCGATGCCTGTCCCCGCGCCTGCGGCGACGACGATCCAGCGCACGCCGGTGTGGCGCGCGGCGCCGGCAGTCCACGCGGTCGCCGCCAGGAAGACGGCTGCGGCCAGAGTCCATTGGGTGTCGGCTTCGATGCGATCGACGGTCTTCGCGGCGAGGAGGGCGCTTGCGATGCACAGCCAGACAAAGCCCGTGGACGCGGGGCTTCGCGCGCCGTTTTCGCCCGGTGCGACGCGTTGGTCGCTCAGGCGCGCCGCGAGGAGGAGTCCCGCGAGCAGGTACAGCAGCGCCGCGACCTCGTGGTGAGCCCCCCACGCCGACTCGTGCCAACTTCCCCGCGCGGCGAACTCCCAGAGCACCAAAACGAGGGCACTCGCGCGCAGAGCGTTGCGCGAAGGCCGTGCGGAGTTCGCGTCCAACGTCGGCGCCGCCGCGAGCGACACCCCGAGCACGACCGTGGTCGCAACCAGCCCCAGCTCTCCGCCTGGAACGAAGCGCTCCAGGACGAGGACGTGCATCGCGAGCAGCCAAGCAGCCGCACTGATCGCGGCGTAGCCGAACCACGCCTGCGCCTGTCGAGCCCCGAGCACGCCGAGCAGCGCACAACTCCACATGATCGCGAGCGACGCCACTGGATTCGTGTCGCAGTCCGCACGGACGGCGCCGCGTTCGAGCAGAGCGAGCGCGCAGACCACGAGCACTCCGATCGCCGTTGCGCGACGAGCGCCCGAGTCCCGCGCGTTCCACGCGACGAGCGCGGCAGCAGCCGCAAGTGCCGCGACCAGGGCCGCATCGCCCCAGCTGACCGTCCAAGCCGCTTTTGCGCCGCCCCCTAGCGAGCGCCACAGCGAGTGGACGACGAACGGCGTGATCTGTGCCGCCACCGACCACGTCGCTCGAGCACCCACACGGGCCAAACGCAGCCAGCCGAGCGCGAAGCCGACTGCGGCGACGAGCCAAGGAACAAGCGGAGCCTCGTGGCGCCGTGCGGCGCCGAACACCAGGGCTGCAGCCAGCGGCGCGAGCGCCAGCGCAGCTGCGTCCGCTATCCAGACCTGCCCCGCGCGCCGCCGCGCGACTTCCGCGGACGCGACGTGCACCACCCCCAGAAAGAGCGCAGCGAGGGCTGCCTCGTGCGCGGCGGACGCGCCGTGTGCGTTGCTCGCGAGCCACGTGATCAACGTCGCGCCGGCCCCGACGCCCGCGGCTGTCTGCATGGGCGCGTTCGCTTGGCGCTGCGCCAACCACGCGGCCGAGATCGTCAGCACCACAAGCAGCGCTGCGATCGGATAGACCTGCGGTCCGAACTCGCTACGCCCCGCGATGTACGCGGCGAACACGAAGGGCGCGATGCTGCCGACCCACGAGGCCGCACTGGCAGGCTCCGCGCCACGAGCCGCGGCGAACACGAGGGCGACACCGCCGAGGAACAGCAAAGCGAAGCTCGCGTGGCGCGGCTCGAAGTAGAGCGCGATCCACGACGCGAAGATGAGCTGCGTCGCGACGGCGGCAACGACGGCCAGGTTCGACCAAGCGCGCCGGCGCAAGAGCGCGAGCACCGCGAGGTCGAGGCCGAGCAGGTACAGGAACAGGCCGATCGGCGTGCTGGCGCCGAGCGAGAGAAGCAACGGCGTGGCGAACCCGCCGACGAGTCCGAACCACGCAGTGGTCTGCGAGGAACGGCGCAGCGCCAGGAATCCACAACTCGCCGTCGTCGCAGCCATGGCGAGGAACGCGATCGCGAACGGGATCAGGTCGTACAGCGAGTACGCGGCCCACGCCGCGCCGATGAGCACGGTGACGCCGGCGCCGACCAGTGCATCGGAGCTCGCGAGGAATCCGCGCCGACGCAGCGGAGACGAGCCGAGCAGCGCGGCCAGGCTGGCTGCCGCGGCCAGCACGCAGCGAGTCTGGGGCCCGAGCCAACCGCGCTCGATCGAGTACTGGACGAACAACAACCCGGCGAGTGCGAGGATCGCGCCTCCGACGAGCGCGGCGCCCTTGACGCCAAACCACTGCTCCCACTCGACGCCGGTGCGCGCCGGCGGAGACGCTGCCGCAGCGGGAGTGTGCTCTCGCACGATCTCCGCCGCGCCGCTCAATTCGCGCTCGTGTTCGAGAGGAGCGTCAAGCCCTGGCTCCAATTGCGGAACTGCGCTGGATTGCGAAAGTGGAGCGCTCGACGCTGGGACGGCCATCGAACTGGGGACTTGCGCTGCGTGTGCGGTAAACGGCGCAGCGATGGTGGATGCGACGCGCTCCGGCGCCGAGTCTGTAGCCGCGGGCGAATCCGCCGGCGGCGCGCTCGAAGACCTCGGTCCGAGTTCGGCGAGCGCCTTGGCCACCAGCGCCTGCTGCTCAGCGGCGGTGCGCTCGAGCGCTGTCACACGCATCGCGAGTTCGTTCGGGCGCGACTGACGAACCAGGATGACGATGAACAGTGCGCACGCGCCGGACGCGGCGAGCGCAATCAGCGTCGCGAACACGGCGAGTTCTTCCATGGACGAGAGTTATCGCCGGCGCGCACGAGCACTCGCGCGCAGAACGACTGACCACGTCGATCGGCGCCGCGAATCGACACGAACGGGCGCTTTGGCCCCTGACTCGAGTCCGGCCTCGTTCGATGCGCGGTTCTCTAGCCGCGAGCACGCGCTACGCGAGCAGCGGCTGGATCACGTCGCCACCGAGATCCGTGAGACGGAAGTACGAGCCGTGGCAGCGCGTCACGAGTTGTCGGCGTTCGAGGCCGTGGATGTGCAGCACGGTGGCCTGTCCGTGTCGCGGAGACTGCGGCGCCCGTGCTCAGCGCTTGCCGCTCGAACCGAGATCGACAGCACTGAGCTCCACCCCGCGCCGCGCCGACAGCACGCGCAGGGTGCGGGCGTCATCGACGAACACGAGGTCTCGCTGTCCATCGCCGTCGCGGTCCGCGACGGAAACGAGCGAGATGACCCAGCCACGATGGTGGCGCCACAGCTCGGCGTCGGTCTTCGTCGAGCGTGCAGCGACCACGTAGGCGCCCAGGAAGTCGTGGTAGGTCAGCTCCGCCGTCGAGTTGGGACGGAGATAGGCGATGTCCTCGAAGCCATCGCCATCGACGTCGCCGAGTGCGGCAATGCGCTGGGCCACGGGACTGAGCTGTGAGTCGTGCGCGACGAGTTCTGGCACGGGTGCTTCCGACGTCGCGCCCCGTGCGTTCGAGCCGCTCACCCACTCGAGAGCGGGTCGATCCTCGCCGTCGGCAACCGCGAGCAGAACAAGGTCGCGCTGGCCGTCGCGGTCGATGTCGACGAACTCCGCGGCGAGGATCTCGCTCAGGCGTGCACGCGTCGGAAGCCAGCGCTCCGCGCGGCCGCTACGACCGCTGATCAGAGCGACGGCGGCCTGGCGTGCGCAGCGCCGCAAGGCGTCCGCGAAGCCGTCGCCATCGAAGTCGCCGACCGGGATCGAGCGGCCCCACTCCGTCATGTCGGCGCCGACGCGCGAGACGCCGGTGTCGAGCGCGACGAGGGACTCAGCGAAGCGGCCCGTCTCGCCCTGCGCGAGCGCGAGCACGCCGAGGGCGGGACGGTCGCCCGCCGACGGAGCGAGGAGCCCGCGCCACGCCGCCCAGTCCGACGTCGACCACAGTTGCGCGCCGCTCGCTACCGCGTGCATCGACACCCGCCGGTGGTGTCGAACCAGGAACGCGCTGCCGTTGTGCGCGTTCGGGTCGGGAAGCCCGTACGAGGGAAGGCTGCTCAAGACGAATTCGCCGCTGTTGCCGTGCTCGCTCCAACTGCGCAATTCGGCATCCGTGGCGCCGCAGCGCACGGACACCCGCAGCTTGGAACGCCCCGATTCGCAGCTCGGGATTTGCGCAACGTACTCGGGCGCGCCATCGCCGTTCACGTCCACCGTGGGGCCTACCACGAACACGTAGTGCCCGGCACTGTCCTGGCGCGGAGGCCGGGCCGCCAACTCGCCGAACTGAGCGCCGCCAAGTGGCGCAAGGTGCGTGACGGTGAACAGCGCTGTGAGGAGCAGCTTCAAGCTGTTGTGTCTCGCGAAAAACTCCGAGCCTTCGAACGCGGATGGAGTTACGCGAGCAACGCCTGGATCACGTTGCCGCCGACGTCCGTGAGGCGGAAGTCGC
>CALKYE010000205.1 GCA_938003765.1 uncultured Planctomycetia bacterium
GGCCGGAGCGGGAAGCGCTCGATTGAACTCGTCACGGATCGGCAGCGCCCTGAAGTCGTAGCTCACAGACGCACGAGCCGCGCTGGAGCCTTTGAAGTCGTAGAGCAAGCGCGACGCGGGAAGCTCGAAGTCGAGGAACTGCCCCGGGGCCAGCTCCACGACTCGCAGTCGCCAGTCGAGCAACGGAGGTTGATCCTCGAAGGGGTCGATGAGTCCGTCGGTCACGGGGGCCCCGAGCAAGTACGGGCGCCACCACACGCCACCCGAACGTTCGACCTCCAGCGTCGCGCGCACGTCGGGCTCTTCACCGAGTCGGTTTCGCGTGAAGACAGGCCTGACCACGCGGTGCGCGCGCGCGTTCGAGCGGTTGACGAGCCGCAGGTTGAGTCGCTGTGGCTCCCATGAGTACGCCGGCTTCGAGTCTGCGCGCGTCAGCTCGAGCGCGAGATCACTCTCGATCTGACTGCGCGCGCAGTCCGGCGCCTCCAGCAGCAACTCAACCGGCGCCGAGACCAGTTCGAACGGCGCGACGCCCGCCATTCCCCCCAGTCCTTCCGGCGGCGGAATGGGCTCGGGGTCGTCGCAGTCGCGCAACGACGGCCTCGCCTTGTAGGCATAGTGCGCGCGGATGCGCACTCGACCGTGCTCGGGAAGTTCGGGGATCGAACCCATCCAGTCCAGTCGTTGCGCGACGCCAGAAGCAAGAGTCACGACATCGTCGAGCCAGTTTGCGTCGTAGAGACCGCACCGCCCGAGGCCCTGCATCGGCAACGTCCGCCACGCGCCGTCCTCGGCTTGGACCTCGGCGCTGAAGCGAACGTGAGGCTCGCGCCAACCGACCTCGGAGCCATCGCGCGGCAGTACGACCGCGTGAGAGTTCGTCGCTGAGCTATTCACGATGTCGACGTCGATCTCGAGCGGCCACCAGGAGTGCTTGGGCGGTGTTCCGACGATGCGCGTGACGAGCTCCAGGTCGCCGCTGAGCGCGGATCCTTCGGCCGTGACCGGCGTTCGCTGAGCCGTGGCGCGCGCACTTGACGCGAAGGTCGCGGCCAAAGCCAACGCTGAGAGAACCACGAACCTGTCGATCGCCTGCGCCATCGCACCGCTCCAGGGAATCGGACCTCGCCTCGGCTGACCACTCGCAACGCGTTGCCGTGAACGTCGCGCGCGGCTCCAGGGTTCACGGAGTGGGCGGCGCTCGCGGAGAACCTGCGCACGCGAGCAGTGCTGGCGCCGGGCGCTGCCTTCGCCGGAGACGTCGCTCCACCACTCCAATCGACACGAAAGCGACAGCGCGCAGCGGGCGTGAGCCGACTGCTATTCTCGCCGCATGGGAGAGCGGCTCGAGCAACTTTGTGCGCGTGTGGCGCGCGGCGACGATGGCGCAGCGGCGGAGCTGGCGGCGCTGTTGCGCTCCGACGAGATCCAGATCCTGCGCGCGTGCGCCACGCACGCGAGCGCGCTCGTGAGACGCGTCGCTGCGTCGGCCTTGCCCGGTCGCATCGAGATGGCCTCGGCCGCGATCGCGCGCGTGCTCGCGAAGGACCGCGAGGCTCAGGTGCGTCGCGCGCTGGCCGAAGCCATGAGCGACGATCCGCACTGGGGCGACGACGAGCTGTACGCGCTCTTGCTCGAAGACACGGACGAAAGCGTGCGCTCCACGCTGATCGAGCGCGCCGTCGAGCGCGAAGAGCTGCTCGACACGCTCGCCATCGCGGTGCACGAGGACGAGAGCACGACGATTCGCGCGCGCCTGTGCGCCCTGCTCGCCGAGCGCCACCCCGAGCGCGCCGTGCCGGTCTTGATCGAGGCGCTCGCGCAGCAGCACGACAGGGAGGTCCTGCGCGCCGCCGCCGTCGCGCTCAACGAGCTGGTGAAGCAGTGCAAGGGCTTGCCCGAGGTGCTGGCGCTGCCGGCGTCGTCGATCGTGGCGGCCGCGCTCGAGCAGCTCGAGGATCTCGCTCCGCGCAAGTTCGCCCGCGCCATCGACGAGCTGCGTCGACGTGAGGAAGCGGCGCCGACGGCGCCCGTCGCCGACACGGTGGCCGCGCCGCAGGAACCGCTCGGTCCGCGCGCGTTCGAGCTCGACGCACAGGTCGAAGCCGTGCTCGCCGTGCTGCGCCGACCGAGCAGTCGCGCCGCGTTGCTCGTCGGCCCGAGCGGCGCGGGCAAGACAGCGATCGTGAACGAGCTCTCGCGCCGCGAGCTGCGGCCCGGCGCGCCCGTGCGCGTCGTGCGCATGTCGCCCGGCGACTTCCTCGCGGGCACCAGGTACCTGGGTGAGTGGCAGACCAAGCTCGAGGAGTTGGTCCAGTCGCTCAGCAAGTCGCCGGGCTCGGTGTTGTTCGTGCCGATGGCGCACCTGCTCACGAGCACGGGAACGACGATCCACTCCGATGGCAACGTCGGCACGTCGCTCGCCAGCTACATCGAGCGCGGCGCGCTGACGATCGTCGGCGAAACCACTGCGGAGGAACTGGCGACCGGGCTGGGGCGACACGCCTCGGCGCGCCGCGTGTGGACCGAGATCCGAGTCGAGCCGGCCGACGAAGCTCGCACGCGCCGCATCCTGCGCGCGATCTGCGACGAGGCCAACGCACCGGCGAGCGATGCGGTTCTCGAGCGCCTGATCGACTACTCGGAGATGTTCGTCCCGGCCGCTGCGCAACCTGGACGCAGCGCGACGCTGCTGCGCGGCGTGCTCGAGCAACGCCCCGGCGAGCCGCTGACGGTGCCGGCGTTGCTCGACGAGTTGCGGCGCGTGACTGGCGTCCCGATGGACCTGCTCGACGACGACACGCCGCTCGATCCGGCCGCGGTGCGCGAGTTCTTCGCCGCGCGCGTGATGGGCCAGCGCGACGCCATCGAGGCCGTCACGGACGTCGTGACGCTCTTCAAGGCCGGCCTGAACGATCCGGGCAAGCCGCTGGCGGTGCTCTTGTTCGTCGGTCCCACCGGCGTCGGCAAGACGGAGCTCGCGCGCGCGCTCGCCGAGCGCTTGTTCGGCGATCCCGCGCGGTTGGTGCGCCTGGACATGAGCGAGTACGCCACCTACGAGGCCTTCGAGCGGCTGCACGGTTCCGCGCATCGCCAGGGCGTGCTCACGAGCGCCGTGCGCGAGCGGCCGCTGTCGGTGGTGCTGCTCGACGAGATCGAGAAGGCGCACTCGAACGTGTTCGACCTGTGCCTGCAGATCTTCGACGCGGGCCGACTGACCGACGGCTCGGGCCGCACGGTCGACTTCCGGCGCACGATCCTGATCATGACCAGCAACCTGGGCTCGGCCGTGCGCGTCGATCCCAAGCTGGGCTTCGGCGCCAGCGGCGTCGAGACGCCGGCGAGCGACGACGTCCAGCGCGAGCTGCGCAGCTTCTTCCGCCCCGAGTTCCTCGCCCGCATCGACCGCGTGGTGCACTTCGCGCCGCTGTCGCTCGAGAGCGCCGAGCAGATCGCGCGCCGCGAGCTCGCGCGCATGCTCGAGCGGCGCGGCATCGAACGGCGCGGCCTGTCGATCGACGTCGATCCGACGCTGGTTTCCTTGCTCGTGCGCGAGGGCTACACGCAGGCCTTCGGCGCGCGCCCGCTCAAGGGCACGATCGAGCGCCGAGTGCTGCTGCCCGTCGCGCGCGCCATCGCCAGCGGTCGAATCGAGGCCGGATCGGTGCTGCGCTTGCGCGTGGATGCGAGCGGCGCCGTGGCCGTCGATGTCGTGCGCCCGGTGAGCGAGCACTCCACGCTCGCGCCGGCGGCCGCCCCCGCGCACTCCGATGCGTTGCGCGAGCGCGCGCAAGGCCTCGCCGCCGCCGTGGACGCGATCGAACGACTCGCCGCGCGCTGGACCGCGCGTCGCAGCGAACTCGTCGAGGCCTCGAACGCGCCCGGCTTTTGGACCGACGCTGCGCAGTCAGCGCGTTCACTGGACGAGCTGCACCGCATCGACCAACTGCTCGAGCGCATCGCCAAGCTCACGCGCGGCGCACGCGGTCTGATCGATCGGCTCGCGCGCCCGCGCGGACCGCGAAGCTCGGCGCAGGACTACGACAAGCTCAACTTGAGCGCCGCGCAACTGACGTTGCTCGCGAAGATCGCCGCGCTGAGCGACGGAAGCCGTCTGGGCGACGCGTTGGTCGAGATCACTTCCGTGCGACGCTCGACGGCCGGGCTCGACGGCGTCCACCTGTTGGCGCGCATGTACCGCGCCTGGGCCGAGCGCCACGGCTACGAGTGCGAGACGCTCTCCGATCGCTGCGGCGGCGAGCCGCACGAGGACTCGCTCGTGCTCGCCGTGCGGGGAGCGGGCGCTCACGAGCTGCTGCGCGGCGAGAGCGGCCTGCACACGTTCCAGCAGACCGACGGCGACAAGCGCGCGGGCGCGAAGGGCGCTCGAACACAGCGCGAGGCCGTGCGAGTCGACGTGCACGCCGTCACCGAAGCGGGCCTCGACGCGGCGCGCGACGGGCTCTCCAGCTCGACGCGCAAGCTCTCGGGCGTGCGCGGGCGACAGATCGAGCGCCCCACGCTCGAGGCCAAGGTCTTCGACGAGCGGCGCGCGCGCTCGGCGGTCGTGTGGAGCGCGCAACCGCCCAAGAAGGCGCTCCACCACGCGCGGCTCCTGCTCGAGTCACGCAAGGAATCCACGGCGGGCGGCGAGCACGTCGTGCGCCGCTACCAACTCGGCTCAGCGCCCCTGGTGCGCGACATGCGCTCGAAATCGCAGTCGGGCAAGCTGCACCGCGTGCTCGACGGCGAGCTCGACGAGTTCCTCGTCTGACCCGACCTCAGGCCCGCCGCAGGCGCACCAGCATCCGCGGCGAGGAAGCGCTGTGCGGCGAGTCGTCGAAGCCGCCACGCACGTCGAGCAGCTCCAGGCGCACGTCGCGCGCGAGCTGGCGGAATTCCGGCAGCTCGTAGAGGCGCACGTCTTCGCGCCAGCGGCGCACGTCGCCGTCGGTGCGCAGCTCGACTTCCTTGACGACGCGGCGGCCGCCTTCGAGCAAGGAACGGCTCTCGCGCAGCAGGAAGTCGGCGCCTTCGCGCACGCTCTCGGCCCGCAGGCCGGCGCGCACGAACGAGGGGTTCATCAGGTCGAGCACCGCCAGGCCGCCCGGCGCGAGCACGCGCGCGAGGTCGCGCAGCACTTGCGCGTCGCCCAGCTCGCCGAAGTAGCCGAAGGACGAGAACAGGTTCACCACCGTGCGGAACGCGCCGGTGGCGAAAGGGATCTCGCGCGCGTCGGCGCGGACGAGTCGACCGCCGAGGAGCTTGTCGCCTTGCGGCAGACTGCGCGACTGCAGCAGCAGGTCGCGCGAGAGGTCGAGCCCGAACACGTCGACGCCGGCCTCGGCGAGCAGCAGCGTGTGGCGGCCGAAGCCGCAGCACAGATCGAGCGTGCGGCCGCCGACGCCTTGCGCGAGCAGCCACTTCACCTCCGCGCGCGCGGCCTCGAGGTCGCGGTGCGGGTACACGCGCAGGTAGTCGGCGCGGAAGGCGTCTTCGTACCAGCGAGCTCCGCCCGCGCTCGGTTCAGCGCCCATCGCCGTCACTTCTGCGCCGGCTTTTCGAGCACGAGCTCGAGCTGCGTGTCGCCGCGCACGGCGTCGGTGACGGCGAAGTACGCGTCGTCGCGCGTGTCGACGCTCCCGTCGAGGTCGAAGCGCAGCTCCACCTCCAGCTCCACGCTCTTGGGCAGCGGCGAGGGCAGGATCGTGGTGTCCTTGTTGAGCACGAACACGAACTCGCGCGCTCCGTCCTTCGCCGGCATCAGGCCCTTCTTCTCCGCCTCCGGGTCGTCGAGATCGACCACATAGGCCCACAGCGGCATCTTCGGGCCGCTCTGGCCCTTCTGGCGCAGAGTCACCATCAACCGGCCTTGCGTCGCGCTCGCGAGCTCGCCCTTGAGCAGCGCGACACCCGCGAACTGACTGGGATCGGTGAGCTCAGCGCGCTGCGTCGCGGCGCCCGGGACTTGCGGATGCCCCGGAGGCATCTCGTTCAGCGGCGGATGTCCCTGCGGCAAGGCGCCCGTCGAGTTGGAAACGGGCGGCGGGGCCGACTGGGGCGTGGCCGGTCGCGGCGCATCGCCACAGGACGAAGAAAACGCGGCCAGGCTCGCGACGAGAACGAAGGTGCGGGAGTCCATGCGGGCGGAGATTGGAACAGGCGGCGGCGGCGCGCGCGAGTCGACTCACGCTGCGCGGCCGCGCAGCGCGGCTTTCACGCCGCAACCTATGGGCATGTCGGCCAAAGCGCCAACATGCCCCGCGGCACTCAGCCGCGCTGATCTGTTGGTTTTGTCGCTACTACTTCGAGGAGAATCCCCGCGCCACGCGAGGACTCCGCGAAGGAGTAGCACAGGAGCAGCTTAGGATTCGATGCGCATGGATCACGGACCGCGTTTGTTCGACCGCCGCGCCAAAGAAGCCCGCGAGGCCAGCGCGCTCGCCCCCTACGCGCTCCACAGCGCGCTTTCGCGGGGCCGCAAGCACGCCGAGCCGCCGGACGAGCTGCGCACGGACTTCGAGCGCGACCGCGACCGCATCGTGCACTGCACGGGCTTCCGGCGGCTGATGTACAAGACGCAGGTGTTCGTGAACTGGGAGGGCGACCACTTCCGCACGCGGTTGTCGCACTCGCTCGAGGTCGCGCAGGTCGCGCGCTCGATCGGCAGCGCGCTCGCGCTCAACGAGAGCTTCTGCGAGGCGCTCGCGCTGGCGCACGACATCGGGCACCCGCCCTTCGGCCACCGCGGCGAGTGGGCGCTCGACGGGCTCATGCACGCGCACGGCGGCTTCCGCCACAACTTCCAGGTGCTGCGCGTCGTCGATCTGCTCGAGCGGCGCAGCCCCGACTATCCGGGCCTCAACCTGACGCGCGAAGTGCGCGAGTCGTTGCTCAAGCACGAGAAGGACGAGGACTGGCCCGACGAGTTCCGGCCCAAACCGAACCGCCCGTGCCTCGAGGCGCAGGTCGTCGACCTCGCCGACTCGACCGCCTACGACATGCACGACGTCGAGGACGGCCTGTCGGCCGGCATGTTCGAGTTCGACGAGCTCGAGCGCGCCTGCGAGCTGTGGCGCACCGCGCGCGCGGCGGTCGACCGGCGCCATCCGAGCTTCCTCGAGGCGAGCGACGATTCGAAGCTGCGCATCAAGCGCATCGCCAACGAGATGCTCAAGCTGTGCATCACGGACTTGATCAGCGCCAGCGCCGAGCGCATCGCGGCCTCAGGCGTCCGCAGCGTCGACGAAGTGCGCGCGCACCCGACGATGCTCATCGCGCACTCGGCCGAGGTCAAAGCCCAGGTCGCGGAGCTCGAGATCTTCCTCGACCGGCGCTTCTACAAGCACGCGCACCTCACCGAGCTCACCAAGCACGCCGCGGCAACGCTGCGCGCGTTGTTCGAGGCCTACGTCGCGCGCCCCGGCGAGATGGCGCCGTGGTACGCGCGCTGGGCCGATCAGGTCGGCCTCGAGCGCTCCGTGTGCGACTACATCGCCGGCATGACCGACCGCTTCGCGCAGCAGGAGTTCGAGCG
>CALKYE010000206.1 GCA_938003765.1 uncultured Planctomycetia bacterium
CGCCCGTGCCGTTGCTCTCGAGGATGTACCAGCGGCGCGGATCGCCGCTGACCTGCACGAGCTCGAGGCCGGCCTCGCGCGCGACGTCGACCAGCTCGATGCGCGGCGCGACCGGCTTCTCGCTGGCCTCGAGCTGCGCCTCGCGTTGGCAGGCCGAGATCAACGGCAGGAACAACGCAGCGCGGCGGATCGAACGGGGCATGGACGCAGAAGCTACCCACACCGTGGGAGCGCGGCCAGGAGCGGTTCGCGCGCTCGCATTCCGCAGTAACGCGCGTGCAGCGACGCGGATGTTCGTCAGTGCCTGAGCTCGCGACCAACCCGCCGCCGATTGCACCCCCCCATGCGCCCGAATCGACAATCAGTCTGGACCGAACGCACCGCGACCGCCGTCGCGCTCGCCGTGCCCCTGTGCGCCGCGCTCGCGCGGCCAAGCTTGGCCCAATCGGCGCCGGGCTACTCGGTGACCACCTACGCCAGCGGCGTGAGCGGACCGGTGTGGCTCAGCTTCGACGCGAGCGGCGCGCTGTTCTGCGGCCGCGACTCGACGACCGCAGGGACGCCGGATCCGCGCTTCATCACGCGCATCGCGCCTGGCGGGACGCCGGTGGCGAGCTACGGCGCGAGCGCGATTCCCGATCCCGACGCGGTCGCGGTCGACACGTTGGGCGCGGTCTCGGGCGTGCCGGGAAGCGTGCTGGTGGGGGGGATCAAGGTTGCGAACACACTCGGCGCGATCAGCGCCGTGCGGCCCGACCAGAGCATCGTCGAGCTGTGGCAGTCGACTCAGTGGCTCAATCCCTCGGACATGAAGTTCGACTCGACCGGCCGGCTCGTGTTCGCGGATGCGACCACGCGTCAGTTGCGAGTGAGCTCCGCCGGGGAGTCGCCCACGCTGATCGCGACGTTGCCCGCGGGATCGACGCCGGGCAGCTTGGCCATCGCGCCCGACGACCGCATCTTCGTGGCCGACGCGAACGGCCGGATCTTCGAGTACGCGGCCAACGGAACGCTGCTCAACGGCTCGTTCGCGAACTTCTCCGCGCGCGTGTCGATCGAATTCGGCGCCGGCGGGCCGTGGGGTTTCGAGCTGTACGCGCTCAACATCTCATCCGGCGCGCTGAGCCGCGTTGCGGCGAACGGCGTTGCGACGCAGATCGGCTCGGGCTTCGCGAGCGGGTTCATGGACCTCGCGATCGGGCCCGACAAGCGCCTCTACGTCGGGCGCTTCAACGCCTCGCAGATCCTCGCCATCGGTGCGAGCGACTGGATCAACTACTGCACGGCGGGAACGACGACCAACGGTTGCACGCCGAGTGTGCAGCTCGCCTCGGGAACTCCCTCGGCCTCCGGCGCGGGATCCGCGATCGTGTCGGCGCTGCAGGTCGAAGGCTCGCGCCAGGGCCTGTTCTTCTTCGGCCTCGCGCCGGCAGCGCTTCCGTGGAGCGCGACGAGCTCGAGCTTCTTGTGCGTCAAGACGCCCACGCAACGCGCGCCCGTCACGAACTCCGGCGGCGCACCGTCGAGCTGTCAAGGCGTGCTCTCCACCGACCTCAACGCCTTGATCTTCGCCAGCGGGGGCTCGCTCGCGGGGCAGAGCCTGTCCGCTGGTTCGAAGGTCTACGCGCAGGCCTGGTTCCGCGACCCGCCCGCCTCCAGGTCGACGAACCTCTCGGATGCGATCGAGCTCACGCTGCAGCCGTGAGATCGGGGCGCCTCTGATGTGAACCGCACGCGCGTTGATGGGAGCGGGGATCCCTCCAAATCGAGGGACCCCTCACCCATCCACAGCGGGGCCCCAGCGCTCCTCGCCTCACCGACTCACGGAGTTGCCGGTGAGCCGGACTTCTGGTCGCCCCCACTCGACCCCGCGAGCCGGTGCTAGCATCCGAGGAGCGGAACCACTCTGGCTCGCTGATCCACGCGAGCCCCAGGGAGCAACCTCGATGTATCGAGCCCATGTCTTGTCTCTCGCGATCGCGCTCAGCGCTCCGCTGGGCCTAGCGCAGCAGCTTCCATCGACTTACTGCACCTCGGGTACGTCGACGAACGGCTGCGCGCCCACCATCGCGGCCAACGTTCCGCCCAACGTCGCCAACACGTACGGCTGTGTCATCACCACCAGTGGGATGGAAGGCAACAAGCTGGGGATGTCGTTTTACGGCGTCAACAATCTCGGCTTCACGCCCACTCCGTTCACACCCGCGAGTTCGAGCTGGCGTTGCGTGGCGGCGCCGATTCAGCGCATGGGGCCGCCAGCGAATTCCGGCGGATCGACGGGCCTGTGCGAGGGGGTGTTGACGCTGAGCTGGGACGCGTACCAGATCGCTCACCCCACCGCCCTGGGCAATCCATGGCTCGCCGGCGCGAAGGTGTACGTACAGACCTGGTGTCGCGATCCTCTCGCTCCCGCAGGCGCGAACCTCTCCAACGCGCTAGAGATGACAGTCAGCAACGCCGTCGTCATTCCCTGCGACTCCAGCATTCCCGGGATGGTCCTGATCCCTCCGGGCACATTCACGATGGGGCGCGGAAACTACCCTATGTGGTGGTATCCGACTGGCAGCACCGAGGATCTGCCCGCCCACGACGTGAGCCTGAGCGACTGCATCTGGATGTCGCGCTTCGAGGTGACACAACAAGAGTACGAGTCGTTGATGGGCGTGAATCCGTCCTGGTACGTGGGCGTCGACCGCCCCGTGAACAACATCACCTGGAGCGAAGCGCGCGCCTATTGCGCGGCGTTGACGGCGCAGCGCGCGGCGTCGGGGGGCGTGCCGCCTGGCTACGAGTACCGCCTGCCGACCGAGGCCGAGTGGGAACGCGCGTGTCGAGCCGGGACGACCACACCCTTCTCCTTCGGCGCCTCGCTCGACTGTGAGGACGCCGCCGTGTACCCGTGCACCTTCCCGTTGGGCACGTTGCCCGTCGGGAGCTACGCGCCGAATGCGCTCGGTCTCTACGACATGCACGGCAATGTCGAAGAGTGGTGCCTGGATACGTACGCGGACTATGGGGCCGCACCTCAGACCGATCCGTTCGTGACGGGTGGAACGAACAAGATCAGGCGAGGCGGCTCGATCATCGTGGAGTTGGAATACTGCCACTCTGCGCGTCGTGGCTTCGCGTCCCAGGATGAAGCGTCGCCGTTCCGGGGGTTCCGAGTGGTTCTCGGGCCCGTGCGCCAGCCCTGAGCCCGGATGCCTCGACGGCGGCCGCCGGGCGGTGACCACGGCCACGCGGCCCCGCCGTCGCGACGGTCCTTCAAGCGTCCACGGGAAGCGACGGACGATCTCGACGCGATCGAGTTCTACGTCGAGCCTTGATCCGCGTGGCGCCGCTCACGCGTCGATCGCGACGTCCACGAGCGTGGGGGCGAGCACGCGCACGATCTCGGACGGCGCGAGGCTCACGAGCAACCCGCGGCGGCCGCCGTTGATCCACACGCGTTCGAGCGCGAGCACGCTGCGCTCGAGGTAGACCGGCATCGCGCGCTTCGTGCCGAACGGGCTGGTGCCGCCGACCTGGTAGCCCGAGTGCTTGTCCGCCACGTCGGGCTTGCAGGGCTGGATCGAGCGCGCGCCGATCGCGCGAGCCAGCGCGCGGGTCGAGACCTGTTTGTCGCCGTGCATGAGGACGATCAGCGGCTGGCGCGAGTCGTCCTCCATGACCAACGTCTTGACGACCGCGTGCGCGGGAACGCCGAGCGCGCTCGACGAGGCTGACGCGCCGCCCTTTTCGACGTAGTCGTAGACGTGTGTCTCGAACGCTACGGCGTGCTCGCGCAGCACGCGGATCGCCTGCGTGGTGGGGATGTGCTCCTTGCCCATCCCTTTAGCGTAGAGCCCGCGCGGGTCAGGGTGTCCAGACGACGCGCACGCCGTTGGAGAGGTTCGCGGTCGAGCCCGTGCAGAACGGCGCCGAGTCGCGGTACCAGACCTGGTAGTGCATCGTTCCGCCGGCGAGCGAGATCCCGCCGCGCACGGAGAGCGGCGCGTCTCCCTCGGTCACGCCCCAGGCTGCAAAGCCGCTCACGCCAGCCTTGACGCCCAGCCGCTGGGTCGGAACGGCGATGCAGCGCTGGCCGTCGTGAAACGGCGCGCCCGCCCCGCCGACGAGCGCCACCGCGCCCTGGAAGAGCAGCGCCGTCGATGCGCTCGGCATGCCGCCGACGGCGAGCGAGAGCGAGTCGTTCGCGACGCTGGCGCGGCCGCGCGCGTTGAGCAGCGCGCCGCCCGTGGGCTCTGAGTTCGCGCAGCCGTGGCCGTCGTCGCCGGTGTTCGCGCACGGGCAGCCGACGCCGCTTCCATCGCCGGCGCAGAAGGTCTCCGCGTCGAGAACTCCGTTCTCGAGGATCGTGCAGGTGTCGGCGATCTCGTCGAGCAGCGCGAGATCGAGGTCTCCGTCGCGGTCGATGTCGAGCATCGCGGCGCACGCCGGATTCGACGCGGCGAAGATCGTCTGATGCAGCGTCATGCCGCCTGCGCCGTTGTTGCGGTAGATCGTCCAGCGCCCGCCGCCGAACGACGACAGGACCCAGTCGAGGTCGCCGTCGCCGTCGAGATCGCCCAGGTCGGTGGCCGTCATCTGTCCGGCGCCCGGCATCACTGCCGCCGCGCTAAGTCCGCCTGCTCCGTCGCCCAGCAGGATCGCCCCGTTGCCCGTCGGGCCATTGGCGCTCGACACGTCGAGCTGGCGGTCGCCGTTCACGTCGCCGAGCACGATCATCCAGGTCTGACCGCCCGTCGAGACCGCGGGCTGCATGGTGAACGCGCCGTCGCCGTTCGAGAGGTGCACGCGAACGTCGCTGCTGAAGCGCCCGCCCACGACCACGTCCACGATGTTGTCGTTGTTCATGTCGCCGGCGGCCATGGCCCACGCACCGCGGACGCCGCTCGGCAGGAAGCTCGCGGGGCCGAACGTGCCGTCGCCGTTGTTGCGGCGCAGCGCGAGGTTGTCTGAGCCCGTGTTCGCGCTCATCACGTCGATGTCGCCGTCGCCGTCGACGTCCAGGAGCGCCATGCCGTGCGGACCCGCGCCCATGGAGTACACCTCCGCGGGTTGGAACGTGCCGTCGCCGTTGCCGAGCAGCACGCTCACGCTGTCGCCGGCGGTGTCGCAGGTCACCACGTCGATCTCGCCGTCGCCGTCCAGGTCGGCGTTCTCGTTGGGGCTGGGCATCGAGCCCGTCACGTTCGGCGTTCCGACGAGCGCTCCGAAGCTCCCGCTCGCGTCCGCATCGCTGAGGTAGACGCGCACGTCGGAGGTGTTCTCGCACACCAGCGCGATGTCGGAGTACTCGTCGCCGTCGAAGTCGCACACCTGCGCGCCGTAGATGCGCGCGAACGTCGCGGGGTCGGCGTCCCAGCTCGCGAGCGTCTTGAACACCAGATCGGCCGGCGCGGTGACCACGCGAAACGCCGAGCAGTAGCCCTGCGCGCGCAGGAAGCTGCCGTCGGCGGCGCGCAACGCCTCGCTGAGGTTGAGTTGCACGACTTCGCCGGCGCCGAACGGCCGCCGCGGCGTGAAGCTCACGCGCGCGCCGCCGTTGGAGAGCGTGAACACTCCGTCGACGGGCCCGCCGATCGATCCGTACACGCGGAACTCGCCGAGCGTCGTCGCGTCGAGCGCGCGATCGAAGTCGACCACGAAGCCAGAGTTGGAGGCCTGGTTCGCGGCGTGGGGCTGCGGCTGCACCGAAGTCACGCTCAACTGCGCTAACGCGCTGCTGGCGAGGAGCACGGCTGCGACGGGGGAGTGCGCGAGGGTCATGGTGTCGTCTCTCGAAGGCGTTGCGCCGACGGAGTGCGACCCCTGCGGTCGAAGCGTGCGCCAGCGCTCGCGCTCGACGCTACCGCTAGTCCGCGCGCGCGGAGTCCTGCGCGGCGGATGTGACCGACTCGTTAGCGCGCGCCGGGAAGCGACGCCTCCGCCGCGACGCCGATCAGCGCTTCGCTCGGGAACGAGTCGACTTGCACGGCGGAATCGCGCGCGGCCTCGGCGACGCGGATCGACTCCGCTTCGCTGGCGGTGATCACGTTCTTCTCCACCGCCTGGCGCGCGAGCGCGAGCGGCGAGCCGCGCGGCAAAAGTTGGCGTCGCTGCGCTTCCTTGATGCGCTCGCGCGCGTCCTTTGCGGCCATCACCTTGTCGAGCGTGGCTTCGAGCTCGCCCAGGCCCGGCGCATCGGCGGAAGGCACGAAGATGCCGCTCGAGAGCGACAGTCGCGCGGGGCCGTCGTCGAGGATCGCGCGTGCGAGCTGGCTCGTGACTCGATCCGAGGGCGGCTTGGCGCTCGCGCCGACGGGGAACAGCGCCAGTCGCAAGCCCCACGCGATCGGTCGCGCCGGGAGGTTGTCGATCAGGCCGGTCAGCGCGCGCTCGATCTCGTGCTCGATGTGGCGCATCGCCCAGCGGAAGGCCGGCAGGTCGCCCGCGTTCTGACCTTCGTCCACGAAGCGCTTGAGCGTTCCGGAGCCGATGTACAGCCAGGCCAACGCGTCGGCGAGGCGGCCGCTGAGGTTCTCCTTGCGCTTGAGCGAGGCGCCGAGCGTGCCCATCGCGACGTCGGCGGCGAACGAGAACGCGGCGCTGTAGCGCGAGAGCGCTTGGAAGTGCGGCGTCGCGGGTCCCGACACGGGGCTCACGGCGAGCGCGCCGCCGGTCGCGCCGAGCACGATCGAGCGCGCCATGTTCGTGAACACGAGTCCGACGTGCCCCCAGAACGCGCGGTCGAAGCCGTCGAGGTCGTTCTTCTCGGCCGCGGCGAGTTCGTCCTGCACCCACGGATGGCAGCGGATGGCGCCCTGGCCGAACACGATCATGCAGCGCGTGAGGATGTTCGCGCCTTCGACGGTGATGCCGATCGGCGTGGACTGATAAGCGGTCGCGAGCACGTTGCGCGGCCCGCGGCAGATGCCGGCGCCGCCGACCACGTCCATCGCGTCGTTCACGACCACGCGCATCGCCTCGGTCGTGTAGGCCTTCATGATCGCGGTGATCACGGCCGGCTTCTCGCCCGCGTCGAGCGCGCCCAGCGTGAGCGCACGCGCGCCGTCGATCGCGTAGGTCAGTCCGGCGATGCGGCCGAGCTTGGCCTCGATGCCTTCGAAGCGGCCGATCGAGAGCCCGAATTGCTCGCGCACCGTCGCGTAGGCGCCGACCAGTCGCGTCGAGAGCTGCGACGCTCCCGCGGCGAGCGCAGGCAGCGAAACTCCGCGGCCCGCGGCGAGGCACTGCATGAGCATGACCCAGCCGCGCCCGGCCATCTTCGGACCGCCGATGATGAACTCGAGCGGCACGAACACGTCCGAACCGCGCGTCGGGCCGTTCATGAACGGCACGCCGAGCGGGTCGTGGCGCTCGCCGCACTCGACGCCCGGCGTTTCGGTCGGGATCAGCGCGCAGGTGATGCCGAGCTCGTCTTCCGAGCCGAGCAGGTGCTCGGGATCGCGCAGCTTGAAGGCCAGGCCCAGCACGGTCGCGATCGGCGCGAGCGTGATGTAGCGCTTCTCCCAGGTGAGCCGCATGCCGAGCACTTCGCGGCCCTGCCACTGTCCTCGGCACACGACTCCGACGCTGCGCATCGACGCGGCGTCCGAGCCCGCCCACGGTTCGGTGAGCGCGAAGCACGGCGTTTCCTCGCCGTTCGCGAGCCGCGGCAGGTAGTGCTTCTTCTGCTCCTCGGTTCCGTAGTGGAGGAGCAGCTCCGCGGGGCCGAGCGAGTTGGGCACCATCACCGTCACGGCCGCCGTGACGCAGCGCGACGAGAGCTTGGCGATGACCGCCGACTGCATCTTGGCGGAGAACTCGAGCCCGCCGTACGAGCGCGGGATGATCATGCCCATCAGCCCGGTGCGCTTGATGAACTCCCAGGCCTGCGGCGGCAGATCGCCTTCGCGCGTGACGCGGTCGTCGTCGAGCATGCGGCACAAGGTCTCGATCTCGTTCGAGAGGAATGCGCGCTCGCGGTCGTCGAGTCCGCGGCAGGCGAAGCCGACGAGCTTGTCCCACTGCGGCGCGCCGCTGAACAGCTCGCGGTCCCACCACACGCTGCCGGCTTCGAGCGCCGCCTTCTCGGTGTCGCTCATCTTCGGCAGGATCTTGCGCACCTGCGGCATCGCCGCCGCCGTCACGATCCCGCGCCGCAGCGGGCGCAGCCCGAACACGAGCGCGAGCAGTGCGAACAGTCCGCACGCCGGCCAGAACAGCCAAGCCGCCGCGGGCCCGCCGGCCCACCACACGAGCAGACCGATCGCGCCGGCGATCACCCAGCCCCAGTACGGGCGGCGCACGTAGGCGAACGCGAGGAACACCGCCAGCAAGCCCAGTCCGGCTGCCAGCCAACCGAGGATGGTCAACATCGTCTCCTCCTTCGGAACGAATGGGCCGGGGCCCTTATAGCGCGCCGTGTCCGATCTCCCGCTTGCGATTCTCCGCCGCGCGGCGACGCCCGCGCGTCGCTAGGAAAACGCATCTGGCTGCGCAGCGACGTGAGGGTCGCGCCACACCGAAGCGCTCCAGCGGAGCTCACAACCCGAACTGCCGGCGCAGCCAGCGCGGACGGCTGTAGTCCCAATGGCTCTCGGCCATCGCGGCCACCAGCACGGGATAGAAGCCCGCGAGCGCGCGTCGGTACTCGTCGTCGAGCCCCAGGCGCCGCGAGTAATCGTCGAGAGCGGCCGCTTCGTGTTCGCGCAGCGTGCTCGGATCGCTCGTCAGGCGCCAGGCCGTGCGCGCGTCGAGTCCCTCGGCCTGCTTGCGCTCGTGCACGATCAGGTGGAACAAGTCGAAGTAGGGCAGGTCGCGCTCCTCGCCCGAGCCCCAGTCGAGCAGCGCCGTGATCCGGCCGCGCGCGTCGACCTGCACGTGCTTGCTGCGCAGGTCGGCGTGGTAGACGACGCGCGGGAACGTGCGGCCGACGAGCTGCTCCCGCGCGCGCTCCATCATCGCGCGCAGGTTCGCGGCGGTGTCCACGTGACCGCAGTAGCGCTCGACCAAGCGAAAGCGGCGCGCGACGAGCTGCTCGAAGTCCGCTTCGCTCATCGGCGCGGCCGGCTCGACCACCAGTTGCGCGAGCACGCGCGCGGCGTCGGCGAGCATCGTGCGCGTCGGCCCGGGTTCGCCGGTGTGCTGCGGCGCGGTCAGCCCGCTCGCGCGGCGTTCGCAGGTCAGGAACAGGCCGTCGAGTTCGCCGCAGAACAGCAGCTCGGGCGCGGGCACGTTCGGGAAGCGCTCCGCGAGCGTGCGCAGGAAGTGCGCGTGCGTCGCGAGCTGACTGCGCTGCGCCGCCGACAGGCCGATGTGCACGCACCAGTCGCCCTCGCCGCGCTCGTCGCCCGCCGAACGACGAGTCATGAGCAGCGCGCTGTTGCCGCGCGTCGCCACGACGTGCTCGAGTTCGCCGCGCCGCTCGCCACAGCGCTCGGCGAGCGCGTCGAGCAAGCGCTCGGCGCGCGTCGGAGCGTCCTCGATCGCACTTCGCGCGCTGAGCAGCGCGAACGACGGCGTGAGCAGCGGGAACAGCCCCAGCGACTGTCCCAGCAGCTTGAGCTTGTTGCCGCGCTCCTTGGGGCCGACTTCGAGGCTCGGCTGCTCGCTGTCGAGCCCGACCACGTACGTGAACTCGCGCGCGTCGGGATAGAGCGCGAAGGCGCGCGGCGGCGCGAAACCGTCGGCGCGGGCCTCGGCGCGGTAGCCGGCCAGCGACTGCTCGCCGCTCGAGCCCAGCACGCGACGCGCGTACTCGATCGGCCCTGGGACGCGGAAGACGCCGCGCCGCCCGCTCGAGCGCTTGTACGCGAAGCGGTTGTCGGCGATGCGCACGAGTTCGCCTCGGCACACGCGCTGCAGTTCGTCGAGCGACGGCTCGCCGCTCGCGAGCGACGACTCGAACACGACCAGCTCGAACGCGCCGTCCGCGAACGGGAGCGCGCCACCCGCGTACGCCACGGTGTTGGGTTCGTCGCCTGGCGTAAGGTTGCGATTGCGAAGCCGCGCGAAGCGCAGACGTTCGCTCGACGCGTCGAGCAACGTGGTGGCGAAGCCGAGGTGGCCGAGCGGCACGCTGCTCCCGCTGAGCGCGTCGCCGACGACGAGCGCGCGCGCCTGGCCCTGCGCGGTCGCACGCAGCAACAGCAGCCACGTCGCGCGCGCCTCGCGCTGCAACTGCATCAGTCGATCGGCGTCGTCGTCGCGGGCGTCGAGCAGCAGGCGCTCGTACGCCGCTTTGAACGTCGCGCCTCGCTCCATCGCGTCGCTGGCGCGCTCGAGCGCCTCCAGCAGCTCGCGCGAGTAGGCCCCGTCGCGTTCGCTCACACGGCGTCCCCGCGCTCGGCGCTGCGTTCGCCCGGTGTGAACACCAGCGCCAACACGAGAGCCGGCGCGGGCAGCAGCATGGCGAGCAGTCCCAGCCAGGTCGGACGCGCGTGCTCGGCGATCACGTTCGCCGGCGCAAAGCGCAGCGCGGCGTGCGCGGCGAAGGCCAGAGCGGCGAAGACCACCACGGCCAGGAGCTCGATCCCCGGACGAGGCGCTTCCCCGGCTCGGGGGCCCATCTCCTTCGTCCGCCCGCCGCGGACGCCCGCCAGAGCGGCGACGATCGCCAGCGCGCATGCGTGCCACACCAGGCCCCACAGTTCGCGGCGTTCGAGGGCCTCCCACAGGCTCGGCGCGAGGATCGGAAGGTCGGAGGCGTGCGTGAGCCGCACGGCGGCCGCGCTGCCGAGCCAGCCGATCGGCGCGACGAACACCACGCTCAGTCCCAACGCCATGAACAGCGCTCGGCGCCGCGCGTGGTTGTGGGAGAAGAGCGCCAGCGTCACGAGGCCCGCGAGCCACGTCGTCGGCGAGTACGGATAGGTCGCCGCGGCGCCGAACGCGGCGAGCGCGGCGTGGCGCGGATCGGCGCGGCGCGTCCAGCCGATCAAGCCCGCGCAGGCGAGCGCGACGAAGGCGGTGGGCAGCGTCGGCAGGTGGAACACGCTCTCGCGCAGCGCGGGCGTCGTGACGAGCAGCACCACGATGAGCACGCGGCCGGCGAGCGCGCGCCGCGCCATGTGCAACGCATGCAGGCACACGACCGCGATGAGGAACAAGCCGATCGAAGCCATCGCGCGGCCGGCGAGGTCATCGCGCGTCTCGTTCGGAACCCACCACAGCGGTGAGGCGCTCGCGAGGAGCACCACCAGACCGGCCGGCGTGCGCGCGCGCGCGTCGCGTGCGGCAGGGATCGGCTCACCTGCGACGAAGGCGTGCGGCCGGGTCCACCAGCGCAGCGCGCCGAGCGCGAGCCAGGGCGCGCTGAACCACCAGCGCTGGCCGTGCTCGAGCTCGGGCAGCACGCTCACCGTCCACAGCATCGCCATCTGGCCGAGCAGCACGCTCACGGCGAGCGTGAGCGCCAATTCCATCGGCCGCGTGCCGCCCACGCGCCCCGGCGGCAGGAACGACAGGACCGTTCGACCGACCAGCGCGAGCAGGACGTAGTCCAGCCAGCCCTCGTCGATGTGCTGCCAGAACCGCTCCATGCGCCGTCGCTCGCCCGTGGGCTCGAAGCGAGGATCGTTGCGCGCCCGCGCGAGCAAGTAAAGGCGCAGCGCGGCGGCGCACGCGCGCGAAGCGGCGTTCGGAGCGCGCCGTGAGCTCGGTTGAGCCCCGCGGCATGCGCGCCGTAAGGTGCGCGCCGCGATGCACTGCGCCGCCTTCCAATTCGACGTCCGCCGCGGCGAGCACGCGCACAACCTCGCCGAAGTCGAGCGCGGTTTGCGCGCCGCGCGCGAGCAGGGTGTGGAGCTCGTGCTCTTGCCCGAGATGTGGGCCAGCTCGTTCCCCGACGCCGGCGCGGATCTCGAGCGGCTCGCGGCGCTCGACGAACGCTCGCACGCGCGCGTCGCCGAGCTGTCGGCCGAGCTGGAACTGGTCGTGTGCGGCACGACCTTCGGCGTCAGCGCGTCGCGCAAGCCGGCCAACCGCTGGCGGCTGGTCGAGCGAGGCGTCGAGCTTGCGCACTACGACAAGACGCACCTGTTCTCGCCGACGGCGGAGCCCGAGAGCTTCTCCGCGGGCGACGCGCCGCCGCCGCTCGCGCTCATCCGAAGCGCTCGCGTCAGCGGCTGCGTGTGCTACGACGCGCGCTTCGTGCAACTCACCTCGCGCTTCCTCCAGGAGCGCGCCGAGCTGGTGCTGATCCCCGCGCAATGGCCCGCGTCGCGCGCGAGCCACTTCCGCGCGCTGATGCACGGCCTGGCGGTGCAGAACCAGTGCTTCGTGCTCGCCGCGAACCGCACGGGGCGAGAGCTCCTCGGCCGGCGCGGACTCGAACTCGAGTTCCCGGGCAACTCGCTGCTGATCGATGCGCACGGCCGCACGTTGGCCGAAGGCGCCGGCGCCCCGGGACTGATCGGGGCGCGCGTCGAGCTCGACGAGGCGCGCGAGCTGCGCCGGCGCGTGCCGATCGTGCGCGACGCCCGCGAGGTCTTGTACGAGCGTTGGCGCGCGGCGCCTTCGCGCGACGAGTGAGAACAATGGAGCGGCGGCCGTCGCGCACCAAGCGCGGCGGCCGCCGACCGTCTCTCATCTCTCTCTAGCCAGCCCCTCTCTCACAAAGGGCTGTTCGGTTCGCCGCTACACCGGGGGCAGCGGCTTGCGCTCCAGTCGCGGAGGCGCCTGACGGATCTGGCCGTCGTGGGGGGTGATCACCGGCACGTGGGGCGCGGTGAGGTTGGAAGGCGGGCTCGACTTGCCGTTGTCGTCGCCGAGCGTGTCGACGCCGTGGAGCCATTCGGTGCGACGCACCCAGGCCGACACGCCGCAGTTGTCGAGGTCGAACCACAGTTCGCCGGCGCCGCGCGCGCGCAGGGCGTCGAGCGAGTAGCGCTCGGAGCGCACGGGTCCGCAGTCGTTGCGGCCGGCGACGGTCAGCTCGAGGCCGCGCAGCACCGCCGGTGCGAAGCGCGCGTCGAAGCGGGCGCCGGCGGGGATCACGATCTGCTCGCGGCGCGTGTCGTCGGCGCCCGAAAGGAGCAGCGCCAGGGGCGTGTCGCCGTGGTTGACCGCGCTCCAGTGGGTGCTCGACACCGAGAGGCTCAACTCGAAGCTGCGCTCGGCGTTCGGCTCCGCAGTCAGCATGGCCAGGGCCAGGGCATGGGCGGCGAGGAGCGCGCCTGCGACGGAGAAGGATCGGCGGAATCGATTCATGGAGGGACGGGGCCCGTGGGCGCGCGGGGACTGCGGCGACGCGCGGTGTTTCGTCGCGATCCGCGCCAGCCCTTGAGGTGGCCAAGGGCTGTTTCCGGAAAAAGTTTCGGAACTGGGTCCCGCTGCGGGAGCGACTCCGAGCGCGCCCCGGGCGCCGCCTCGGCTCGTCTTGTCGCCCCAGCTTTTTTCAGGATCGCCGCGACTTCTCGACAGGGTCGCGGGCCCATGTTTCCGTCATGGGCACTCCCGCTCAGATCAGCCTCGCCGCGTCGCTCGCTGTGACCGACGTCCAGCCCGCATCGCTAGACTCCGCGCGTCCTCGCCGCGCTCCGGCGCGTGAGGCCGCCAGAGGAATGACGAGCAGGCCCAGCGAGGAGTCCATGCCGGCCGACGCGCACGCGGCCGATCGGCTGCTCGTTCAGCGCGCCCTCCTGCGCGACCGCCTCGCGCTGGATCAACTGGTGGAGCGCCTGGCCTGCACGCCCGCGATGCTGCGCGTGCTCCAGCGCCAGCTCGGGGTCCGCTTGCGCCCCGAGGAACTGGCCGACATCGAGCAGAGCATCCTCGGCGCCCTGTGGGGCAAGCTCTCCACCTACGAAGGGCGCGCTGCGCTCGAGACCTGGGCCTTCCGTTTCGTCCAGCTCGAACTGCACAAGGCGCTCGACCGCCGCCGCCGTGGTGCGCGCCTGGCGCTGGTGGACTCCGACCGCCTCGACGCGACGCCCTGCGCCGAGCCCGATGCAACACAGATCGAATCCACGACCCTGTGGGCGTGTGTCGAGCGACTCGGCTCGCCGACCTGCGAGATCGTGACCCAGCGCCACTACGACGAGCTGAGCTTCGAGGAGATCGCGCGCCGGCGCGGAGAGGCCGTCAGCGCGGTGAAGGCGCGTTACTACCGCGGACTCGAGCGGCTCAAGGCGTCGCTCGAACCGCATCTGAGGAGACAGTTATGAACCGAGACGACGAGCTTCTTGCCAGCTACGTCGCCGGTGAGCTCAGCGACGACTCGGTGGAGATCCGCGAACTGTTCGCGCGTCGTCCCGACGCGCGGGCCGCGGCGACCGAATTGTCCGCGCTCACCCGTGAGCTCGACGCCGGAGGAGCGCTGGAGCGCCGGATGATCGCTGCGGCGCGCGCTCAGGTGAGCGACGCCGATCGCGCGCGACTCGCCGGCATCGCCCAGGCGCGCCAGTCGGCCGTCCGCCGCGTCGTCGTCACGCGCTGGGTCGCGGCGGCCGCGCTGGTGGTGACCGCTGTGGGGATCGCCCTGCTCGTGCAGCGTCGCCCGGCCGCGGAGCCCGGCGTTCAAGTGCTGAACGGTGACCGTGACGCGCACATCGCGCTGCGCTCGCCGCAGGCGCCGCTGAGCGCTGACGTCCCGCTCGAGTGGGATGCGTCTCCGCTGAGCGCCTCGGAACGCTTCGCGCTCGAGTTCCGCGCTGTGGATGGCGCGGGCTCGACCGGTAAGCTCCTGCGGCGACTGCGATGCGCGAGCGCCTCCTGGACCCCCTCGACGGCCGATCTGAGCGACTGGCCCGAGCAGGTCACGCTCGTGATCTCTCGTGTCGAGGTGGACAACGCCGGACGCGAGCTGGCCGTCTCGCAGCCCTTCTCCTTGCGGGTTGCGCGCTGATCGCGGGCGGGCCGCTCGCCGCGGCCCAGAGTCCCGCCACCCGGGCCGTCTGGGAGGCCGTCGCGCAGGCGCGCGGACTCGATCCGCAGGCCGCGCCCGACGTGAACGAGCTGGCCAACTTCGGCTTCGACCTGGCCGAGGACAAGCAGGCGCCGCTGCCGGGGCGCTCGTCGGGCCAGACGATGCTCGAGCTGGCGGACGCGCTCTCGGACCTGGGCGCCGACGTCGAGCTGCGCGGCTACTTCCTGCTCGCCTCGTCGCAGTTCCTGTTCAGCGAACTGGAGCTGGAGCCGGTCACCGCGGCGTTCGAGCGCGTGCTCTCGCTCCCGCAGCTCTCGCGCGAGATGGTCAACAACCTGCGCGTCGAGCGTGCGCGGGGGCTGCTCAGCCGCCAGCAGTTCGCGCTGGCGCTGGCGGACCTCGACGCGACGAGTGAGGCGGTGAGCCGCGCCCCGTCGGTGCTCGCGGCGCTCGAGCGCGGTGAGCGGCCCGAGGGGTTCGATGCCGAGCGACTGCTGTCGAACGCCGCGTATTGGTACGCCGCGCGCGCCGAAGGGGAGATCAGCCTGGGGCGACCTTCGCGCGCCGCGGAATGGCTCGACCAGGCCGAGCGCCTCGCCACGTTGATCGACGCCTTTCCGATCCGCTGGCTGGTCTTCGACCTGCGGCTGCGACAGGCGCTCGCGCTGTCAGCCTGGGACGAGATCGAGCCGCTGATCGAACGCGCGCAGGACGCGGGGCTGCTCGACGGGCTGTCGGCGTCCGAGCGCGCGCAGCTCGATTTGCGCCGCGCCATCGCTCGTCATGAACTGCGCCTGCGTGAGGACCCGAGCGACCTGTCCGAACTCGGCGTGATCCGCGCGCTGTCGGTCGACGAGAGCGCACCTCCCGCGCGGCGTTCGACCGCTGCGCACTTCGCGGCGGCCTACCTCGTCGGCGCGGGCGACGCCGCTGGCGCACGGGAGGCGCTGGCGCGCGTGGCGGGACCGTCGGACAGCGCGCACCGGCCTTCGTTCGAGGCAGCCGACCTCGACGCGATCGCTTTGCGGATCGCGCTGGTCGAGGGCGACGGCCCCGGCGCGCGAGCGGCGCTGGAGCAACTCGAGCGCTCGGCCGCGCGCTTCCTCGACGACTGGGCCGTGGTGGCGGAGCTCAGCTCGGCCGTGGCGGTGTTGCAGTTCGCCCAGCGCGAGCGCGTGCTGGCCGAGCTGGTGCGCGGTTGTCTCGCGGTCCACGGCCCCGAGGCCGGCGCGCGACGCGGGCTGGAGTGGCTCCATCGCGCGCAGCTCATCGGCGGGCTGGCGCGCGGGCTGGGACTCGATCGCGCGAGCGGTTCGCTCGAGCGGGACCTGGAGTGGCTCGTCGGTCCGGGCCGCGGCCTGGTGGTGTTCCAGTCGGATCGGGACCACTCGTTCGTGTTCCTCGTCGACGCGCATGCGCTGCGCTGCTTCGAAGTGGGTGGCGGCGAACGGCTGCGCGAGGCGGCCAGCGCGCTCGCCAACGCGGCCACGCGAGCGGTGCACGCCGGCGCGGACCTCGGCGATGCGCGCGTGCACGAGGCGCTGACCGAACTCGCCGAGCTGATCGGCGCGCGCGATTGGCTCGCGTGGCTGAACGGACTCGACGGCGTCACGGTCGTGGGGGACGAGAGCGTCGGGCACCTGCCGCTGGCGCTGCTCGAGACGGGCGAGAGCGAACGTCTGGGCGCGCGAATCGCCATGACGTACGCGCCCTCGATGCCCGTAGCCGCGGAGCTGGCGCGCCGGGCTGACGACTTCGGCAAGGTGGGCTTCGAGCAGTTCCGCGCGTGTTTGTTGGGTGCGGCCGCGGCGCCGGCCGATGTCGGCATCGAGCCGGAGCGCATGCAGCAGTGGGCGGATCGACTCGGCGGGCGCGCGCTGATGCGCGTGGGCGAGGACGCGGTCGCCGCCGCGCTCGACGCGCTCGGCGATGAGCACCAGCTGTTGCAGGTCGTCGCGCACGGCCGCTACGACCCGCAGCGCGAGTGTCGAGCGGGGTTCCTCCTCAGCGGCGGCGAAGTGTGGTCCGACTCGATCGAGCGTCGTCGCATGCCGCGCCTCGTCGCTCTCGCCGTGTGCGGCGCCTCACAGCGTCCGGTGCTGCTCGGAGACGATGGCCGCACGGGTCTGGCCGCGTCGTTCCTCCTCGCCGGGAGCAACTGCGTGCTCCAAACCCCGATCGATCTCGAAGTCGAGGCCGCAGTGGCCCTGTTCGAGCGCGTCAGCGTCCTCGTCGGCGCCGGCGCATCTCCGGCGGAAGCCCTGCGCGATGCGCGTCGCGGCGGCGCGGGCCGCGCGCCGAAGTTGCAGGACTTCCTCGTGCACGCCTGGGGCGCGGGTCATGCGCCGGTCGTCGACGCTGCGACGGCGCCTGCTCGCGTCGCGCCCGAGTCGGCGAGCGCCCTCGACAACACAGCGAGCCAGGCTGGGGGCTCCAACCTGGCTCGCATGGTTCTGGCGCTGCTCGCCTTGCTCGCGCTGCTCGCCGCGTGGCGGCTCGCCCGCAGGCGCTTGGGTTAGCCGCGCTGCGCGCGCTACTGCGGGACCGGCGAGGGCGGGATCGGGCGGATCACCTGGCGCCGGTGCATCTCGGTGATGAGCTGACCGGTGTCCTCGGACGTGAACGAGGAGCACGGGTACAGGGCCGAGAACGAGTCGGGTTCGTCCTCGCAGATCAGGCTCTGCAACAGCCCGGACGAGGAGGAAACCGCTCCGACCCACACCGTCGCGTTGGCGCGCTGCACCACGACGTTGTTCGCGTCCTTGATCATCGGCACGAACTCGAAGTAGGCCAGCACGTTGGCGGTGGTGAGCTGCGCCTGGGTGACGATCGACAGCGGCAGCACGGTCGTGTCCGAGATCGAGAGGTAGGAGCTGTGCGGGGCGGTGCTGCCGGGCAGCGCGACGTCCTGCAACACGGCCAAGTCCATCGGGGCCGATTCCCACCACGCTTCCGGCGAGACCGGAGGCATCTCGGTGAAGCCCGGCGGCAGCCCGTCGTAGTACTCGCGGATCATCACGCGCACGCGCACGTGCGTCGGCTTGACACCGTCGAAGATCGGCGGCTGGCGCACCTCGAGCGGCGTTTCCACGCCCATCTCGAACGGCGAGGGCAGGAAGTCCGGCGAAGGCGGGGTTTCGTCGATATACGGCGCGACCAGCGGCTCCGCGTCGGCGTAGGTGCAGTCGTTGCGCACGAACGCCAGGCACGTGTCGTCGCTGTGGTTGTTCGCGATCGCCAGGTCGCCATCGCCGTCACCGTCGAAGTCAGCGCACGCCACGCGCAGGTCCGCCAGGTCCAGTTCCGGGAGCAGCGCCTGGACCGAGATCGTCCAGAACTGCGTCGGGTCCATCCAGAACGGGTACCCCGCCGGGACCTGAGGGATCCCGTGCAAGGCCACGAGCTCGTTCGTCTGCGTCGCCACCACCATGTCGGTGTCGAGGATCGAGATCTGCGGCTGGAAGGTGATCCCGATCGCGCCGTAGCTCACGTCCTGCACACGCGCGCCGCCGCTGTAGATCGCCGGGGAGAACTGCGCTTCCACGACCTCGGCGAAGATGTCCATCACAGGGTCGCGCACCCACAGTCCAAACGAGTCGCGCACGCCGGCGCCGCTCGGGATGCGGCTGAGGCTGAGGATCGATCCCGCAGGCGCGGGCAGGAACACGTACGGGATGGCGCTCGTCTCGAAGTACAGGCCCATCCCCGCGTTCGTGACCAGCCCGTACTCCACTCCGATCTCAGAGTGTCCGTCGGCGACCGCGATCTGCGTGATCGCGCCCTCCGCCTGGAGCGAGTTGGACGCTTGGAAGTCGTCGCCGTTCCACTTGCCGCGCCGCAACAGCGAACCAGCGGCGCCTGCGATCTGCGTCGCGTCTCCCGCATTGGCGCACTCGAGCAGCGTCACGTCATCCCAGAACTCGTCGAGCAAGGTTCCGAAGTCCAGCGTGGAGCCCGCGCCGGAGCTGTCATCGATCACGGAGCTGATCCTCAGTCCCTCGGGGCCGACCACGATCACCCTGGACACACCCTGGAGCGCCGGGAGCACAGCGAAGTCGGCGACTTCTGATGCGATCAGCATGCGCCGGGGCGCGGACATGACGTCGCGCACGAGCCAGAGGTTGGTTCCTTCGAGCGCGAGCAACTCGTTGACGCCCGGGGTGAGAACCACACCCGCGCGCAGTTTGGACACGTGCATCCCCTCCTCGGAGGTCAAGGGGAGCGTGTGCACCTGATCCGTCGTCACGACGCAGTTCTGTCTGGCGAGAGCCAGGGAGCACGAGCCGAGTACCGCGACTGCACTTATGAGGTTCTGGGTGTTCAACATGGCGTGAGAGTCCGAGGATGGTCCTGCCGGCGCGCGCCTGCCCGAGCGACGCTCCTGACTGAACAGGGGTGAGCGGTGCAACCACCAGATTGCACTTTACTAGCCCGCGCCGCAGCGGGAGCTACGGCCGTGGCCGTGGACGCCAGCTTCGAGCGCGGACGTCGAAGAGTTCCCGATGCGCGCGCTGCGAGCCGTCCCGCAGCCATCGGAGTCATCGACGCCCCAGTGCGCCCGGAACCCGTGCGATTCGTTGCACGAAGTTCCCCAAAACTCCGGTCACGGGCGTGGCTGCGACCGCCCGTGGTCGCGCGCTCTCAGTCGCGTCCGACGAGGCGGAACGCCGCCCAGCCCGAGCGCTCGAATCCCAGCTCTCTGAGTCGGCGGCGCGCGGCTGCGCAGGCCCGCGCTGCGCTGGGGGACTCGCCCTGCTCGTGCAGCGCGCGGTGGAACGCCGCGCCGAACTCGGCGGCGGCTGCGTCGTCCACGGGCCAGAGCGTGACGACCACGTTGCGGGTTCCGGCGCCGACGAACGCGCGCGCCATGCCGAGCAGACCTTCGGCGTCGACGAATTGCCCGCCCCCTGTCCAGCAAGCCGACAGGACGGCGAGTGGGAGGCGAGGTTGCAGACGTGCGACATCCTCCACGCTGACGTCCGCTCCGCCGCTGACGCTGAACGCGGTCAGCGTTGCGGCGGCGGGAGCGCGCTCCGACTCCGCTTCGACGGAGCCGTTCAGGTGCGTCGCCAGGTGCAGCGGCGAGCGCGACGAGAGGGCCGCGAGCAGCGCCTCGCGGTCGAAGGCGCCGCCGAGCACCAGCGTCGACTTGGGACGCACGGCCAGGGCGGCGGCGAGTTCGTCGCGAGCGCCGGGCAGCGCCTCGCGGCCGGCCGCGTCCACGGGTCCGCCGAGCAGATTCCACTGCTCGAGCGCGTCTGCCGCCGGACGGAGGCCGACACCCGCGCCGGGGAGGCCGATCGAGGTCACCAGCGCGAGGTCTTCGGCGCCGACGAGCTGCTCCCACGGCAGCGCCTCGAGCGGCGCCGACTCGAGCGGGCCGTGCAGCGACAGCAGCAGTCGCGGAGCGCCGCCAGCGGAACTCGACAGTCGCGCCATCGCGCTCGAGATGGCCGGAGGAACGATCTCGTCGAGGAAGGCGCGCGCCTGCTGCGACCAGCGCGAAGGCGAGGCGCTCGCGGCGGCGGACTCGGGCGCCAAGGCCAGCTCGCGCAGCCGGCGCACGGCGTCTTCGAGCGAACGCCGTCCGCGGCGGACGCGCGCGTGGCTGACCTGGCCGTCGGGGGCGAGGTGGGCGACGAACGTGAAGTCCGCGCCGACCACCCAGGTCACCAGTCCGAGTTCGAAGGCCGCCGCCCACTCGCGCAGCGCTGCGCCCGACAGCTCGGCGCCGGCGCGCAGCGAGCGCGACTGCCACTCTTCGCACAGGCGCACGGCCTCGAGTCCGGCGCCCTGGCGCGCGAGCACGTCGGCGAGCAAGGCGATGGTGTGCAGGCCGAGCCGTTCACCCACGACGCTGCCCGCGGCGCGTGCGAGCGGCGACTGCAGCTCGAACTGCGCGCCGCGCTCGCGCTCCCACGTCGCTGCGGCGGCGCAGGCTTGCTCGAGGCTCTCGCGCGCCAGTTCGAGTTGCTCCGTGCGCGCGTACGCTTCGCCGAGCAGCGACTGCGCGCGCGCGCGTCCGAGCGGGGAGAAGCTCGACAGGCGGTCGGGCGAGCTCAGCAGCTCCAGCGCTTCGAACTCGCGCTGCTCGTGCAGAGCGAGCGAGGCCAGCGCCAGCACGGCCAGTTCGCCGCCCGCGCTGCTCGCGACGCGCTCGAAGTGCTCGCGGGCGCCTTCGCTGTCGCCCGCGCGCAGTCGCGCGCTGCCGATCAACAGGTCCCACTCCTCACGATCGACGGCGTGCGAGTCCTGCGGCGGCGCGTACCGTTCGAGGAACTCGGCCGCCTCGGCGGCGTAGTCGTCGCTCAACAGTCGCGCGCCCCAATCGCGCGCCATGGGCCAGCTCTGCGCGGGCGAGCGGAAGCTCGCGAGCTCCAGGAGCGCGGCTTCTTGCGCGTGCACGTCGCCGTCGAGCCGCGCGAGGGTCACGAAGCCCTGCAGCGCCAACTCGCGGTAGTCATCGCGCCCGACGCTGCGGGCGAGGCGCTCGCACTCGGCGAAGTGCGCGCGCGCGCCATCGCGCTCTCCCGACGCGAGTTCGAGTCGCGCGAGCGCCCACAGCGGTTCGAGCTGCGGCGTGCGCTGGCCGGCGCGCGCGTACAGCTCGAGCGACGACTGCGCTTGCTCCCGCGCACGCTTCCTGCGCTTAGCGTCGAGCTCCTCGCGCGAGCCCGCTTCGAGCGCCTGCGCCTCGAGCACGGCGATCAGACTCCGCGCGCCGGCAGCTGGCGTGAAGTCGGGCTGCGATTGCGCACGCTCGGCGAGGGACTCGAGTTCGGCTCGCAGGCGCGCCGCCTCCGTCTCCCAATCCGCGCCGCGCAGTCCCGTGACTCCGGCCTCGTACACCGCTTCGCGCAGCGCGCGCAGCTCGAGCTCGGCGCGCCATCCGGCGCTGCGCTCGTCCGGCGTGAGCTCGAGGTAGAAGCGCGCGACTTCGACGGCGTCGCAGCGGCCCCAGTGCTCGCACAGCCGCGCCGCACGTTCGCCCAGCGCACTCGCAGCGCCGGTGTCGCCGCTGCGCAACGCGACCAGCGACTCGCCGAACGCGCGCAGGTCGTCGCCGATCTGAACGGGTGCGACAGCGCGGTTCGCTCGCGCGAGGCCGCTAGCGCTCAGTGCAAGAAGCACGAAGAACACCGACGCCGCTGCGCGCCAACGCCGCGCTCGCCAGCCTCCAGGCTCGGTCGAAAGGGCGCGAAGAGCTGCCATCCCGCAGCGCCCTCAGCGCACGGGCCGCCGCGCCAGGTACGCGTCGCGCTCCGGGCTCGCCGGCAGCGTTCGTGCGAAGGCGCGCGCGTCGGATTCGAAGCCCGCGCCGTGCAACAGGTGGAGGATCGACTCGCTGCGCGCCGGCTCGGGCGCCGAGGCGCGCCGTTCGAGCTCTTCGATGAGCTGGTCGTCGCGCACCACTTCGAAATCGCGCCGTCCGAGCGGCGTGTGCAGGCCGTCGACCTCGGCCCAGCCTTCCCAGGTGTAGTGACCCGGCGCGAGCGAGCGCGCCTGATCGTCGATCGCGCGCAGGTGCGGCGCAGCGCCCTCGACGGCGAGGAGCGGCTCACCCTGGGCGAAGACGGCGCCGTCGTGGCGCTCCAGCTCCGCGCGGTAGCGCTGCGCGCGCTCGCGAGGCGCCAACTCGAACTCGAGCTCCGAGAACAGACCGCGGGGACCCGCGAGCAGACGCTCGCGCGGGTGCCACAGCGCGCCACCGGCGTCGCCGCGCACCAGGGGCGCCGAGGGGAAGCGGATGCGCTCGACCCCGACGTCGCGTTGGACGGCGCGCGAGGCGCTCTCGTCGTTGTTCCACATCAGCACCGCGAGCAGCGCCGCGGCGGCGGCGAGCGGCGCCCACACACTCCAGCGACGGCGCGAGATTCCCGTGCGCAGGGGCGTCGCGTTGCGCCACAGCAGCGGGCTCGGCGGGCGCTGCCGCAGGGTCTCGATCAACGCTGCGCACTCGGCGCAGGCGGCGACGTGCGCGCGCAGGCCGACGCGTTCGATCTCCGAGAGCCGGCGCGCGCCCGGGCCGCGGCCCAGGTCGTACAGCTCGTCGGGCGACGGGCACAGGGCCGGCGCATCGGCGGGCGAGTCGGTGAGAAGTGCTCCCATGCCGTTCTCGAGGAACGCGTCGGTGCGCTGGACGAGCTGCCATTTGGGCCCGCAGCGTGGGCACGAATCGGCATGCTGCGCCAGCTCGCGCTGGCCGGCCTCGTCGAGGGTCTCCCAGTCCGGAAGCCAAACGGCCAAATCCGGCCTGCCGCAGCCCCCCGTAGGCGCCGCTTCAGGTCGTCGTTCCCGGTCGGTCATCGTCGTTTCGAGTATCCGCAGGTAGCGGACGGGACGGGGGAACTTTTTGTGCTTGCATGGCGCGCGAGTGGGGGCGGTGTCAGTCGACCAGCTCTTCGCGACGCGCCAGTGCGAGCACCGCGCGGCGCAGCAGCGACGACGCGCGCTTGAGGCGGTACTTGGCCTGCTCGAGCGTGATGTCCAGGCGCTCGGCGATGTCGGGCACGGTCACGTTCTCGACGAAGCGCAGCTCGAGCAGCGCGCGCTCCTCGCTGGCGAGCTCGCGCAGCGCCAGGCGCACCTTCGAGGCGATCTCGTTGTCCTCCGCCTGGTCGCTCGGGGCCGCCGCGGGATCGGTGGTCTCCGGCAGGTCGTCGCCGACCGGCGAGAGCTTCACGCGGCGGCGCGCGTTCGCCTGGCGCTTGAGGTCGACGCAGCGACACCACGCGACGCGGTAGAGCCAGGTCCCGAACGAGCCGCGCTCGGGATCGAACACGCCTTCGCGCAGGCGCTCGAGCGCGTACCAGGCGAGTTCCTGGTGCAGGTCGTCGCGCGCGAACGCGTCGGACTCGAACTGGCCGATGGCGTGTTGGAAAAGCGTGCGATAGCGGTCGAGGTAGATCCTCACCGCCTCATCGCGCTGCTCCACCAGCCCGCGAACGAGTTCGCTGTCTTCCAAGGCCCGCCCTTTTGACTCTGCACCCGCCGCCGACGCCTGCGCGCGCGCCGCGGCCGGCGTCCATCCAACGATCGCAACGGCCGACGCCGCGCACGGCATATGCCTTCGCGAGCATTGTTGCAAGATTGCAGTGAACGCGCGCGGACTTCACTTCTTCGCGGTGTAGCGCGCGGGATCCATGCGCAGCGCGCCCTCGAGCGCCAGAGCTCCCATCGCCGTCGTGTAGACCCGTCCTCCGGCGAAGCCCCACGGATCGAGCTGCGGGTCCCACGAACCGCGCACGCCCGGCGCTTGCTCCTGGCCCGTCAGCAGAGCCGCCCTCAGCGCCCGCATCCACGCCGAGTCCGCGGCTCCAGACAAAGCGCTCATCGCGAATGAGCCGAAGGCCCAGTAGTAGAAGTCGACGGCCATGCTCGTGGTCTCCCAGCGCGGGAGCTTCTGAAGCATCAGAGCCGTTCCCTTGCCGATCAGCGGCTGCGTCTTGGCGACCTCGCCGACGGCGAGGCGCGCGGCGAGCGCGAGCGCGGTGAGCGGCTCGTTCGCGTCTTCCGGGAAGTGGTCGTTGATGCGCGACACGCGTGCGCTGGGGGTGCCGATGCTGTCGTAGCCCGTGCGGCCGGTGATCGGATCGGTCAGCTCGTCGAGGAAGCGCAGTGCGCCGACGAACGCCGCCGGCTCGACCTCGACATCGGCGTCGCGCGCCGCGGCCAGCGCCAGCACGATGCAGGAGGCGAGCGAGGTGTCGTAGTGCTCCTCCATGCCGGGCACCTCATAGGACCAGCGTGTGACACCTGTTCGGCTGGTGCGTCGAGACTTCAGCAGGTACCCGACGGCGCGTTCGACCGCGCTGCGCAACGGCTCGGCGTCGTCGAACACCAGGGCCTCGCTCAACGCCATCGTCGCGAGCGCGTGGTCGTACATGAACGTCACCGCCTTGGCCTTCGCGAGCTGGCCGGTGGCGGAGTCCTGCGCTTCGAGCAGCCAGCTCACAGCGCGGCGCACCGCGTCGCGATGCGTCCCGTGCGACAGCGTCGAGCCATCGCCGAGCAGCGCGAGCAGTGCGAGCGAGGTGACACCGACTCGGTTGAGCGTTTCTCCCTCGCCCGCGCACTCCTCGCCGCCGTGCGCCGCGCAGTTCGAGTGGAACCCCGACGGCGACCACTCGCCCGCCGGGTTCTGGTGCTGAACCAGCCAGGCGAGCGCCGCGTCGAGGGCCGCGGCCTCCTTCTCGCCGCCGCACAGCCGGGTCCGCGTCTTCGCATCGCTGTTGCGTCGCTCGTACCACTTCGAAGCTCCGCGGGGCGCACTGCGCGGCGCGGACGCTTCGCCACGCAGCGGCGGGCTCGAGAGCAACGGACAGGCGCTGCTGAGCACGGATCCCGAGTGCGCGGCGCAGCTCTTCTGCAGATCGAGCGACCACAGGAACCAATCGTCCGCGCAGGTCGCGAGCACCAGGCTCCAGGCGCTCACCACCTCGCGCAACTGCGCCGGATCGCGCAGCGCCTCGGGCGTGATGGCGACCGGGCTGTGCCCGCGCGCGAGTTCGCGCAGCCGTTCGCACCACTGCGCTGCGACGGCCTGTTGAGCCGCGTCGTCCACGCGCAGCGAGAGCAGCGCGACCGCGAGCTCACGAGCACGCTGCGCGCGGTGCGAGTCGAAGCTCTTCAACTCCTCGAAGCGCGCTGCGGAACCCGCGGCGTCGAGCAGCCACTCCGGCGCGGGGCCGAGCTCGAGCTTCCCGCCGCTCCCGACGCCGGCCGCGAGGAGGTTGAGTCGCTCGGAGTCGAGCTCGCGCACGCGACGACCGGCCTCGTACTCGCCCGACAGCGCGCGCCGCACCGGTGCGCCGTCGAGTCCGATCGCGATCCACACTCCGTGTCGCGCGCCGTTGCGGTAGGGGCCCTGTGCGAGCAGTGAGCCGTCGTCCCAGTAGAACGACCAGGTCCCGTGCGACTGTCCGTCGCGCGTCTGTCCCTCGCACACCAGGCGTCCTTGGTCGTTGGACTCGACCACGGGCTTGTACGAGCCGCTGTCGGCGAGGTTCTCGACGCCGTCGTCGCGCCAGAAGCTCCACTTGCCCTCCATGCGGCCCTTCACGTAGCGGCCCTTCGCCTGGGGCTTGCCGTTGGGATGGAAGCTCTCCCACAAGCCCACGCGCAGTCCCTTCGCGCACCGACCGACCTCGGCTCGTGCGCCGTTCTCGTGGAACGTCGTGTAGACGCCGTCGTCTAGCCAGCCTCCCGCGCCGTCGGAGATGACCTCGCGCACCACGCGCGGCGAACCGTCGGGCCACGTTTCGGTGATCGTCTGGGAAGCGGGCTTTTGAAGTGCGAGTACGGCGAGCAGCGCGAGCAGCATCGGGAGTGGGGGGCCGGCCAACGCTCGGGGTGGTTCGAGGGGGCAAACGTCCGCGCCGCGGATTGTGTCATCCGGCGCCGAGCTGACCTTCAAGCGTTCCCGCCCGGACGTAACGACCGAGCCCGACGACATTCGTATTGACGCTCTTGGCGGCCGCGCTACCTTGGTCGTAATGAGACTGAGTCGCAATTGCGCCCGGGCGGCGGCCCGCCTCGGCAGGTCCGCAGCGCTGTGCGCGAGCATGGCGCTGAGCGTGTGGGTCGAGCCCGCACAGGCGCACGCCCGCGGCGAACGCGTCGAACGACGACTCACTGCGATGGGCACGGGCCTGTCGCTGGAGGTGCTGGCCGACACACGCGCGACGGCGCTGGCGGCGAGCGAAGCCGCGGCGCGCGCGGTGGGGCAAGTCGAAGCGCGCCTGTCGACCTGGCGCGCGGACAGCGAACTCGCCCGCGTCAACAGCGCGCCGGTGGGCCAACTCGTCGCGCTCAGCCCCGCGCTCCGCGCCGACCTCGAACTGTGCCAGCGCTGGTGGGACGTCACGGACGGCGCCTTCGACGCCAACCTCGGCGCGTGCGTGGCGGCGTGGGATCTGCGTGGCGTTGGACGCGTGCCGAGCGCCGAGGAACTCGCGCTCGCGCGCGCGGCCGGCGACTTCGCTCAGGGATTCGCGCTCCGCGGCGATTCGGTAGTGCGCCTTCGCGACGGCGCTCGGATCGAAGAGGGCGGCTTCGGCAAGGGCGTCGGTCTCGACGCCGCGCTCGAGGTGTTGCGAGCACGCGGCGTGACGCAGGCCACGCTCGACCTCGGCGGTCAGGTCGCACGGCTCGGCGTCGAACCGGTGCGCTGGTCCGTCGCACACCCTGATCGGCGCGAGCACGCCGTGCTGGCCTGGGAGTTCAGCAACGGCTCGATCGCTTCGAGTGGCAACAGCGAGCGCGCTCGCATCGTCGGCGGCCGACGCATCGGGCACTTGATCGATCCGCGCAGCGGCGAGCCCGCCCCCGACCTGGGCAGCGTGAGCGTGTGGGCCGAACGCGCCGCCGACGCGGACGTGCTCTCCACGGCGTTGTTCGTGATGGGCCCGCGCGTCGCGTGTGAGTTCGCCGCGGCGCGCCGCGACTTCGCGCTCGTGTGGCTGGAGCGCACTCCCGACGGGTTGATCGCCCACGCGAGCGAGAGCCTGCGCGACGTGCTGACCGTGCTCGACGAGCCCGTGCGCCTCGAGTTCATTCCGTCGTCGTCCACCCAACGGTCGGACGCCTCGGACAAGTCTGAACCTGCAAGAGAAACGAGATCCAAGTGAAGTCTGTGTCCCAGTGTTCGCGAGTCCTGACCTGCTCCTGCCTGCTCGTCGCGGGCGCTCGAACCGCCTCCGCGCAGTCGAGCGAGATCGAGCAACGTCTCGCGCGGCTCGAAGCGGAGAACGCGGAGTTCCGCCGCCAGATGGGCGTGCTCGCCGACGAGCAGGAGCGCCTCGCGCTCGGCGACGTGTTCACTCCCATCGGTCCGCGCGTCTCGGGTCTCGCCCCCGCGGCGTCGAAGATCTACTCGACCGATCAAGGGCTCTCGATCGGCGGCTACGGCGAGGCGCTCTACAGCGACTTCGACTCGTCGCGCGACGACGGCTCGTCCTCCGGCCGCACGGACAGCGCCGACTTCGTCCGCCTGGTCACGTACCTGGGCTACAAGTTCGACTCGGTGTGGCTGTTCAACTCGGAGATCGAGTACGAGCACGCCTCCACCGGCGCCGGCGGCGAGGTCTCGGTCGAGTTCGCCTACATCGACGGCATGTTCTCGGACGCCGCGAACCTGCGCACGGGCCTCGTGCTCGTGCCGATGGGCTTCATCAACGAGCTGCACGAGCCCGTGACCTTCTGGAGCGTGAATCGCCCCAACGTCGAGCGCGTGCTGCTCCCGACCACGTGGCGCGAGAACGGCGTCGGCCTGTGGGGCGATGCGGGTGACTTCAGCTACCGCGCGTACCTCGTCAACGGTTTCGACGCGTCGGGCTTCAGCGCGAGCGGCGTGCGCGGCGGCCGACAGAAGGGAGCGCAGGCCCTGGCCGAGGACTTCGCCGCGGTCGCGCGCCTCGACTGGCAAGGCGTGCAAGGACTGGTGGTCGGCGTCGCCGGCTACGCGGGCAACGCGGGCCAAGGTCAGGTCGGCGCCGACGTGTCGACGACGATCTACGAAGCGCACCTCGACTGGCGCTGGCGCGGACTGGGTGTGCGCGCGCTGTGGGTCGAGACGAGCATCGACGACGTCGCGCAACTCAACAACTTCCTGGGTCTGGTCGGCGCGCAGTCGATCGGCGAAGAGCAATCGGGCGGCTACGTCGAGCTGGGCTACGACCTCGCCGCCGCGGGGCTGCTCGGCGGCGGTCAAGCGCTCACGCCGTTCGTGCGCGCCGAGACGTACGACACGCAGGCCAAGACCCCCGCGGGCTTCTCCTCGAACGCGGCGAACGACGTCGACGTGCTGACCTTCGGCGTCGCCTATCAGCCCGGCCCGCAACTCGTGTTCAAGTTCGACTACTCCAACTTCGACAACGGCGCCGGAACGGGCGTGGATCAATTCAATGTCGGCCTGGGCTTCGTGTTCTAGTCGCGGCCGCGCGCTGTTCATGGCGCTCGCGGCTTGCGTATCGCTCGGCGCCAGCCCGAGTCCGCCGCCCGAGAAGGTGTTCCTCACGCTCGAGGAAGCGCTGGCGCTGTGCTTCGAAGGCTGTGAGATCGCCAAGGAGGTCGTGTACCTCACCGACGAGCAGCGCGCCGCGGCGGCGAAGCTCTCGCGCGTCGAGCTCGAGGCCAAGATCGTGCGGCCCTACGTCGCGACGAAGGACGGCAAGCGCGTGGGAGTCGCGTACGTCGACGTGCACCGCGTGCGCTCGCTCAAGGAGAGCGTGCTGGTCGTGGTCGATCCGGCGGGCAAGATCGCGCGCGTCGAGCTGCTCTCGTTCGCCGAACCGCTCGAGTACGTTCCCAAGGCGCAGTGGTGGGGACAGTTCGTGGGCAAGCCGCTCGACGACGAGCTCGCGCTCAAGCGCGGCATTCGCGGCATCACCGGCGCGACTCTGAGCGCTCGCGCGGCGGTCGACTCTGCGCGGCGCGTGCTGGCGCTGCACAAGGTCCTGGAGGATTCGAAGTCGTGAGCAAGGCCGAGCGCGTGCTGTTCCACGTTTCGAACGGGCTCGTGGTCGGCACGGGCCTGGTGTACGCGTGGATGCTGTACGCGCTCGAGCCGCAGGACGAGTACGCGCTCGTGAACCATCCGCTGCAGAGCGACTTGCAGCACGCGCACGTGCTCGCCGCGCCGCTGCTCGTGCTCCTGCTCGGCGTGCTCTGGCGCTCGCACGTCGCTCCGCAGCTCCGAACTCGCCAGCGCGCGCGCCGCACGAGCGGGATCGCGCTGCTCGCGCTCGCCGGACCGATGATCCTGTCGGGCTACGCGCTCCAAGTCTCGAGCGAGCCGAGCTGGCGGGACACTTGGATCGTCGCCCACCTCGCGACGAGCGCGCTGTGGATCGCGGCGATCGGCGTGCACCTCGTTTCACGTCGATCTCGCAGCGCCGAGCGCGTGGAAGCACGCGCACGCACGGCGCCTCGACGCGCGGAGCCGGTGGCTCGGAGCTCGCAGACCGTTCCCTGAGTCAGGGCTTCCGGGTTCGCGCGCGCTGCGGCTTGCCGCGAGTCTCGTTCGATGGCCTCCGCGCCGCGCGGAGCAGCGCGAGCCCGCTCGCTCGCAAGTACGCGAACACACTCGTCGCCTCGCGGACTGCGGCGCATCACACGAAACGCTGGTCTCGATCGAGGATGCGCGAGAGCAGCTCTGGCGTCGGGACCGTGCGCGTC
>CALKYE010000207.1 GCA_938003765.1 uncultured Planctomycetia bacterium
AACGCCGCCCGGGGCTCTGCCATCTGCGCACTGGCGCGCGCTGCTCAATGCGAGTGGGTTGCGAAGAATCTGCGCGTCTCCGTGCGACGCGCAACTCGCCCACGGGCGCCGCGGCGGCGCGCTCGAGAACAGCGTGGAAATTCGTGCCTGCTTCGAGCGGAGAGATTGGAGCTTGGGGCCGCCGCGGCGCGGCGCGCGTGGCGATCCACTGCTACGATGCGTGGCCTTGCCTGAACCGCTCCGATCGTCGGATCGGCCCACGCCTCGACCCACTCCCCAGCAATTCACCCGTGACAGACATCGCCATCATCGGAGGCTGCGGCCACGTCGGTCTGCCGCTAGGCCTCGCCTTTGCCCGAGCCGGCAAGCATGTCGTCGGCCTCGACATCGACACCGCGAAGGTGGCCCGGACCAACGCCGGGGTCATGCCGTTCTACGACAAGGGCGCCGACGAGCTCCTTCCGAAGGTGCTGGCCTCGGGGCACTTCCGCTGCACCGATGACCCGGCCTGCCTGCGCGACGTCAAGGTCGTCATCACGGTCGTCGGCACGCCGCTCGACGAGCACCTGAACCCGCGCTTCGAGGTGTACGCCGACCTGATCGCCGCGGACCGCACGTTCCTCCGGCCCGGCCAGCTGCTGGTCCTGCGCAGCACGGTCTACCCCGGCACCACCGAACGCATCACCCACGCGCTGCAGCGCGCCGGCGTGGACGTGGACATCGCCTTCTGCCCCGAGCGCGTCGCCGAGGGCGTGGCGCTCGAGGAGATCTCGACGCTGCCGCAGATCGTCGCGGGAACGACGCCGCGCGCGCAGCAGCGCGCCGAGGAGCTGTTCCGCACGCTCACCTCGGACGTGCTGCCGATGCAGCCGCTCGCGGCCGAGCTCACCAAGCTCTTCAACAACACCTGGCGCTACATCCAGTTCGCGACCGCGAATCAGTTCTTCATGATCGCGAACGAGTACGGGCTGGACTTCTACGACATCCACCGCGCGATGACCGAGAAGTACCCGCGCGCCAAGGCCTTCCCCAAGGCCGGTTTCGCCGCCGGGCCGTGTCTGTTCAAGGACACGATGCAACTGGCGACGTTCGACAACAACGCGTTCTTCCTCGGGCACTCGGCCATGCTCGTCAACGAGGGCCTGCCCAACTACCTGGTGCGCCGCGCGGCCACGCGTTGGCCGCTGCGCGAAATGACGGTCGGCATCGCGGGCATGACCTTCAAGGGCGACTCCGACGACCCGCGCGAGTCGCTGGCCTTCAAGCTCAAGAAGGTGCTCGAGCGCGAGTCCAACACCGTTCTGTGCAGCGACCCGCACTACCAGGGCGCGGGCTTCGTCGGGTTCGACGAGCTGGTCCAGCGCTGCGACCTGATCTTCATCGGCACACCTCACAGCGTCTACAAGACGGCCGATTTCAAGGGCAAGACAGTCATCGATATCTGGCAGATCACGAAAGGCGGAATCTCGGTCGTATGAAAGTTCTCGTCAGCGGTTCGAACGGTTTCATCTGCGGCTACCTGGTCGAGGACCTGCTCGCGCGCGGCCACCACGTGGTCGGCGTCGACAACTTCTCCAAGTACGGACGTGTTTCGAAGTCCTATGACTCCAACCCCAACTTCAAACTCGTCGAAGGCAATGCCAAGGACGTCGAGCTGCTCAAGCGGCTGCTCGAGGACTGCGATCACTTCGTCGCCGCGGCGGCGATGATCGGCGGCATTTCGTACTTCCACACCTACGCCTACGACCTGATGGCGGAGAACGAACGCATCGTCGCGGCCGCTTACGACGCTGCGATCCACGCGCACAAGCACCACCGGCTCCAGAAGGTGACGCTGCTCTCCTCGTCGATGGTCTACGAGAACGCGACGCAGTTCCCGACGCCCGAAGGCGAGCAACTGCGCTGCCCGCCGCCGTTTTCGACCTACGGCTTCCAGAAGCTCGCCTGCGAGTACTTCGCCAAGGGCGCGCGCGAACAGTACGGACTCCCCACGACCATCGTGCGGCCGTTCAACTGCGTCGGCATCGGCGAAAGCCGCGCCATCGGCGAGCACGAGATCCACTCGGGCAACGTCAAGCTCGCGCTGAGCCACGTCGTGCCTGACATCGTCCAAAAGGTGCTCAAGGGGCAGGACCCGTTGCACATCCTCGGCGACGGCAAGCAGGTGCGGCACTACACCTACGGCGGCGACGTGGCGGCCGGCATCCGCGTGTGCATGGAGCACCCCGCGGCGCTGAACGAGGACTTCAACATCTCGACGGCTCGCTCGACCACGGTGCTCGAGCTCGCCGAGCTGATCTGGAACAAGATCCACAAGGGCAAGAAGCCCTTGCGCACCGTGTCGGACCAGGCGTTCGCGCACGACGTGCAACTGCGCGTGCCGGACGTGAGCAAGGCCAAGCGCATGCTCGGCTTCGAGGCGACTACGCCGCTCGAAGGCGTGCTCGACGAAGTCATCCCGTGGATCGAGCAGGCGATCACCGCCGGCACGATCTGAGCTTCCGCTCACACAAGCGCGGGGGAGCGGCGAAGCCATTCGCCGCTCCCCCGTTGTGTTTTGCGCGAGCGTGTCGCGTAGCTCAGCGCTCGTCGCCGTTCGCTGCTGCGCTCTCCGGGAGGAAGCCCAAACCGCGCATCAGGAGCATGTCGGTCTTGGGGTCGCGCACGGTTCCGGCGCCCAACTCGATCGTCACCTTCGAAGTCTCCTCGACGTCGAACACCAGGCCGCGAGCCCGATAGCGACCCTTCTCCGGGTTGGGCAGGATCTGTTCGCGCGCGAGCACCTTCTCCACGCCGCTCTCGGTCACCTGGCGGAAGATCACCTCGCAGCCGTCGCCCGAGCCCGAGCGCACCACGCCGTCCTGGAGCTTGATCAACCCCTGCGCGCGGTAGCGCCCCGGCGCCAGCGTCCATTCGAGCTTGGTCGGCGGCAGGCACCCCAGCCAATCGCCGTCGTCCTCGAAGGAGACCCACACGCCCTCGACGCGGGCCGAGGGGCGGCTCGAGAAGCGGGCGAACTGGATCGCGTCGAGCTGGTCGGTCGAGCCTCCGAAGGGGTCGTCCACGGCCTCGATCGTGACCCGCGCGGTCGCGTGGAAGTACGGCTCGTGCCCTTCGTCCACGACCCAGCGCACTTCCGTGGTGCGATCGAGATGCGGGTCGCCGCAGGCCCACGCGCACAAGTCGTACTGCGACTGGATCACCGGATCGAGGAGCCAGCCGTAGCGCCCCGGATCGGGCGCGAACTGCCAGCGCCGGGGGCGGCGTCCGTCGGTGGCGCTGACCTCGAGCGAGGGTTTGGGGCCGCGCAGCAGCTTGGTGCGCAGCTCGCCCAGCGCGCTGCGCCGCACGTCGATCTTGATGCGCCGCAGCTTGCCGGGAGCGGGCGGCAGGACGAGCTTCTCGCCGAGCGCAAGCTCGCGCTCGAGCAAGGTCTCGCGGCCGGTGAACTCCCGCGGTCGCTGCGGATCGAGCTGCAGCACGAGGAACCCGTTCTCGTAGATCCTCGGGCGGTAGCGAATGAGCGCGGCTTCGACCGAGGACGCGTCCGTGGCGAGTCCGGACTGGCTCTTGAACGAATCCAGGCGCCACACGAGGAACTCGGGCGCGTCGTCGGAGCGCAGGAACGCGCCGTTGAGCTCGAGCAGGTGCTCGGTGTACGCGGAGTAGCTCTGGAAGATCGGTCGCTGGTGGTAATTCCAGTCGTTGTAGTAGGCCAGTGACTGGTTCACGCCCAGCACGTCCACGCTGCGGCCGGCGAGGAGCTCGGTCGTCTTGGGCATCGCGTTCCTGTTCCGGGCCTTCGCGATCCGCTCCTCGGTCTGCGCGAGCTGGACGTCCAACGTCTTGTAGAAGCGCACGAGCACTTCGCCGCGCGCGTAGACGTTGTCGCGGGCCGTTTCCCACGTGAGCGGCAGCTTGGCGGTCTCGTCGCGCATGGCGTACCCCAGCAGCGCCGTCGCCAGCGCCGTGGCGACGAGTCGTCGACCGAGGCGGGCGCGCCCGAGCGGCACGAAGAACAGCACGGCGACGACCACCGCGGTGCGCGGCAGGAACACGGAGTACGGCGCCAGGATGTGCGCCGCCTTGAAGCCCATCAGGATCGCGAGCACTGCCGCCGCGGCCGTGCAGATCGCGTAGCGCTTGTTCTCGTTGGCGTAGATGCTCGCCAGGGCCGCCGCGCCGGTCAGCACGAAGAGCGTGATGACGAAGCGATGCGACTCGGTGGGGGCGTCGCCGCCCATCGCGCTCTGGTAGCCGTCCGCGATCTGCCAGCTGTTGTAGAGGTAGGTCGGGATGTCGAGCAGCTGCTGGCCCGCCGCCAGCCAGCCGATTCCGAACATGCCGGCGAAGACCGCGCCGACGGCGAGGCCCAGTCCGAAGGGGCGGCGCAGCGCGGCTTCGATGGCGACGATCGCCACGCACGGGAGCACGAGGAGCTGGAAGCTGAACTTGATCAGCGCGATCTCGGCCAGCAGCGCGAACCCGACCCACAGCTCCGGTCCGAAGGTGCGCGCGCGGCCCAGGATGGCTGCGGTGATGAACGCGATCAGCGTCAGGATCGCCGGGTCGGAGGCCGGCTTGGTGAAGGTCACCGCGACGATCAGCGCCAGCGCGCCGAGCCAGCCGCAGCGCCGCAGCGTGACGTGCGCCATGAACCACGCGCCGAGGAGCTTGAGCACGCCCTCGACGAGGATCCAGCGCGCCAGGAACAGCTCGCCCAGCTCGATGTGGGAGTTGAACGCGCCCAGCGGGCCGTACGTGAACACGTAGTCGACGCCGGCGCGCTGCCCGGTCGACATGAAGTGCTCCAGCGCGCGCTGCCACGACGGGTCGAGCCGGATGGTCGCGTCGGGGTGGGTCCAGTGGAACTGCGCGTTCCACAGGACGGGCGTGAGCAGGAGCGCGCAGACGAAGCGCAGGTCGACGGTTCTGCGCAGGCGCCGGCCGACCCGCTTCCAACCGCTGAGCGGCGTCGTGGCGAGGAAGAACGCCAGCGAGAATCCCGCGGCCCACAGCGGAGCGCGGGCGCCGGCGAACGAGTGGATCCAGGGGGTGCACCAGGCCAGCGGCAGCAGCGCGTCGTACCAGCGCATGCGCCCTCGCAGGCGGCGCGCGCCGAGCACTCCGAGCGCGGCGACCAGCGCCAGTCCCGCGTGGATCGCCGGCTCGATCCCGAGGATCCCGCCGGTCCAGTCGGTGGTGAGCGACTCCCAGCGCCAGGCCGCGATCAGCGCCAGCCACACGAGCAGCGGCTCGCGCATCGCCATCCAGTACCAACGCAGGTACTTGGGGGCCCACTTCCAGACCTGGAAGCGGCTCGTGCCGGCCTCGCGGTCCACCCAGCTCGTGGGGACCTCCGAGACGCCGGCGTTGGCGAGGTGCGCCTTGACGGACAGCTCCAGGCCGATGTCGAAGGCGCCCTCGGCCTCGACCTGGATCTGATCGAGGTAGCTCTTGGAGTACGCCTTGAAGTTGTTGGTCGCGTCGTGGGTGCCCAGTCCGGCGATCCAGCGCAGCGAGAGCCCGGCGCAGCGCGACAGGGTCCGCTTGATCAGCGGCCCGCCCTTCTGGACGCCGCCCTCCATGTAGCGCGAGCCGGCCACGACCGCGTCGCCGCTCTCACGCATCTGGGCCGCGAGTTCGAGGATCTTCTCGGGCGGGTCCGACAGGTCGGCCATGGTCGTGACGACCACGTCGCCCGACGCAGCGGCGAACCCGGCCCGGATGGCGTTGGCGGCGCCCTTGCCGATCGTGTTCTTGACCAGTCGCAGGGACGGCGGGGCGTCGTCCATGGCCGCGATGGCGGGCAGCGTCGAGTCCGCGTCGAAGTCGTAGACGACCAGGATCTCGTGCTCGTGGCCGTCGAGCACCCGCCACAGCCCGCGGAGGCACGTGGCTATGTTCTCGTGCTCGTTGTAAACCGGCACGACGACGCTGATTCGAGCGCTCGGGGGCATCGGGGTCCGTCGGGGTACGGGCTCGAAGTCGCCCAATACCGCAGGGTACCTCCCCCGCGTCGAATTTGTCGAGTCGTCGCGGCGGCGCGCGGCCCTCGTCCGGCGCTCAGGCCGACTTCGCGATGCCGCCCGCGGGCGCGCCGTACTTGCGGTCGATGCCCTGGATGTGGGCGGTCAGCCAGCTCCGCAGGAAGCGGAACAGCTCGTCATCGAGCTTGCGCGTGCGCTTGAACGTGGCGGAGTGCGCCTGGAATTTCGTCAGCAGATCGCGGTGGATCAGCTTGTGCGTCGCCAGGCCGCTGTACTTGATCGACTCGAGGTAGCGCTCCTCGCTGGCGAAGTGGCGGACCGTCGCCGCGCCCAGCTCATCGAGCACGCGCTCGAGCTCTCCCGAGCTCGCGCCCGCGCTGTGCCGCGCGTAGAGCTTGTTCATGAGCGCGACCAGAGCTTCGTGCTCGTGGTCCATCGCGTCGACGTTGACGGTGTACTTGCTTCGATCCCAAGGGAGGTAGTCGGTCATGGCGTGCTCGGATGGGTGGGGGGGAACGTCCACCCGCTCATCGGTCGAGCGCGCGGGCCGACTGGCTCCGCCAAGTGGCGTAGCGGAGCCTCGCCGCGCCCGACGCAGCGGCGTAGCGCGCCTCGCCGCAGTCTCGGACTGTTGACGGCGGGGACGCTCCTCTGGCTGCCTCGCGAGGCGCGCCGCCAGGCTCAGGCGGCGAGCGCGAGGAGCGCGGCCACGAACTGATCCAGCTCGGCCTCGCTGGTGTAGACGTGCGGCGTCACGCGCACGCCGCGCACTCCGGCGGAGTCGATCGCGACCGTCAAGATGCGGTGCTCGTCGAGCAGTCGACGCGCGAGCTCGGCCGGCGGCAGGCCCTCGATCCCGACGTTGGCGATCGCGCACGAACGCTCCGGCGCCTCGGGCGTGTTGAGCACGATGCGCGGCCGTCCGCGCACGCGGCTGGTCCAGTAGCGCTGCAGGTGGCGCAGGCGCTCCTGCTTGCGCGCGGCGCCGAGCGCTTCGTGGAACTCGATCGCGGCGCGCAGCGCGAGATCGGTGTGCGCCGGGTGCGTGCCCAGGTGATTCAGTCGCGCGATGTCGCCCTCCGCGCGCCCCGGAGGCGGCGCGAGCAGCGGCCACAGCTTCGCGATGCGCTCCTTGCGCACCCACAAGAGTCCGGCGCCGAGCGGGGCCCCGAGCCACTTGTGCAGACTCGCGCCGTAGTAGTCGCAGTCGAGCTCGGGGAGCTTGAAGTCGAGGTGCGCGAAGGTGTGCGCGCCGTCCACCATCACGGCCACGCCCTTGGAGTGCGCCATGGCCGCGATCTTGGCCACCGGGAGGATCTGCCCGGTGATGTTGATCATGTGGCTCACCATCAGCAGCCGCGTGCGCTCCCCGATGGCGCGCGCGTACAGCTCGACGAGCTCGTCGTCCGAGCGCGGGTGCAGCGGCACGCTCACGCGCCGACAGACGATCCCGTGGCGGCGCGCCTGCTGGTCGAACATCGCGAGCATGGTCCCGTAGTCCTGCTCGGCCATGACGGCCTCGTCGCCGGCCTTCCAGTCGTGACCCGCGATCACGAGGTCGAGCGACTCGGTCGTGTTGCGCGTGAGCGCCAGCTCCTCGACGGGGCAACCCGCCAGCCGCGCCAGCGCCGCGCGAGTTGCGGAGCGCTCGGACTCCGCGCGCGTGCGCATGTAGCGCGAGGCCTCGAAGTTGACCTCCCGCACGCGCTCGACGAAGGTCTCGAGCACCGGCTGCGCCATCATCGAGTAGTAGCCGTTCTCGAGGTTCACGTACTCGTCGGTGAGCCGGTACTTCCCGCGCAGCTCGCTCCAGAACTCCTCGGCGCGCGCGAGTTCGCGAGGTTCGAGCCGCGCCCAACGGCTCCAGGCCGTCGGACCCAGCAGCGCAGCGACGGAACAGCCCCCCACGCCTCGCAGGAATTCGCGCTTGTTCATGCGGCGGAGCCTATCGGCCCTGCCACGGCGGCGACACCGTCCCAGCGCCGCGCCCCGACGCGCGCGAATCGTTGGCGACTCCGAGCAACTTTTCACGCCTGCGAGGGGCGAACTCCAATGAGCCTCGATCGAGATCCACCCGCTGCCGCGCAACCTCGGCACGGTGGAGCACAAGGGTCCGTGTCTGGCGGGCAGACTGCCCAGATTCCTTGGAGAGCCATCGGGGCCCTGGACGACGGGAGGCGCTCGGATCGACGCGAGTCGGTCCGGGCGCGCTCCTCTTCGTCTGGGCAGCTGCATCGCGCTGGCGACTCCCCGCAATGCTCACGAGCATTTCGCTTCGGCCGCCAACGAGAAGCAGGTGAGCCGCATGATCGTCGGACAAGGAGGACCTGCATGTCTCAACAAGCAACGCATCGTGATCCTGCCGCGCGCGCGAGGACCCTGGCCTGTCTGGCGTCGGCTTTGATCGCCGGCCACGCTTCGGCTCAGCAGTTCGACTGGCGCCCGACGTTCAACGGGGCGGGGACCGGCTCCGCGCAGACCAATCGTGTCGTGCGCTCCATCTCCGCCGCGCCGGGCGCGAACGGCGCCGAGCAAGCGTTCGTGTGCGGCAGCTTCGACTCGATCAGCGGCTGCGTCGCGCCGACCATCGCGCGCTTCGACGGCGCGGCCTTCAACGTCGTGCCGGGGCAACTCGGCGGATCGATCGCGACCTCGGCCATGTTCCAGGGCGAGCTCCACGTCGCAGGCGCGCTCACGATCGCCGGCGCGTCCGCCATCGCCGCGCGCTTCGACGGCGCGCAGTGGCATCCGCTGCTGGGCAGCCAAGGTCAGACGCTGACTCAGCCCGCGATCGTGCTCGATCTGCTCGTCCACGACGACGGCAGCGGCGAGCAGCTCTACGCGATCGGCTGGTTCAACGGCTCGGCCGGACTGTCGGCGTCGAACATCGCCCGCTGGGACGGCTCGGAGTGGTCGCCGGTGGGCGACGGCTTCGATTCGATCTGCGAAGACGGCGTGCTGTGGGACGACGGCTCGGGCGCGAAGCTGTACGTCACCGGCTTCTTCGACTTCTCGGGCGGCAATCCGATCAAGGGCGTCGCGCGCTGGAACGGCGCGAGTTGGGAAGCGGTCGGCGTCGGCGGCCCGGGGACGGGCTACTCGATCGGCGCCTTCTCGCACCCCACGAACGGCGGCGTGTTCGTCTCCGGCAGCGGCCCGGTGCGCCGCTTCGACGGCGCGAACTGGAGCAGCGTGGGATCGCACTCGATCGTCGAGTTCCTGGAGTTCGACGACGGCTCGTCGACGCGCTTCCTCGGCGCGAGCGCCAGCCAGGTGCTCGAGTGGGATGGTCAGCAGTGGAACGCCCTGGCGAGCTTCTCTGGCGGGGCGTACGGACTGATGAGTCTGGCCGCGGTGGACTTCGGCTCGTCCGGCGGTCGTCGCCTGCTGGTCGGCGGCGGATTCTCCACGCTCTCTGCGGCGTCGCTCGCGTCTCCGCTCGCCACGCGCGGGCTGGCGCTGTTCGACGGTCTCAATTGGAGCGCCGCGCCCGGTGCGTTGGCGCTCGGACTCGACAACAACGTCCGGGCGCTCGCGCGCTTCGACGATGGCCGCGGTGAAGCGCTCTACGCGGGCGGGGACTTCCTCACTGCGGGCTCGGTGTCCGCCAATCGCGTCGCGCGCTGGGACGGCGCGAGTTGGGAGGCGCTCGGCGTCGGCGTGAGCGGCGCGGTCGAGGCGCTCGCCACACACGACGACGGCGCTGGCGAGGCGCTGTACGTCGGCGGGAACTTCAACCAGGCGGGCGGCGCTCCTGCGTTGCGCGTGGCGCGCTGGGACGGCTCGAGTTGGTCGGCGCTGGGCGGCGGAATGAATGGCTCGGTCAACGCGCTGGTGTCCTTCGACGACGGCAGCGGTCCCGCGCTGATCGCCGGCGGTCAGTTCAACACGTTCTTCTCGGCGCCCGGTGTCGCGCGCTGGGATGGCGTGCAGTGGTCGCCGATGGGGAGCGGACTCGCGGGAGAGGTTCACGCGCTCGCGGTGGCGAACCACGGAAGCGGGCCGCAGCTCTACGCCGGCGGGAGCTTCTCGACGTCGGGCGGCGCGCCGATGCTGTTCCTCTCGCGCTGGAACGGAACGAACTGGGTGCAAGTCGGCGGCGGCGTGGACGCAGCGGTCTTCGCTCTGCTCGGCGACGGCTCCGACCTGTACGTGGGCGGCGAGTTCTCGAACGTCGACGGAGGGGTCACGCCGCTCGCCAGCCTCGCGCGCTGGAACGGCGCAGCGTGGAGCCAAGTGTGCGCGCCGTGGCCGAACGGTCGGGTGCAAGCGTTGGCGATGTTCGACGAAGGCGCGGGGCCCAAGCTCTTCGTCGGCGGTCGCTTCACCTTCCCCGCCTCTCGCATCGGTCGCGTCGACGGCGGAGCGCTCGCGCCGCTGGGCGGCTCTGTCGACTGGCACGTCGCAGCGCTCGCCTCGTTCGACGACGGCCACGCGCCGAGCCCTGCGCTCTACGCCGGCGGCCCGTTCGAATCAGCCGGCGCCTTCGCGTCGCAGCACATCGCGCGCTGGGCGGACGGCGTGGTGACGCCGCCGACGAGCTACTGCACGGCCGGAACGACGACGAACGGCTGTCAGGCGTTGATCGGCTCCAGCGGCGAGCCGAGCCGTTGCTCGAGCGCGCCGTTCGAGATCACGGTCGGCGGCGTCGAAGGCCAGAAGACCGGCATCCTGTTCTTCGGGTACGCGCCGACCAACTCGCACTGGGGCCTGGGCTCGAGCTTCGTGTGCGTCGCGCCGCCCACGACGCGCGCGTCGACGCAGACCAGCGGCGGAACGGCGGGCGCTTGCGACGGCGCGTTCCAGCTCGACTTCAACGCCTGGATGGCCGCGAACTCGTTCCGCGCGCCGCTGGCGGGAGACCAGGCCTACGTGCAGGCCTGGTTCCGTGACCCGGGCAGCCCCAAGGCGACGAGCCTCTCGAACGCGCTTCAGATGACGATTGCGCCGTGA
>CALKYE010000208.1 GCA_938003765.1 uncultured Planctomycetia bacterium
GGGATCGCCATGGGCTGCATCACGTCGGAGCCGCGGCCCGTGGCCCAGAAGATCGGCAGCAGGCCGAAGACCGTTGTCGCGATGGTCATCAGGCATGGGCGGATGCGCTTCAAACCGGCGTCGAGCGTCGCGTCGCGGATCTGGTCGACGGACTCGAAGCTCCGATCCTTGAAGGCGCCTTCCAAGTAGGTGGCGATCACCACTCCGTCGTCGTCGACGACGCCGAACAGCACCAAGAATCCGACCCACACGGCGACCGAGAGGTTCACGCCCCACAGCGCGAGCATCACGAAGCCGCCGGCCGCCGAGACCAGGACTCCGAAGAAGATCACGGGAGCGATCCACCAGCGCGTGAAGCCGAGGTAGAGCATCACGAACATGATGGACAGCGTGATCGGGACGAGGATGCGCATGCGCGCGGTGGCGCGCACCTGGTTCTCGAATTGGCCCGACCACTCCCAGTAGTAGCCCGCGGGCAGCTCGAGGCGGCCGTCCTTCACGGCTTGTTGGAGCACGGCCTCGGCGTCGTCGACCACCGACACCTCGTCTCGATCGCGCGTGTTCATCGTGACGTAGCCGACCAGGAGTCCGCGCTCGCCCTTGATCTCTTGCGGGCCGAGAACCGTAGTGATCGTGGCGAGTTGCGCGAGCGGAACTTGCGCGCCCGTCGACGTGGGCACGCTCACTTGGCGGAGCACGTCCAGGCTCTCGCGAAAGTCGCGAGCGAGGCGAATGCGGATCGGATAGCGCTCGCGCCCTTCGACCGACTCCATCAGGTTCCGGCCGCCGAGCGCGATCTCGATCACGTCTTGCACGTCACGGACGTTGACGCCGTAGCGGCCGATGCGGTCGCGGTCGATCTCGATCTGGACGTAGGGCTTGCCGACGATGCGGTCCGCGACGATGTCGGTCGCGCCCGGAACCTCGCGCAGCAGTTGTTCGATCTGCAGCCCGATGCGCTCGATCTCGCGCAAGTCGGAGCCGTAGATCTTCACGCCCATCATCGCGCGGAAGCCGGTCTGCAACATGACCAGCCGCGTTTGGATGGGTTGCAGGAAGGTGGGCAGCACGCCGGGAAGCGCCGTCTTCTCCTGCAACTCGGCGAGGATCTCGGACTTCGTGATCCGGCGCTCCTCGGGCCAGATCCAAGCGAGCGGAGCGCGCAGCAGCGCCGGCCATGCGGAGAAGAAGCGCTCCACATCGAGAGTGCGCCACTCGCTCTGGGGTTTGAGGATGACGATGCTCTCGATCATTCCGATCGGCGCCGGGTCGAGCGCCGAATCCGCGCGGCCGACCTTGCCGACGACCGACTCGACCTCGGGCACGCTCGCCATGGCCCGGTCCTGAAGGCTGTTGACCTGCACGGCCTGCGAGAGCGAAGCCTGCGGCAGCAACGAGGGCATGTAGAGGAACGAGCCCTCGTCGAGCGGCGGCATGAACTCGCGGCCCAGACCCGGAAGGATGCGGCCCTCGCGCACGACGGCGACGCCGGATGCGATCTCGGCCTCGCGCTCCGCGGGCTCGGGCCGCCGCCACGCGATGCGGAAGTGCTCGCTGCCGCTTCTGTCCCGCACTCGCTCCCAGCGCAGGTGATCGAACTCCACGAGAGGCCGCACGAGGTCCTCGTCGGGCGCCGCGAGCATGACTCGCTTCAGCTCCGACGACGCGGGAGTGCGAGCGAACAGGTTGATGGCCGCCTCGAGCGGATAGAGGGTTGCGCCCACGCCCAGCCAGACGCTCACGCCGACGAGGAGCAGGGTCGCAGGCGCGACGAGGAAGGTCTTCTTGTGCGCGAGGATCCACGTGAGCGCCGGGACGTACGCGCGTGCGATGAGGCGCGAAACCGGATTCTCCTCCAGCGGAAGGAAACGTTCGCGCGTCATTCGGACGATGCACAGCGCCACGCCCACGCCTACCGCCGCGGAGATCAGCCAACCTTCGCTGTGGCCCTTGTCGAGACCCCACACGAACACGGTGTGGGTCGCGAGAGTCGCTAGCGCGCCGACGCCGATGGCGACGGCCGCCGTGACTTGGTTGCGCCACTTCACCGGCCGGAACAGCAGGTAGCACAGGAACGGAACCACCGTGATGGCGAGCACGACCGACGATCCAATCGCGAACGTCTTGGTGAACGCCAGCGGCTTGAAGAGCTTGCCCTCCTGATCGGTGAGGAAGAACACCGGGATGAACGAGACGATCGTGTTCGAGACCGCCGTCAGGATCGCGCCCCCGACCTCGCTGGCGCCTTCGAACACGAGCCCGAAGTGGCCCTTCTCCCGCTTCTCGTCCTCCGTCGCTCCAGCGATGCGACGGTAGATGTTCTCCGACATGATGATGCCCATGTCGGCCACGTCGCCGATCGCGATCGCGAGTCCCGCCAGCGACATGATGTTGCTGCCGATGCCGAACTGGTGCATCAGGATGAACGTGAGCGCGACCGCGAGCGGGAGCGTCGCGAGCACCGTCGCCGTCGTGCGCAGATGGAGCAGGAAGACCAGGATCACGAGGCTCGCCAGCAGCGCTTCCTCGGCCAGGGCTTCCTTCAGCGTGTCGATCGTCTCCTCGACGATGTTCGTGCGGTCGTAGAACGGGACGATGCGGACCCGCGACTCGCGACCGTCGGCGAGCGTCCGGCTCGGCAGGCCGAGCTCGAGCTGCGCGAGCTTGGCCTTGACCCTCTCCATCACCTCGCGCGGGTTCTCGCCGTAGCGCATGAGCACGACCCCGCCGACGGCCTCGACGCCCGCCTTGTCGAGGGCGCCGCGCCGGAAGTCGGGGCCGAGCTGCACGGTCGCAACGTTTTGCAGCGTCAGCGGTGTTCCGCCGCGTTCGCGGATCGTGACGCGCTCGAGGTCCTCGACGGTCTTGATGAACCCGACGCCGCGGATGAAGAACTCGACTCCGTTGTCCTCGACGACCTTGGCGCCGACGTCGATGTTGCTGCGGCTGACCGCGTCGTACACGTCCATGAGCGTGACGCGATGGGCGCGCAGCCGGTCGGGATGCACGTCGATCTGGTACTGCTTGACGAAACCGCCGACGCTCGCGACCTCGCTCACGCCCTCCACGGAGTTGAGCTGGTAGCGCACGTACCAGTCCTGGATCGAGCGCAGTTCCGCGAGGTCGAAGCCCTCGCCTTCGACGGTGTACCAGTACACCTGACCCAGGGCCGTCGCATCGGGCCCGAGCACGGGAGTCACGCCGCTTGGCAAGCGCTGCTGGGCGACGTTCATTCGCTCCAGAACGCGCGAGCGCGCCCAGTAGTAGTCGATGTCGTCCTCGAAGATGACGAAGACCATCGAGAACCCGAAGCCCGACATCGAGCGGAGTGTCTTCACACCCGGAGTGCCCGTCAGGCTGGTCGTCAGTGGAAACGTGACCTGGTCGTCGACGTCCTGCGGACTGCGGCCCGGCCACTCCGCATAGACGATGACCTGCTTCTCGCCGATGTCCGGAATCGCGTCGACCGGCGTGCGGAGAATGGCGAAGTAGCCGCCCACGCACAGCGCCGCGACGATCAACGTCATCAAGAACGGGTTGCGCAGGCACCAGCGAATGAGAGCGTCGACCATGGCGTGTCGTCGCCTCTCAGTGCTTGTGCTCGCCTGCGTCCGCGGCGGGTTTCGCAGGGGGCGTCTTCGAGGGTCGATCGCCGGGCGGACTCGAGTCCTGATGCGAGTGCCCGCTCACGCTGCCCATGAGCCCGCCGGGATAGAACAAGCTCGGGTGACCTGTGATCTGGAACTGGCTGTCGATCAGGAATCCGCCGCGGGTCACGACTCGCTCGCCTTCGACGAGGCCGTCGAGCACGGCGAAGTGCTCGCCCGCGCGCGGGCCTACGAGCACCTCGCGCGCCTCGAACAGGCCGCGCGACTGCTCGACGTAAACCAGCTTGCGCGTGCCGCTGTCGAGCACGGCGGTGATGGGCACGGCCAGCACGCCGGTCTCGGCCGTCGAGCCCGCGGTGCGTTCGAGCTTCATCTCGCACACCGGGCAGTTCCCGGGCTCGGCGTAGGTCTTGGACCCCTCGCACTTCATCGGACACGCATAGGCGGCTTCCGCGGGAGTCTCCGGCGTCGGGTCGGGGATCTCCTCCAAGCGCATCTCGCAGTCCGGACAGCGGCCCGGCTCATCGCGCAGCACTTGCGGGTGCATCGGGCAAGAGAACCTGCCCTCGACTCCCGTGGCCGCGGCCCGGCCGTCGCTCGCGAGCGACGCGCGCACGACGGCGCTCACGAACATGCCCGGTTTGAGCGCGTGGTCCTCGTTCTCCACGTGCACCGGCACGCGGATGGTGCGCGATTCCTCGTTCACGATGGGCTGGACGAACGTGACCACGCCGGCGAACGTTCGACCGGGAAGCGCTTCGGCGACGAGCTCGACGCGCTGTCCGTACCGCACCCACGCGAACTCGTGCTCGTAGATGTCGAGGTACACCCACACGGTGTCGAGGTTCGCGACGCGATAGAGAGCGTCGCCCGCTCGGAACGCGCTGTTCTCGACGATCGACTTCTCGATGACCGTGCCCTGGATCGGCGAGTACAGCGTGACGCGGTCGGCGATCTGCTTGGCTTCGACGAGCGCGGCGATCTGCTCCGCGGTGAGTCCCCAGCGCTGCAACTTCAGCTTCGCGGTCTCAACCAGTGGAGCGTTGTCGGCGTTCACGCCGCTCTGCAGGGCGATCAACAGCTCCTGCTGCGCGACGATCAGGTCGGGGCTGTAGACCTCCGCCAGGTGATCGCCTGCTTTGATCTCGACGCCCGTGAAGTTGACGAACAGGCGCTCTGCGTAGCCGTCGACCCGCGCGGTGACCGTGGCCAGCGACGATTCGTTGTATTCGATCTTCCCCACGGCGCGCAGCTCGCGCGAGAGCTCGCGCCGGGTCACCGGCGAGGTCTCCACGGACGCCATGGCGAGCGCGTGATCGGAGAGTTGGAGGCTGGGCGCGCCGCCCGCGCTCGACTCGGCCGAACTCGCCGGGATCAGCGGCATTTCGCAGATCGGGCACTTGCCCGGCCGGTCGAGTCGAACCTGCGGATGCATCGAGCAGGTGTACGAACGCGGGCTCGCGGCGGGCGTGTCTGCAGCGGCGGAGGTCGGCGCGTCGGATGAGTGCGTCGTCCGTCCGAGCAGGTATCCGCCCGCGGCCGCGGCGAGGAGGGCGAAGGCCACGACAACGCTTGCCTTGTTCATGGTCGATCCTCGTCGGTCGCGGGTTTCGCGGCGCGCTCGTCGAGCACCGGCGCGTCCGTCGGCGGGATGCCGGCGATGGCGAGCGACAGCGCTGCGAGCGCCAGTTCGCGCTGCGTGCGCGCCTCGATGCCCAGGAGCTCGAACTCCAGCGAAGTTCGTTGGGCGTCGATCACATCGAGGAAACCGGCGCGGCCGTTCACGTACCCGGCGCGCGCGGCGTCGAGGGACTGCTTGGCCTTGGGTCCGAGCTTCTCGGTGATCAAGGCGTCGTTGCGATTCGCCTCGCGCAGCATGAACAGCATCGACGCGAGCTCGGCAGCGAGCTGAACTTGCTCCGCGTCGAGCCTGGCCTCCGCTGCGCGCTTGCTCGCTTGAGCGCCCGCGATCTTCGCGGCGATCTTGTCACGCCAGATGGGGAGGCTCATGCCGGCTGACGGTCGGAAGAGCATCGGGTCGCCCTTCACGTCCACGCCAAGGCCGAACGAGAAGTCTGGAAGTCGCGAGGTGCGAGCGAGTCCGAGCGACGCTTCGGCGCGTTGCACGTCCTGCTCCATGCTGCGAAGGCTCGGATTGCGAGTCAGGGCCGTGCTCCACAGCTCGTCGGCGCCCGGCGAGTCGGCGGACGGCTCGAACGTCGACGGGCGCGGCGGATCCGCTTCGCCGCGCTCGAGTCCGAGCGCCGCTTTGAACTCCGCGTCCAGCACCTTGCGAGAGTCCTCCAGATTCGCGATCTGCGTCTCGGTCTGGTCGCGCGCGATCTGAGCGCGCAGCACGTCCTGCAGCGTCACTCGTCCGGCGGCGTTCTGTTGTTGAGCGATCTGCTCGAGGTCGGCGAGCAGTCGGAGCGTCTCGCTCTGAACGCGGATCGTCTCTTCGAGGAAGTGCAGCCGGTAGTAGGCCGTCTTCACGGCCAGGGCGCTCCGGAGGAGCTCGCGTTCGAAGCGGAAGTAGCTGGCGCGGCTCTCGGCGGACATCGCATCGCCCGCTGCGCGGAGCTTCCCGGGGCCCGGCACGTCCACCATCAGTCCGGGCATCAGCGACATGACGGTGTCGGTGATGTCGCTCTGGAACGTGAGCCGCGGGTCGGGCAGCGAGCGAGCGGGTGTGATCGCTTCGACCGCAGCGATCCAGTCGTAGTAAGCCGCCTCGACGCGCGGGCTGTTGAGCAACGCGAAGCGCAGATAGTCGGAGAGCGGCGATGTCGAAGTCAGCCGAGGCAGCTCGGGCTTCGCGTCGCCCGGCCGATAGCGGCGCGAGACTTCGTGCACATCGGCGCGCGCTTCGCGCTCCGACTCGGTCGGCGCCCCGGTGCAAGCGATGCACGCGAGAGCCGCCGCGCAGCACAGCCGCGCGACGCAGCCGGATGCGCGCCAAGCGGCAAGCCGCCGCTGTGGATGTCGCGGTCGGAGCATCGGGAGCACGCGGACCTCCGTGCGGTTAGGAATGGAACGCGGTGGCGTGCGCCACGCACACGCTCGACGCCCGAGCCCAGCGTAGTCAACTTCGGCCCGACTCGGGGCCATTCGTCCTGCGAACGCAGCGAGCGCGCGCGCCGCTGCGACTCACGGATCGATGCGGAAGTTCCGCATCATGCCCATGTCCTCGTGCACCAGGTTGTGACAGTGGTAGAGGAACAGGCCCGTGAACTGACTCCAGCGCACGAGCAAGTCGACCGTCTCACCGGGCATGATCAGGAAGGTGTCCTTCCAGCCCGCGTCGACGAAGCCCTGGTTCAGCGTCTGCCAATTGGGGAGTCCCGCGGCGCTGACGGAGCGCGAGAGGATCTGGAACTGGCGGCCGTGGAAGTGGATCGGGTGGCCGACCTGCATCATCCCGCTCGTGTTCGTGATGCGCACGATCTCGAGCGTGTCGCGCCGCACGATCTCGTTCGGCGCGACGGCCGACATCTGGAACAGCGCGCCGTTCAACGTGAAGCCGCCGCCGCCGGCCAGCATGGAAATCGGCAACAACCGCGGATTGCCCGCGTTGGAAGCCTGCTGCGGGTCGTAGAGCTGGATCGACGAGAGCGTCGCAGGCAGTTGGCGTGTCTCGGGCAGCACACGCACGATCTGCGCGCGCAGCACGTCGATCGGAGCGCCCTGCGCGTTGCTCACGCCCGTGAACGCCAGGCTCCGCAGCGTGATCTGGGTCCCGAGCGGCTTGTTGCGGAAGTCGACCCACAGCTCCACGCGTTCGCCGGGCGCGAGCGTGACGTACGGAAGCGTGAGCGGCGCCGCCAGCAAGCCGCCGTCGTTCGCGATCGCAACCATCGGCGCGCCGTCGCTCCAGGCGAGCTTGTACACACGCGCCGTCGAGGCGTTGACCAGGCGCATGCGGTACACGCGCGTCGCCGCGTCCAGCACGAAGTTCGCGCGGCCGTTCACCAGGATCGTGCTCCCGATGAAGCCGTTCTGCATGTTCGTCGGTGCGAACTGCAGCTGGTTGGTCGAGGTGAAGTTGGCGTCCTGCAGGACGAGCGGCAGGTCGAACTCACCGCTCGGCAGGCCGAGCGCGCGTTCCTCGCTGTCGTGAACGATGAGCGGCCCGGCCAGCCCCATGTAGGCCTGGTAGCCGGTGCGCATGTCGGTGTGCGAGTGGTACCAGTACGTGCCCGCGCGATTGAGCACCGTGAAGTCGTAGAGGTACGAGCCGCCGCTGGGGAACTGATCGCGCGGGTGGCCGTCCATCGACTCGGGAACGTCGAGTCCGTGCCAGTGCACGACGTGCTCCTCGGGCAGCTCGTTGAGGACGCCGATCAGCGCACGCTGGCCGCGGTTCAAGCGCAGGATCGGCCCGAGGTGCGAGCCCGTGAACGGCAGCAGCGCGCCTGGCGGCCCGCCGACCTGGCGTCCGGAGTAGCGCCAGACCGTCGTGCTCGATCCCGGAAGGATCTGCGCCGCGCCCACGCGGGCGCGCAACTGCAACTGCACGGGCGCGAGTTGCTCGCCGTAGGGCGGCAACTGGCCGATCGGCGCGGCGGACTGGCCGCTCGCGCGATGGGCGAGGGCGCCGCCGAGAGCAGCGCTGGCGGCGAGGCCGAAGGACTGGGCCAGGAATTCGCGACGATCCTGAGGTGCGGCGGGACGCATGTTGGTCGTGCCTGTGAGGGGATGCACGAGGAGTAGCACGCACGCGTTCGTCTCCGCGATCGGCCGCACTGCGTACTTCGCCCGGCGCCTCGAGGGCAGATCGAGCCACGTCACCGAGGCGGGGCGATCTGCGTCGAAAACACGCGAGGCCCGGGCGCTTGCCCGAGCCTCGCCTCATGCCGCGCTGTTCGTGCGACGGTCAGCGCACGCGCTCGTACACGATCTCCATCGACTTCACGCGCTGGCCATCCCTGATCTCCCACATCGTCATCTTGTGGCGATTGGGGTTCTCGATGACGATCAGCTCTTCGCCGCGCGCCGCCTTGCCCGTCATGGGGTCGGTGTTCGTGCTGAACAGCTCGAACGTCTTGCCGTCCTTGGAGCGCGGACCGCGCGACAGCATCAGCGACGTGCTCATCGAGTCCTGCCACGTGCCGTAGTACTCGCCCGCGGCGACGTCGAAGCCCCACGTGCCGACGCCGGAGAACGGCTGTCCGCCCATGTTGCCGCTGAAGCGCTGCTCGAGGTGGTGGCCGTCGAGGATCCAACTGTTGGTCATCGTTCCGGTCGACACGTCCGGCGGTCCGTTGGGATCCCACCAGGAAGTGACGGCCGCGTTCCACGTCCCGACGAAAGCGTCGAGCGCGCGGTGCTCAGGGCCCGGCGTGGCGGCGCGTTGCCAGGCGGCCATCATCTCCTCTTGCGAGGGCTGCGAGGACTTGGACGAGGTCGACGAACAGCCGACGGCGAGCAGGGACAGGAAGGTGATCGGGACGAAGAGTTTGTGCATGGTTGTGAGCTTGGCGGGGCGGTGGGTGAGGACGAATCTGGCCGCTGCGCAGAGCATATCGAGCGGACGAAATGAACCGTGAACGAAGCGTGACCGTGGTGCGAGCGGAGTCCCTGGCGCGCACGCCGTGGAAGAACGGCGGCGGCGTGACCGCGCAGCTCGCGATCTGGCCGCAGGGCGCCGAGTTCGCTCGCGGCGAGTTCGACGCGCGCGTCTCGGCCGCCGACGTGGCTGCGTCGGGCCCGTTCTCCGAGTTTCGCGGCTTCGAACGCGTGCTCGTGATCGTCGCCGGCGCGGGGCTGCGGCTCGACCACGGCGAGCACGCGCCACGCGCCCGACTGCGTCCGCTCGAGCCCTATCGCTTCGCGGGCGAGTGGCCCACGCACGGCGAACTCGTCGACGGCGCGGTGCGCGACTTCAACGTGTTCACGCGTCGCGGCGTGCTGCGCGCGGAGGTGGAGGCCGCGCGGCTCGGCCAGCGCACGCTGCGCTCGCCGCTCGAGGCTCGGCACGCGCTCGTGCAGGTCGTGGCCGGCGCCGCGTTCGCGCGCGTCAGCGGCGAGGAAGAGCCCTTCGAGCTCGGCCAGGGAGACAGCCTGCGCATCGACGAGGCGCGCGCGGGCGACGAACTCGAACTGCGCGGCGCCGACGCCGCCACCGTCGTGATCGTCGCGCGCCTTGTCGCCGTCAGCGCTTGAGCGCGAAGGCGCAGAAGCGCTCGAGTCGTTCCAGAGTTTCCGCGGCGTCCAGCGCGCGGTGGCCGAATTTGCCTCCTGGCCCCGCGAATCCCGGCGCGATCGCCAGCGCAGCGCTCACGCGACCGCGGTTGAACTCCACTCCGGAGCGGGCGCCGTCCTCGGCGCGAGGTGCGCGCGAGCGTCGCTGCAACTAGACTCCGCGCCCAGTCATGCTCGAAGCCGACAAGCTCACCAAGCGCTTCCAGGAGCGCCTCGCCGTCGACGCGCTCCAGCTCCGCGTCGCACCGGGCGAGATCTACGCCTTGCTGGGTCCCAACGGCGCCGGCAAGACGACCACGATCAACATGTTCCTGGGCTTCCTCGCCCCGGACGACGGCGAAGCGCGCGTGTGCGGCGTGAGCGTCGCGCGCGATCCGGTCGCGGCGCGGCGCCTCTTGGCGTACATCCCCGAGCAAGTCGCGCTCTACCCGCGCTTCAGCGGGATCGAGAACCTCGACTACTTCAGCGCGCTGGGCGGCAAGTCGCACACTCGCCAGGAGCTGTACGAGCTGCTCGAGCGCGCGGGTCTGCAGCGCGAGGCCGCCGACCGACGCGTGAGCGGCTACTCCAAGGGCATGCGGCAGAAGGTGGGCATCGCGTTGGCGCTCGCGACGGGCGCGAAGGCGTTGCTGCTCGACGAGCCGACCTCGGGTCTCGATCCGGCGGCGAGCCACGAGTTCTCGCGCCTGCTGCGCCGCTTGGCGAGCGAGGGCGTCGCGATCCTGATGGCGACCCACGACCTGTTCCGCGCGCGCGAAGACGCCTCGCACGTCGGAATCCTGCTGGGCGGCAAGCTCGTCGCGCAGTTCACGCAACGCGAGCTCGAAGGCTCGGACCTCGAAGCGCTCTACCTCGAGAAGCTGCGCGCATGATCCTGCGCATCGCACGCAAGGAGTTCGTCGACACGTGGCGCGACGGACGCTTCCGCCTCGGCGCGTTGGTCACGGCGCTGCTGCTCGTGACGGCCGGGCTGCTCGCCTGGCGTCAGACCGAGCGCATGGCGCAGGAGCGCGAGGCGGCTGCGGCGCTCGAGCGCGAGAACTGGCTCGAGCAGGGCGAGAAGAACTCGCACTCCGCCGGTCACTACGGCGTGAACGTGTTCAAGCCGCTGGCGCCGCTCGCGCTGTTCGACCGCGGCATCGAGCCCTTCGTCGGAACGACGCTGTTCCTTGAAGCGCACCGCCAGAACCAGGCCTCGTTCGTGCCCGCGCAGGACGCCACCGCGATGCGCCGCTTCGGCGAGCTGACCGCGGCCGCTGGACTGCAATGGCTCGCGCCGCTGCTCATCGTGCTGCTCGCGTTCGGCTCGATCGCCGGCGAGCGCGAGCGCGGCACGCTGCGCCAGACGCTGAGCCTGGGTGTTTCGCCGCTCCAACTCGTGCTGGGCAAGACGCTCGGCCTGGGGATCGCTCTGTCGGTCCTGCTCGCTCCGCTAGGCGTGGCCGGCTTGATCGGACTCTCGCAAGCGCAGGTCGATCCCGCCTTCGGTCTGTGGACTCGCGCAGGCGCTCTCGCGCTCGCCTACGGGCTGTACTTCGCCCTCGCGCTCGTCGGCGGAGTCGCGGTGTCGGCGCTCGCACCCAACGCGCGCAGCGCGCTGATCGTGCTGCTCGCCATGTGGGCCGCGGGCTGCGTCGTCGCTCCGCGCCTCGCCAGCGACGTCGCGCACTCGCGGCTGCCGTTGCCGGCGCTGGCCGAGTTCGAGAAGGCGCTGGGCGAAGACCTCCAGAACGGACTCGACGGCCACGACACGCGCAGCAAGCAGATGGAGGAGTTCACGGCGCGCACGCTCAAGGAGTACGGCAAGTCGCGCGTCGAGGAGCTGCCCTTCAACTTCTACGGCCTCGCGATGCTCGAGAGCGAGCGCATCGCCGGAACGGTGTTCGACCACCACTTCGGCGCGCTGTGGGATCGCATCGAGGCGCAGGATCGCTTCGTGACCTCGTGCGGAGCGCTCGCGCCGCTGCTCGCGCTGCGCTCGGCTTCGATGGCGCTGTCGGGGACCGACTTCACGCACCACCGCCACTTCGCCGTCGCGGCCGAGCAACACCGCCGCGAGTTCGTGCGCGTGCTCAACGAGGACCTCAAGAACAACGCCAAGCCCGGCGATCACGCCTATGTTGCGGGGCGCGCGCTGTGGGAGCAGCTCCCGCAGTTCCAACTCCAGCCGCTGAGCGCGAGCACGGCGCTGAGTGTGGCGAGCTCTGGACTCGCGCTGCTCGGCGCGTGGCTGGGCGTCGCGCTCGCGGCGCTGCTGTGGGCCGCGGGCCGGCTGCGGAGCACGCTCGCATGAGCACGCTCCTCTTCGAAGTGCGATTGGCCCTGCGCGATCGCGCCACGTGGGTCTTGCTCGCGCTGTTCGCCTTCGCGCTCGCCTACGCGTTGAACGGAGGCGCGGAACTCGCTCGACACCAGCGCGCGATCGTCGGCCCGGCGCTCGAGCAGTCGCGCATGCTCGACAGCCAGGTGCGCGACGCGCTGCAGCGTCAGACCATCGATCCGCGCCAGCTCGCGCGCCAACCACTGGTCGCCGCGCTGCCGCCCGCGCCGCTGCCGACGCTCGCCTCGGGCCAGGCCGACCTCGCGCCATCGGTGGAGACGGTGAGCTTGTGGCGCCTGCAAACGCCGACCGACGCGCGCTCCGAGCTCGAGAACCCTTCGCGCCTGCTCTCGGGCCGCTTCGACCTCGCCTTCGTGCTGGTGTGGCTGTTCCCGCTGTTCTTGCTGGGCCTCGCGTACGACCTGCTCGCGGGTGATCGCGAGAGCGGCACGCTGCGCCTCGTGCTCTCGCGCGGCGTGCGACCTGGCGCGTGGCTTGCCGTGCGCGCGCTCGCACGAGGCGCGCCGGCGCTCGCGCTCGCGCTCCTCGCCACCTGGGCCAGCTCGTGGTGGGGCGACGTCGCCTCGAGTGCGCCCGACAGCGGCGCGCGACTCGCGCACGCCTGTGTGCTCGTCGGCGCGTACGGCTTGTTCTGGCTGAGCGTCGCTGCGCTCGTCAACGCGCTCGCGCGCAGCGCAGCCGCCGCGGCCACGGCTTTGGGCGCGGCCTGGGTTGCCGTCGTGCTCGTGGCCCCGACGCTGCTCAACATCGTCGTCGAGAGCCTGCACCCGATGCCGTCCCGCGCGGAGCTGGTGGCCTCGGCGCGCGAGGCCTCGGGCGACGCCGAACGGCGCGGCAACGAAGTGCTCAACTCGTTCTATCGCGACCACCCCGAGCTCGCGCCGCCCGGCATGCAAGTCGATTTCGCGCAGCGCATCCTGGCCGTCCAGGAGGACGTGGCGCGCGCGATGGACCCGGTCGCCGAGCGCTTCGACGCGCAGCTCGACGCGCAGCAGCGCATCGTCGAGCTGTGGCGCTTCGCCTCGCCGGCGATCGCCGTGCACGAGGCGCTCACCGATCTCGCCGGGACGGGCTACTGGCGCCAGCGCGCGTTCCGCGAGCAGCTCGCGGGCTTCAAGGATGCGGTCCACGCCTTCTTCAGTCCGCGCATCCACAAGAACAACTGGCTCACGAAGGCCGACGCGGACCAATTCCCGCGCTTCGTCTTCGCCGAGGAGCCGGCCGAGCGCTGGAGCTCCCGCGTGCGCCTCTCGATCCTCGGCGTGCTCGCGCTCGCAGTCGTCGCAGCGCTGATCGCCGTCTCGCGACTCTCGGCGCGCCGGCTGGCAGCCGACGCGCGCTGATCGATCGCGGGCCGGTGGTGCGAGCGCTGCACTTCCCTGGCGTGTGGGGTCACACCAAACCTCTCCCTTTTGAGGGCCGGGACAGTCGGCCGCTTCCTCGGGTTCTGTAGAGCGGGCCGTGCTCGTCGAGCGCGTGCAAGATCGCCTCGCGTTCGGCAAGGCGTCGAGCACGGCGCTCGACTGGCAGCTCTGCGATGCGTGCGAGCGAAGCGCAGACTTCGTGGTGGAAGCGCGCACGGCGGGCTGCGATTTACGGCCGGACGCTTACTTGTCCTCGTGCTGCCGCCCAAGTGGCGCCGGGAGCGCTTCGGGTCTCCGCGGGATACACGTTCACGGAACGCGCATCGAGGACCCGCGAGCCTCGACGGTCGTGCTGCGGCCGTTCGCGAACTCGATCCGAAGAGCTTGCGCAGAGTTCGGCAACCAGATCCTGGTGCTCGCATGCGTCGGCACGAGCGCGATCTCGGCCCCCTGCGGATCGAACGCGGTGACCGCGAACACCGTCGCGGGGGCGCCGGCTTCCGAGAACGAGAGATCGACGTGCCGGCCGGCGAACTCCGTCGCGTCACTCGGCTTCGTTGCGTCGAACCAACCTCGCAGCACCTTGAAGTCGGGGCCGATCTCCCACACACGACCGCGCGCGCCTGGCCGCTCGCGCGCCACGCAGAGCAGACCGTTCTCGAGCGCCGACACTTGACGTGCGCTCACACTCGGCGCGGAGCTCGACGCGACGCGAGGGCAGGGCTCAGCTACCAGACGACCGCCGAAGATCGACTCGACCGTCAGGACTTGGAGTGAGTCCTCGGCGAATGACACCACGAGTTCGCCACTGTGGGGCTCGACTTCGCACACCGCGGCCGTGCGCACGCCATTGGGGAACTCGATCACCGCCGCTGACGGAGGGCCCTCGAAGCCGTCGTAAACAAAGCTCCCGGCGTTGACCGCAAAACGCCGTCCCTCCAAGAACACGCCCACGACTGCGGGCGCCGGACTCAGCTCTCCCGCATCGGAGTCGACCCGCACCCTGCCGCCAAGGCGCACAACGCGGGGAGGCTGAAGTCGCAATCGGGTCGTGCGATCGCTGACGTGCTCCACTCGCTCCGCCTCGCGAAGCTGTTCCTTGCGCCACCACGACAGCGCGTACGAGCCGCTCGGCAACCCTCGGAACACAGCGCCTCGATCCGTGCGCTCGACGTTGGTCGCCGCGTCGAGGTCCGGGTCCCTCGCAAATGCAGCCTGGGGAGGTCCCACCGTCCGGCACACGAGACGCGCGTCGGCGGGGGGCGCCTGCGTGAAGTCGGCGAGCAGCGCGCCCGGATATGCGGTGAAATCGACGGGCGCCAGCCGAAGCACGTTGTCCGCCGAGACCCGCGCCATGGGTTCCGACAGGCGCGCCCAACCTCGATCGACCACGAAGAGTGTGAGTTGCGCCGCTCGCTCGAGCTCGGAACGCCGCACCAGGATCCAGCCGTTCAGAGCTCGGTGAAGCAGGCCGAGCGGTGCGCTTCCCACGCTCATCGCAACTTCGATCTGCGCTGGAGCGTCTGACATCGGATCGAACAGCGCGATGGCGACAAGAGGTTCGGCGGGCGACAACGCGAGCTCGAGCGTGTCGCAGGGCGTCGCGGCAACGACGCCCGAATCTCGAGGCACGAGCGGCGCTCGCGCGCCTCCCAGGTTGAGCACCAACTGCGCGGGGAGCCGGTCGAGCCCCTCCATCGCGAACCGTCCCCGGGCATCGAGGTTGGTTCGCGCGCGCATCGTGCTCGTCCACCTCGGCGCGCGGCTCGCGACGCGTTCCTCGGCATCGTCTTGGCGCGGAGTGTCCCCATCGGGTGCGAGCGGGTGGACACCGAGCAAGTCGATGCTGCGGCCCTCCAGCGCTCGGGGCGGCACGCCCACCACTTGGCCCGTGAGTTCGCAGAGACTGCCGAGGTCCAGCGTCAGCACCCCGACCTCGCCCGGCTGCACCTCGAGCTGAGAATCGCGGAAAGACCGCTGGATTCCGGGGCCCGCAATCGACACGTACAACGGCCTCAGCGCCTCGACGATCAACTCCGCCTGAGCACGTCCGGCCCTGACCGGCGCGTCGACATCGGCGCCGAATCCCGGCGGCCCTCCCGGCGCATCCGCCGGGTGCCGCACGCCGATGCTGATGTTCGGAACGTCGTCACTCCGGATCCCGACAACCTCCACACGCAGAGTTCCGCGACTTCGGAGCCGCACGTCGCCGTAATCCAGCAGTTCGCCGCGCCGCTCCAGCCTCGCGACCTCACCGAAGACGAGCGAACCCGTGATCCAGAGGTAGCTGAACTCCTCGGGAAGCTGCAGTTCGATCTCGCCGTCGCTGCCGCACTCGACGATTCCCAGCGGACGTTGATTCGGTGCGCCGACTTGCAGGGAACCGAACGCTCTGGGATCACCGTGTCGATCCAGGCAGCGTAGCTTCGCTCGCCACGTACGCTCGACGACCGCGCGCTCCCGCGCCGACGGGCTCTCCACGCCGTCCACGCCCGTCTCGAGAGTCGTGGCCGTGCTCGACTCGTCGCGTGCGGCGCGATGCTCCGCCCCGCCTGGCGAAACGCTCCACCACACAGCCACGCCCAGTGCGCAACCCGCAACGACTACCGCCAGGATCTTGCTCTTACTCAGCGGTCCCAACGCGCTCTAGCTAGCCTTCTCGGTGTTTGTCGTTGTCTCGGCCGTCTTGTCTTCCCACTCGCCCGTCGTGTCGCCAGCGTTGATCCAGGCTTCGCCAACGTGGGATGTCTCAGAGGAAGTCCAACGGTACACGATCGGGTCGACCTTCGTGTGGCCTCCGTGCGCTTGCCTTTCAAGTCGTTCCCAAGTCCAGTCACCGTTCGTTGCCTGCTTGGCTGTGATGAAGCCGTTGCCGTCGCCGATGGAGTCGAATGTGTCGCAGACGACCGTGGTCGAACTCACCACTGCGTTGTTCGCGAGAGCGCTCGCCGAGGCTGCTGCGGCGTGAAGAGACGACAAGAGACTCAACAGCGCGACACACCACACGATCAGCAGCCAGGCTTTCAGCTCAGTTTCCCGTTTGCTTGAACTCCGAAGCGATGTCACTCGGAGAGCGTTCCCCCGAGCGCCCGCGCCCATTCGCGACGAGCCGAGATCATCCAGATCCAAAGAGGACCATTCCTCACCCCACGGATTCCCAGGTCTGTGACTTGACGTCTGCATGCCCGGGTCAACGCCGTGGCTGCGCAGGTGCGAGCGGTCCGTCGGTCTTCAGGTGCGCGCTCGCGTCCGGCGCGAGTTCGAGGCGGGCGAGTCGTCGCAGGCCCTGGTCGAGCACGGCGGCGCACGGTCGCGGGCTGGAGGCGAGCGAGAAACGAACTCGGAAGGGAAACGAGGGCGCCCACTGGCGCGCGGGCGCGTTGGGGAGAGCCTGGTCGACGGCGTGCGCGGCGGCGTCTGCCAACCTCCTTTCGTAGCAGCAGG
>CALKYE010000209.1 GCA_938003765.1 uncultured Planctomycetia bacterium
GACGCGGACAACTCGCGCTCGCCCCAGAATTCCCCCGCCGCCGCGAGGAAGCCTGCAAAGCCGCTCCAGTCGCCGTAGCGCCCGAGGTTGCGCGCGACGAGCGGCCACACGCCCGCCGCGACGACGAGCGCAACGCTCAAGGCCTTGAGTCCGACGCCGCGCTCGCCGCGCCGCAGCGCGAACGCGACCACCGGCAGCGGCGCGAGCGCGACCATCGAGGTCTTGGTCCACATCCCGCCGCAGAACGCCAACGCGAGCGCCGCGCTGGCGCCCCAACTCGCGCCGCGCACGCAGATGCGCACGCAAGCCCACGTCGCGAGCGCGCCCCACAGCTCCAGCAACACGTCGTTGTTCACGCGCGCGACCGCGTGCATGCGCTCTGGAACCGCCGCCAGCAACGCCACGCCGAGAACGACGAGCTCGGGCCGCGTCGGAAAGGCTTCGCGCGCCGCGAGCAACGCGACGAGCAGCGTGAGCAACGACAGCGCCACCGACACGAGGCGCAGTCCGTACAGCTCGGCGAGCAAGTCCCCGCCCCACACGCGGTGCAACGCCGCGCCGAGCGCGTAGTACAGCGGCGGGTGGTAGCCCTCGTACGAGTGCCCGGCGAGTCCCAACTGCTCCGGCGCACGCTGCGTCGGCGTCTCCCAACGGAACAGCTCCCAGCGGCGCGTGGCGAACTGACTGTCGACGAGCTCCTGCGACAGCAGATCTCTGCCCGCGAGCGGCGCGACTCCGCGCTCGGCGAGCGAGTGCGCGTAGTGGACGTGCTGCGCTTCGTCCATCAGTCCCCACGGCGGCATGAACACCGCGCGCTGCACGGCGCCGAGCAGCGCGAGAAGCAAGAGGCACGGGAACACGCCGCGCACGCGCGCCAGGCGCCAGAGACTGTCGCGCAGCATCGACACGTGGAGCGCTAGTAGCCCAGCGCGCAACCGTCTTTGCGCGACTCGGAGGCGCCGAAGTAGACGCCGAGCTGCTTGTCCCAGCGAATCGCCTGGTAGCCGCCGAACGCGCCGACGTCGTAGCCGAGCTTGTGACCCTTGTTCGCCAGCTCGCGCGTCAGCCCGGGCTCGAAGCCGCCTTCGAGCGACACGCGTCCGCCGTCCTTCATCTCTTCACCGGTCGGCTCGGAGGATCCGTCGTGCAGGTAGCGCGGCGCGTCGCCGGCCTCCTGCAGGTTCATGCCGAAGTCGACCAGGTTCATCACGATCTGCACGTGGCCTTGCGGCTGCGTCGCGCCCCCCATCACGCCGAACGACACCAGCGGCTCGCCGTCCTTGGTGATGAAGGCCGGAATGATCGTGTGGAACGGGCGCTTGCGCGGCGCGTAGCTGTTCGCGCGACCCGGCGTGAGGTCGAACATCTCGCCGCGGTCCTGGAGCACGAAGCCCAGCTCGCCCGGCGTCATCCCGCTGCCCATGCCGCGGTAGTTGCTCTGGATCCACGACACCATCATCCCGCTCGAGTCCGCAGTGGTCAGGTAGATCGTGTCGCCCTCGTCGACCGCCGGGTTGCCCACCGGGTACGACTTCGCCGCGCGCGCGCCGATCAGCTTGCGTCGCTCCGCGGCGTACTCCTTCGACAGCAGCGCCTCCACCGGCGTCTTCATGAACTGCAGATCGGAGTACAGGCGCGCGCGATCTTCGAACGCGAGCTTCTTCGCTTCGATGAACAAGTGCGCGTGCTCGGTCGAGCCGAACCCCAGGCGCGCGAGGTCGAAACCCTCGAGCACGTTGAGCATCTGCAGCGCTGCGATGCCTTGTCCGTTGGGCGGCAGCTCCCACACGTCGTAGCCGCGGTAGTTGACCGACACCGGCTGGACCCACTCGCCCGTGTGCGCGGCGAGGTCTTCGTACGAGAGGAAACCGCCGTTCGCCTTCATGTAGGCGCCGATGCGCCGCGCGACCTCGCCCTTGTAGAACGCATCGCGGCCTTCCTTGGCGAGCAGCTCGAGCGTCGCCGCCAGTCGCGGGTTCGCGAACAGCTCGCCCTTGCGCGGCGCGCGTCCGGCGGGGAGGAAGGTCTCGGCGAAGCCCGGGAACTCGCGCAACTTCTCCTCGCTGATCGCCCAGTAGTGCGCGACGAGTTCGGTGATCGGCGCGCCCTCGCGCGCGTGAGCGATCGCCGGCGCGAGCACGCGCGACATCGGCAGCTTCCCGTAGCGCGCGTGGAGCGCGAACCAGCCGTCGACGCAGCCGGGGACCGACACGGGCAACGGCCCGAGCGCGGGGATGCGCGTCAGCTTGCGCACGGCGAACTCGTCGAGCGTGAGCGACTGAGGCGAGCGCCCGCTGCCGTTGTAGCCGACCAGCTCTCGCGCGCCGCTGTCCCAGACCATGGCGAACAGGTCTCCGCCGAGTCCGCACCCGGTCGGCTCCAGGAGCGCCTGCACGGCGTTGGCCGCGATCGCCGCGTCGACCGCGCTGCCGCCGGCCTTGAGGATGTCGACTGCGGCCGCGGTCGCGAGCGGAATGCTCGTAGCCGCCATGCCGTGCTTGGCGATGACCTCCGAGCGCGTCGCGAAGGAGCGGCCGGTCACGCGGTCCCCGAGCGGCGCCGCCACGACGAGTGCGAAAACAGCGAGGTTCATGCGCGCGAGAATACGCGGCGCGTTCGCTAATGCAGCCACTGCCTATGCTCTGGGCATGAAGAGTCCGACTGGCGAGGCGGCGAGAGGTGAGGAAGGCGACGGCGCGCTGCGCACGGATCGCCCGAGCGGGTCGGGAGACGACGCGAGCTCCGTCGCGCCGACGCTGTTCACGCCCTCCAAGCGCAGCACGCCCGCTTCGTCGAGCGCCGCGAGCGCGAGCGCGCGCGTCATGGAGCGCCTCGCCGCGCGCGGACCGCTCTCGACGCGCTACCGCCTCGACGGCGAGATCGCGCGCGGCGGCATGGGCGCCATCCTCGAGGTGTTCGACGAGGACCTGCGCCGCAAGCTCGCCATGAAGGTCGTGCTCGAGAGCGAGCGCGAGCTGTCGCCCGAGGACTCGAGCAAGCCCACGCGCCTGTCGCGCTTCCTCGAGGAGGCGCAGATCACCGGGCAGCTCGACCACCCCGGCATCGTCCCCGTCCACGAGCTGGGCGTCGACGCGCGCGGCCAGGCCTACTTCACGATGCGCCTGGTGCGCGGCCGCGACCTGGCGCACATCTTCGAGCTCGCCGACCGCGGCGAGGAAGGCTGGACGCTCGCGCGCATGGTGAGCGTGCTGCTCAAGGTGTGCGAGGCGATGGCCTACGCGCACAGCAAGGGCGTCGTGCACCGCGACCTCAAGCCGGCCAACGTCATGGTCGGTCAGTTCGGCGAGGTGTACGTGATGGACTGGGGCCTCGCGCGCGTGCGCGGCGACGAGGCGCAGCGCCCCACTCGCGCCGACGACGAGGAGCGCACCAAGGTCGCCACGGATCGTCGCGAAGGCTCGAGCGGCGACTCGGGCAGCACGCTGCTCACGCTCGACGGCGAAGTGCTGGGCACGCCCTCGTACATGCCGCCCGAGCAGGCGCGCGGCCGCCTCCACGAGATCGACGAGCGCAGCGACATCTACGCCGTCGGCGCAATGCTCTACCGACTGCTCGCGCACCGCGCGCCCTACGAGACGCCGCACGAGAAGCGCACGGCGGTCGAGGTGCTGCAAGCGCTGCGCGCCGGACCGCCGGTGGCGGTGGAGCAGTGCGCTCCCGACGCTCCGCTGGAGCTGATCGCCGTGTGCAGCAAGGCGATGGCGCGCAAGCGCGCCCAGCGCTACGAGTCGATGCTGCTGCTCGCCGAAGACCTGCGCGCGTGGCTCGAGGGACGCGTCGTGACGGCCTACGAGGCCGGCGCGTGGGCCGAAGCGCGCAAGTGGATCCGCCGCAATCGCGCGCTCTCCGCCGCAGCCGCAGCGGCGATCGTGGCGTTGATCGGCGGCTTGAGCACGAGCTTGTGGCTCGGCGCGCGCGCGCAACGCAACGCCGTGCTCGCCGAGGAGCGCCGCGTCGCGGCCGAGGCCAACGCCAAGGAAGCGGCGCTCCAGGCGCGCGTCGCCGAAGAGGTCAACAGCTTCCTCAACGACGACTTGCTGGCAGCGATGGATCCCGAGCACGAAGGCGCGCAGGTGACCGTGCGCCAAGTGCTCGACAAGGCTGCGGCGAGCCTCGAGGGTCGCTTCGACGGCGAGCCGCGCGTCGAGGCGGCGCTGCGCACGACCATCGGAACGAGCTACGCGAAGCTCGGCGACTACGACGCCGCAGTCGAGCACGTCGAACGCGCCATGGAGTTGCGCGCGGGCGACCCGCTGTCCGACGTGTACGAGCGCGGCGAAGCGATGCAGAAGACCGCCTGGGTGTGGCGCGGACTTGGCCGCGTCCAGGAGGCCATCGACCTGTACGAGGACGCGCTAGAACGACTCGAGTCGGAGACCCCGCCCAACACCAGGGCCATTGCCTCCGTCCGCAACGACATGGCGTTGACGCTCGCCGAGGCCGGACGCGTCGACGAGGCCATGACGCAGTTCGAGACGGCGTTGCAGCTCGCCGAGGAGCACTTGGGCCCGGACGACCTGCTCACCCTGGTGTGCTCCTCCAACTTGGCGCGCCACGAATCCGATCTGGGCCGCCTCGACTCCGCGATCGCACGCTTCGACTCGATCCTCCCGCGGCAGCGCGCGCTGTTGGGAGCGCGACATCCCGACGCCATCGCCACGCTCAACAACGTCTCGGTGGCCTACAGCGGCGCCGGCCGACACGAGGACGCCATCCGCACGGCGAACGAAGCGCTCGAGCTGTGCCTCGAGGTCTACGGGCCGGATCATCCGTTGACTGCGCGCTCGCACGGCAATCTGGGCGTGGGCCTGTTTGCGACAGGACAGATGGTCGCCGCCGAGCGCCACTTCGTCGAAGCCGAGCGGGTCTTCGCCGCCATTCGCTCCGACGACAACAGCGACTTGCTCCGCGCGCGCGGCAACTTGGCCGGAGCATGGCTGGAGCTGGGCCGAGTGCAGGAGGGCCTCGAACTGAGTGAGCGCAACCTCGTGCTCGAACGCGAGGTCCTCGGCGAGTCGCACCCGAGCACGCTGCGCTCGCTCAACCGGAACGCGACGGCGTACAAGTTCCTCGGCCGCTACGACGACGCCGAGCGCGCGTACCGGGAGGCCCACGCGCTGTACGTGGGTTTGCTGGGGGCCAAGCACCCGAGCACGATCGTCGTGCTGGAGAACCTCGGCGGACTGATGTTCACCAGCGGGCTCTTGGACGAGGCCGAGCGGCTCACTCGCGAGGTGCTCGAGCTGCGCAAGGAGGCGCTCGGTCCGGATCACCCGGACGTCGGCAAGACGACGTTCAACTTGGGGATGGTGCTGCGCGCCAAGGGCGACGTGGCCGGCGCGCGCGAGCACTTCGAACGCGCGCTCGCACGCGACGGCGCGACCCCGCTCTCGCTCAACCCGGTCGCCGCAGCCGCGCTGCTGCGACTGGGCGACTACGACGCCGCCGACAAGCAATTCGAATCAGCCGACGCCAACTACGCGCTGGCGATCTCGCTGGCGCGCGAGCAGAACCCCGAGGGCGATCTGGTCGGGCTGCTGCTGCATCAGCGCACGACCGCTCTCCGCGGGCTGAACCGTCACGAGGATGCGCTCGAAGCCGCGCGCGCCGCGCTGCCACTTCGCGTGCAGCGCTACGGCGAGCACTCGACCGAAGCGCGCTACACGATGGCCGCGATCCCCATCTCGCTCCTGGAGCTGAAGCGCTTCGAGGAGTGCGAACGCGCAGCCCTCGAGCTGGACGCGAACTGCCGCGTCGAGCCGCTGGCCGATGAGAAGTTCGTGCGCTCGGTTCGCAGCGTGCTGGTGCGGCTCTACGAAGCCTGGGGCCGGCCCGAGGACGCCGAGCGCTGGCGCTGATGCGCACACGACGCCGCAACGGGCTGCAGCTAGAGCGACGGGCTCGCGTCGGCGCGAGCTAGGACCCGGTCATGACCAAGACTCGCGCGTTGTTGATCGTGCTGGCGCTCGCGCTGCTCGGCGCGTTCTCGGCGTGGTTCGCTGCGGAGCGCGTCGGCGAAGCGCACGCGCCCAACGCGCCGTCGCGCGACACCACGCGCCCGATCGAACAGGCGACTGAGCCGGCGGTCGAAACGCCCGCGGTCGCGATCGAGCGCGCCGAAGTCTCGGCGGAAGCTCCCGACCCATCGCCCGCGACAGTCGCCGACCCAGCGCCAGAAGAGTCGCACTCATCCGCGCTCGAGCTGCGCGGTCGCTTGGTCGTGCTCGATCCGAACGGGGTGGAGCTCGCGCCGCCCGACGCCCGGTTCAAACTCACGGGCTGGCGCGGCTCGCGCGGCGAGCAGCTCGACGTCGAGGTTCGCGCCGGCGTGTGGGAAGCGCGCTTCGAAGACGCGAACGGCATCGATGCCATTGCGGTCAGCGCGATCAAGTGCGGAGAGCTGTCGCCGACCCTCGAATCGCCGCGAGACCGCGTGCCGCTCCCGGCGCCTGGCGAGCTGGAGATCCGCGCTCGTGTGCCGCGCTCCGCGTCGCTGCGAGTGATCGACGCCGCTTCTGGGGCGGACTTGGCCGACGTCACGATCGTGCGCACGGCGTCGTTCCCCATGGACGACGCAGCGCATCCGGGCGCGCGCTTCGACGAGCGCATCGTCGCGCGAGGGATGCGTTCGCCGGTCGCACTCGACGGGCTGCGCGCGGAGCTCTCGCAAGGCGCGCTCGTCGGCGCCGAAGGCTATGCCTGGGCCCTGGTCAAGCCCGACTTCGAGCGCGGAGGTGAGCGCGTGGTCGCGCTCGCGCGCGGCGCCGAGCTGGAAGTCCAGGTCCGCGGGGTCGACCCCACGGCGCACGCGCGCCTGCGTCTGCGCACGGAGCTCCACCCGCAACCGGTGTGCGAGGAGATTCTGATCTCGGATGCGACCTTCGTGCTCCGGGGACTCGAACCGGCGACCTACGCAGTCCAGGCCGAGATCGGCGACTGGTTCCGCGAGCCAGCTCGCATCGGAGTTGAGACCGTGACGCTCGCCGAGGGCGAGCGCGCTCGAATCGAACTCGTGCTGATCGCCGCGCCGCGCATCGAACGCGCAAGCGCCGGCGGCGTCGTCTACGTGCCCGTGGAATGGAAGCGCGAGCGCGTGCAGCTCGTGATGAAGCTGCTCGACACTCCGCTCGACGGACACGAGACGCACCTCAGATTCCCCGGCCAACGCGTATCGAGCGAGCGCTCCGGCTTCGAGGCGTTCACCTGGTCACAGAACGCGGTGCAAGCGGGCCGATACGAGTTCGGCGTCTACGCGCCGGCGTTCAGCGTCGTCTTGGACGTTCCGCCGGGCGGGCGAACCGACTTCGAGCTCGTCGTTCCGCCGCCCGTCGAGTTGTACGTCCACCTGGTCGACGACGCGACGGGTGACGCGCTCAGGGTCGACGGCCTGATGTGGAACCCACGTCGGCCGGAGGGCGTGACCGGCGGCGGACTCGAACGCGCGGCGCACGACGCGGAGAGCGAACGCTACGTGATTCGAGCGCCCGCCTCGCCGATCGAGCTTTTCGTCTGGTCGTGGGACTTCCAGCCGTTCAGGGGCGCCATGGATCCGACGATGGGCGAGACCGAGCTCACCGTCCGCCTGAAGCGTTCGTGCGGCATCGTGCTGCGCCTCGAAGACCAAGGGACCGCGATCGCCCTGCCGGAAGGATGGGTCGGCGCGCCCAGCGCAATCAACGGCCCAGGCCGCTTGGAGAAATCGCAACGATCGCCGCTCTTACCCCGTTGGATGCTCAGCGAGCCCGGCCTCTATCAGCTCGAACTGCCCAAGCTCCCGGGCTACCGCCAGCCGCCGGTGCAGACGATCGAGGTCCTGGCCGGCCGCTTCACCGAGCACGTCGTCGCGCTCGAGCGCGAGCATCCCTGATGCCTCGCCCTGCGGCGAGTCGATCGACTGCGGCGCACGCTTCAGCGTCGCCGTCGACAACTCCTCGCGCCCCGCAGTCGGCGGCGCCGCAGGATCGCGGCGCCGCGCATTCCGATCAGGGTTGGTAGGTCAGCTCAACCGCATTCGAGAGGCTCGTCGTGCGGCACGACTGCGGATCGCGGAACCAGCCCTGCACGAACGCGCGCGAGCCGACGGCGAAGGGCGCGCCGAGACCGCCGGGATTGGCGAGCTGGAACGCGTCCCAGTCGAGCAGCAACGTTCCGTCGCACTGGCCCGCGGCGCCCTGCGAGCTCTGCGGGAACGAGCGCTGCGTCGGCGGCTTCACGCACAGCAGGCTCGAGCCCGCGCCGCCCGCACACCAGGGCTGCGGCAACGCGGACAGTCCGTAGAACACGATGCCGGTCTTCTGGCCTTCGACGGACGCGATCGTGATCTGACAGCCGCCGTTGTGGCCGACGCGCGGATTGCTGTTCGCGGAGATCGACGCGTTGCAGCCGTTCGTGGTCGTGCCCGCGGTGCAGTACACCGCCGGGCCCGCGGGCGAGCTCACCGTGACGAACGTCGGACTCGCGACCAGCAACCCGTGCAGGTTGTTGCCCGACGAGTCGGCGCCGTCGCCATCGAGTCGATAGGAGCCGCTCAGTCCGGGCGCGGACGGAATCTGCTGGAACTGGCCCGCGGCGATCTCGGCGCCGGAGCGCGCGACCGACCAGATGCGGACCTCGTCGAGCAGTCCGTTCCAACGCTCGTTGGCGCTGCCCGGCGCGGTGTCGCCGGCGCCGATGCGCGCGATCGATCCCAGGTCGACGAGCGGCCCCGTGCCCGCGGCTTGCGCGACCTGCGCGCCGTCGACGTACAGGATGGCGGTCGAGCCGTCATAGGTCGCCGCGATGTGCGTCCAGTTGATCAGCGCTCCGGCTGCGAACGGCCAGGTGACGTTCACCACGCCGCCCGAGCCGTTGACCCACAACCGCAACGTGCGGTTTCCCGAGTTGCCCGCATCGACGCGCAGGAACCACTCGGCCACGCCCTGCACGAAGTTCTTCCGACCGATCGTGGGGTAGACCCAGCCGGTGGGCAGGGTCGCATCGTCGTACGTGACCCAGGCCTCGATCGTGAACTGCGGAGCGGCGAGCAACGGCGACGCGGGCAGGTCGATGTAGCCCGTCTGCGGGCTGGTCGAGCACTTGAGGGCCTGGTTCTGGGCGTTCGTCGCGCTTGCGACGACGCACGCGACGAGCGCCGTAGCGCACAGCGGGGCGATTCTCATGGTCGAAGCTCTCGAGGGGCGGCGCACTGCGCGACGCGCGGACAACGCTAACCGCGCTGGCGCGAAGCGACAACGCCGCGCGCGTCACAGCATCGAGGCGGGATCGACGTCGACCGTCGGCGCGAGCGAACGCAGCGCTGCGCGCACGGAACGAATCGCTTGCAGCGCGGCGTCCAGTCGCTCGCGCGGCGCCTTGAGCAGCAGGTGATGGCGGTGACGGCCGCGCAACAGCGAGATCGGCGCGGGCGCGGGCCCGAGCACGCTCACGTCGTGCGCCTGGAGCTCATCGAGCTGCGAGCGCACGTGATCGGCGAACTCGCGCGCGCCGTCGATCACGGCCTTCTCGCTCGCGTCGTCGAACACCAGCCGCACCAGCGCGCCGTGCGGCGGGTAGTTGAGCTCGGCGCGCTGCTCGCTCTCGACGCGCGCGAAGCCCTCGAAGTCGTGCGCGGCGGCCAGCATGATCGCCGGATGGGTCGGCGCGAGCGTCTGCACGACGATGCGCCCCGCGAGATCGCCGCGACCAGCGCGCCCGGAGACCTGGCTGATCAGTTGGAACGTGCGCTCCGCCGCGCGGAAGTCGGGCAGGTGCAGCGCGCTGTCCGCCGAGACGATGCCCACCAACGTCACGCGCGGGAAGTCGAGCCCCTTGGCGATCATCTGCGTGCCGACCAGCACGTCGATCTCGCCCGCGCCGAAGGCCGCGAGCGTGCTCTCGTAGTCCTCGCGGCGCTTCATCGTGTCCGAGTCCATGCGCCGCACGCGCGCGTTGGGCGCCGTGCGCGCGATCTCGTGCTCGATGCGTTCGGCGCCGGCGCCGACGTAGTGCAGTCCGGGCTTGGTGCAGGTCGGACAGTGCTTGGGCTGGCGCGTCTCCTCGCAGCACGAGTGGCACACCAGCCGCGCGATGCGCTGATGCCAGGCGAGCGCCACGTCGCAGTGCGCGCAGCACACCGTCTGCTTGCAGCCCGAACACCACAGCACCGGCGCGAACCCGCGGCGGTTCTGGAACAGGATCGCCTGCTCGCCGCGCGCGAGCGTTTCGCCCAGCAGCGTCAGCAGCCGGCGCGAGAACAGCTTGTGCCCCGTCGGACCGATCGGCTCGCTGCGCATGTCGACGATCTCGATCGGCGGAGCGCCGTGGTCGCTGATGCGCTGGGAGAGTTCGAGGCGTTCGAGCCGGCCTTCGCGCGCCGCGTTCCAGCTCTCGAGCGAGGGCGTCGCGGAGCCGAGCACGCACACCGCCTTGGCGCGCAACGCGCGCTCGACGGCGACGTCGCGGGCGTGGTAGCGCGGAGTCGAGCCCTGTTTGAAGGACGGCTCGTGCTCCTCGTCGACCACGATCACGCCCAGCTTCGCCATCGGCGCGAACAGAGCCGAGCGCGCGCCGACCACCACGCGCGCTTCGCCGCTTGCGACGCGCCGCCACGCGCTCAGCCGCTGCGTGTCGCTCATCTTCGAGTGCAGCACTGCGACCGAGTCGAAGCGCGCTCGGAACCAGCCCACGGTCTGCGGCGTCAGCGCGATCTCGGGCACGAGCACGATCGCTCCGCGGCCGAGTGCGAGCGCGCGCTCGATCAGCGCGAGGTACACCTCGGTCTTGCCCGAGCCCGTCACGCCCTGCAGAAGGAACGCCGAGCCGCTCTCGCGTTCGAGCGCGGCGATGAGCCGTTCCAACGCGGCGCTCTGCTGAGGGTGGAGCGCAGCCGGGCGCGGTCGCGACGCAGCGGCGGTCTCGAACTCGTCGCGGCGCGCCGCGAGCTTCTCGATGCTCACCCAGCCGCGCTTGTGCAGCGAACGCGCCGCGGAGTCGGAGAGGTTGAGCTGCTGGAGCAGTTCGCGCAGTTCGATGCGGCCGCCCAGCTCGAGCAGCGTGCGCAGCAAGCGGTGCTGCTTGGGCTGAGTCGCTTCGAGCTCGGCCAGTTGCTCGTCGCCGACGCCTTCGCAGGCGCGCACGTGGAGCACCTTGGCCACGCCCTGCTCGCGCTTGAGCGCCGCGGGGAGCACCGCGTGCAGCGCCTCGCCCCAGGAACAGGCGTAGCGTTGCGCGACCCAACGCGTGAGCTCGAGCAACTCGCCGTCCACGAGCGGCTGCTCGTCGAGCAGCTTGTGGATCGGCTTGATGCGCGCGGGCTCGTGCTCGCACTCGCGGTCGATCGCGACGACGACGCCGACTTCGCGCTTGGGCCCGAACGGAACGGCCACGCGCATGCCCGGCGCGACGCGACCGGCGAGCGCGACCGGCACGCTGTAGCTGAACTCGCGCTCGAGCGGCTTGTTCAGCGCGACGCGCGCGAAGCCGGCGCCCGCGACGCGGGGCGCTGAGCCCGCTGCGGGGCCGAGGTCGAACAAGAGCGGCTCCCCCGCCGCTCCTCGGTGCGCGCGCGACACGGCGCCCTCACGGACAGGCGCAGGGCGCGGCGTGGCAACGCGGGCAGCCCTGCTCGTACTTCTTGCGCGCGGCGGCCTCGAGATCGATGCCCGACATCGAAGCCAGCGTCGCCAGCCAGGCCAGCACGTCGGCGAACTCGCCTTCGAGCTCCTCGCGCTTGTTGCGGCGCAGCGCGCGCGTCAACTCGCCGATCTCCTCGCAGAACCACATGTGCGTTCCGGCGAGGCCGCGCGCACTGTCGCGTTGGTAGTAGATGCGCTCGATCAGCGCCTGGAACTCGGAGACGTGCATGGGCTGCTGCGCGGGTGCGTGCGACGAACGCCGGCGATCACGCGCGACGGATCGTCACGATGGAGATGTCGCGCGGCAGGTCCGCGCCGTCGGAGAACTCCTCGAGCGCAGCGCGCAGCCGCGCGAGGAACTGCTCGGTGGGCAGCGCGCCGAAGCGCTGGATGTGCGCGTACAGCGCCTTCTCCCCCAGCTCTTCGCCCGCGGCGTTGGTCACGCTCATCGCGCCGGTGTTGACGAGCACCAGTCGATCGCCGACCTCGATCGGCGCCTGCTGCACGACCAGCGCGCGATCGAACACCGGGCCCTTGTCGAAGCCGAGCGCGATGCCCTCGGGGTGGATCAGGCGCACCTTCTTGTCGGCGCCCGTGTAGCGGATGAGCGGCGCCTTGTGACCGGCGCACGCGACGGTGGCGATCGCGCTGTGCGGATCGACCCAGGCGTACAGCGAGGTCACGGCCATGCCGCGCCGCACGTCGCGCGCGAGCTGCCGGTTGGCGTCCTGCAGCGCTTCCTTCACGTCGCCGCCCGCGGCGAGCTTCGCGCGCAGGTACGAGCGCGCAGTCGCGCCGACGAGCGCTCCCGGCAAACCCTTGCCGCTCACTTCGCACACCAAGAGGCCGATGCCGTTGGCGGTCTCGATGAAGTCGTGGAAGTCGCCCCCCATGCCGGCCGCGCCCATGTGCAGCGCGCCGAGGTCGTACCCGGCGACCTTGGGAGTCACCTGCGGGAGAAGCTGTTCGCGCACCTCGGCGGCGACTTCGACCTCGCGCTGGCGCACTTGCAGTTCGACTTCGTTCTCGCGCGCGTCGCTGAGGCTCTTGGTCATGCGATCGAGCGCTCGTGCGAGCGATGCGACCTCGCCGCTGCCGCGCGCGTGCACGTGGTGGCTCAGGTCGCCGGTCGAGATCTGACGCACGTCCTCGACGAGTTGCTGGATCGGCTGAGTGACCTGCCCGGAAACCCACAGCGACACCAGCGCGCCGACCACGATCACGGCCACGGTCATCGCGACGATCAGGCCGAACATGCTGTCGCCAGCGGCTTGCGTGCTCGCCGGCACGAGCAGCACGAAGGGCGCGTTCTCGGAGCGGGTCTGGTAGTGGTAGACGTGTCCGGGGCGCTTCTCGGCGCCGATCTCGACCTCGGCGCGCTTCACGCCGCCGGGGAGTTCGGTGGTGCGCTCGCCGACTTGCTTCCACAGCGACTCGGCCGCCAGCGCGGTGAGCTTGCGTTCGCGTTCCTGACGCGCGACGCGCAGAGCTTCGCGCGTGGAGTTCTGATAGCCGCCCAGGTCCTTGAACACCGGCGAGTCGTCGGCGTACTGCCGCTTGGCCGCGGCGTAGTCCTTGCCGATCTGCTGCTCGAGCTCGAACAACACTTCGCGCTCGGAGCGCAGCTTCTGGCGCTCGACCTCGTCGAGGAACTGGCGCGCCGACACGAGCGCCGTGTCGAGCATCACCTGTTCCTGTCCGACGTCCGTGACCCGCTTCGCCGCCTGGTTGAGCAGGAAGCCCGCGATCGCCATCACGACGGCGAGCGCCAGCGACATCGACAACGTGAAGCGCACCCACAGCGGCGCGCCGTGACTGGTCGGCCCGTCGTCTTCGCGTTGTCGTCGGCGCGAGGGCATGGCTCTCAGCTCCCCACGGTCCAGGACAACTGCGGCAACAGGAGGCGAGCGGGCGTCATCACGAGGACCAGACCGTAGAACCCCGCGACCACGTCGTCGAGCAGGATTCCGTCGCCGCCGGGAATCCGCTCCATGCGCCGCGCGGGGCCGGGCTTGAACACGTCGAAGAAGCGGAAGACGAAGAAGCCCACGGCGAGGGTCAGGTAGCTCGGCGCTCCCAGCCAGGCCACGGTGACCAGGTAGCCCACGACTTCGTCCAGCACGAAGATGCCGGGGTCCTTCTCACCCGCGTACTGCTCGGCCCAGTCGCCCAGCGAGCGGCCGATCAGGTAGACGACGACGGCTGCGACGCAACTCCAGAGCAGGTAGTTGTCGGTGAACGACAGCGCCCAGGCGATGGCGACGCCGCCCAGCGTTCCGACGGTTCCGGGGGCGAACGGCGAGCAGCCGAGGTAGCCGCACGATACGAGTCCGAGCTTGAGCCAGTTCATGGGGCGGAGTGCGCCAAGAGCTTGCGCGCCTTGAGGACGTAGGTGAAGCCCGAACCGACGGAAGTGGCCACGGTGGCGATCACGCAGCCGTGGCCGATGAGCGACCAGCGCTCGACGGCCAGATCGGAGAAGGCGAAGGCCTCGAGCCCGAGCGGGATGCCCACCGCCCAGCACTGCACGAGCATCTTGATCTTCCCGAACCAGTCGGCGGGGAACTCGTGACCGAGGCTCTCGACGTAGCCGCGGATTCCGGTCACGAGGAATTCGCGCGCCAGGATCACGACCACGACCCAGGCCGGGAAGAAGTGGCGCGACCAGGGCAGCACCACCAGGTAGATCATCAGCCCCAGCACGAGCACCTTGTCGACGAACGGATCGGCGATGCGTCCGAAGGCCGTGATGTGCTTGCCGCGGCGCGCCAGCCAGCCGTCGAGCACGTCGGAGAGCGCGACGGCGAGGAACAGCCAGAAGCTCGCCTGGATCGCGCTGCGGTAGGCCGGGTCGGTCGGCGCCTCGCCCCAGCGCGCGAGCACGGCGAACAGCGCCATGGCGCCGACGAAGCGCAGCGCCGTGATGCGGTTGGGCCAGTGAGCGAAGACGCCTGCCATGCGAGGTGGGGCGCGAGAGCTGAGGTTTCGACCGCGCAGCGCCGCGGCGGGAGAATAGCGCTGGACGAGGGGCGATGCTCGCGCCGGAGTGCGTCGCCGACGCCGCAGCCCGCCAACCCGCAGGACCAAGGCGAGGAAAGGCGCCGCCGATCACCGCTCGGCGTCGACTCCGTGACAGCAAGCTTGTCCCGCGGCGAAGCAATCCGCGCCGAGCTCGAGCGGGTTGGTTCGCTGGCTGCGCGGCTTCGCCCGAGAGCTGGTGCGCGACGAGCACCTGGCCGACGACCCGGCCCAAGCGACCCTGCTCGAAGCGCTCGCTCGCCCGCCGCGCTCGCTGGCGAGCCTGCGCCAGTGGATGCGCAGCGTCTTGCGCACCCGCTAGCGCGACGCGCTGCGAAGCGACGAACGCTGCCGCCAGCGTGAGACGGTCGCGGCGCGGCGCTCTCGACGAGCACGGCCGCGTCGTCGAGCTGCTCGAACTGCGCGCGGACGGCTCTGCGAATCGCAAGCGCCTCGAGCTGACCGGGGGGCGCTCCGGCGTGCTGAGCGCGGGCACGCACGCCTGTGTGCTCGAGCTGTGGGCCGGCGACGAGCTCCACGAACGCGTCGCGCTCGATCTTCGAGCTGGCCAACGCGTCAGCAGCCCACGTTGAAGGCGGTTTACTTGACCAACTTCGCGCGGCGGGAGTAGCCTGCTCGCTCTTGCCGCCAAGGGAAGGTGGTGCAAATCCACCGCGGTCCCGCCGCTGTAAGTGGGGACTTCGCGCGTCGCATACGCCACTGTCCGTTCCAGCCGCTGGGTTGGCGACGGATGGGAAGGCTGACGCGCGAGGGACGATCCACGAGCCAGAAGACCTGAACGGCGAGTTGTTCCTCTGCACCCCCGAGGAGGGGTCGACGGTGGCAATGCGTTGCGTTCAGGGCATGACGGCGGTGCGGAAGCACTGCGCCGCGGCCCCCTGCCCGCCCGCGTTCTGCCCTCGCCTCCGATCCGGGGCCCGACACCTCCCCTCGAAGGCTGCGCCGCGTCCGCGAGAGTCGCGCCGCCGCCCTGAAAGGCATCTCCCCGTGATCGCTTGTGTTTCGCGCGGCCTCGTGGCCGCCATCGCGTTCTCGTCTCTGTCCCTCGTCGCCGGCGCGCAGAATCGTTTCGCGTCGAACGTCGTCAACTTCTCTCCCGGGCCCAACGGCAACCCCAGCTTCGCCGACCCTTCGCGCGCGCTCGGCGGCCCGCAGGGCGGCGGCATCTCGAACGGCTCGCTCGACATCGTCGTGCTCGGCATCGGCGGCTCGCTGACGCTGGGCTTCGACGTGACGATCGTCGACGGCCCCGGCGCCGACTTCACGGTCAGCGAGAACGGATTCTCGTTCGCGGCGCCCAACGAGATCTTCGCCGAGGTCGCGTTCGTCGAGGTCTCGACCAACGGCGTCGACTTCGCGCGCTTCCCCACGCGCTACGCGGGCCCGCTCGGACCGCTGCCGCCCTTCGGCACGTCGCCGATGGGCACGTTCGGCGGGCTCGTCGGCGGCCTGCCCGGCGTCGCCAACGTGTTCACCAACACGGTCGATCCCTTCGATCCGGTGGTGAGCGGCGGCGAGAGCTTCGACCTCGCGGACCTCGCGCTGCACCCGCTGGTGAGCGGCGGGCTGCTCGACCTGAACGACATCCACTACGTGCGCATCGTCGACGTGCAAGAAGGCGTTCACGTCGATTCGTTCGGCGCGTTGATCTGGGACCACGGCGGCGCGACGAGCAGCGCGGACATCGAAGCGGTGAGCGTGATCCACTACGCGGGCGGCGTCGCGGCCAACGGTCCGATCGTCGACCTGTCGATCGACGCGCAGGGCTACCTCGTGCTCGAGCTGGGCGACGCCAACGGCGTGCCCGACCTCAACCTGGCGACGCTGACGACGTCGATCGACTTGCAGCCGTCGAGCTTCAACGTGATCCGTCCGTTGCTGAAGCTGCAGCAGCGCACCGCGACGAGCGTGATCCTGCGCTCCAAGCTGCCGATCGTCGGCTCGGGACTGCAGATGGCGCTGAGCCTCTCCGTGAAGGACCAGGCGGGCAACGTGTCCGCCGACCAGATCCTCCTGCCGGGCTGATCGCAGCTTCGCTTCGAGTCGCCAACGCGCCCTCGCCGCCGCGTTGGCGACTCCCCCGCCACCTTCCGTCCGCGCGCCAGGAGTCCGTCATGTCGATCGCAATCTCGTTGGTCCTCTCCATCGCTCCCGCTCAAGGCGCCGCTGCGACGCAGCTCGGCCAGCTCCCGCTCGCCTCACCGCCCGTCGTGCGGCCGTGCGCCCCGCAGTTCACGCCGCTCCCGCAGTGGCGCGCGACGCACTCGCTTGCGAGCTCGACGAGTTGCGGCGCGAGCGCCTGGCCCTACGACGTGCAGTACTCACCGGACGGCGCGCGGCTGTACGTCTCGCTGTTCGGCGGACTGCTGGGCAACGGCGGTTGCCGCGTGCTCCGACTCGATCCGACGAGCTTCGCGACGCTGGCCGAGATCCCGACGGGTGAGAGCCCGCAGGATCTCGCGTTCACCGTCGACGCGAACGGCGCAGTCGCGCGCGGCTTCGTCGCGAACAGCTCGGGCAGCTCGGTGACGGTGTTCAACGCGCAGGACGCGGTGCTCGCGACGGTGCCGATCCCGTTCATCCCCGGTTCGTTCTTCCCCACCGCGTTCCCCGCGAGCCTGGCCGTGTCGCCCAGCCAGAGTCACGTGTTCGTGAGCACGCAGGACGGCTCGGGACGCGTGCTGGCGATCGACGCGAACTCGCTCGCCCTCGATCCCGCGCGCGCGATCGACCTCGGCCCCGACCATTCGTCGATGCGCATGGTCTTCGCGGGCCAGCGCCTCGTGATCTGCGCCTCGCAAGCGCTCCCCAACTGGATCGGCTCGACCGCCAAGGTGATGGTCGTCGATCCGGCGCAGCCGCACCTCGTGCGCGAACTCGCGCTCGCGACCGCCGACAACGGCTTCGCCTTCCCCAGCGCGCAAGACTGCGCGGTCGACTGCGACGGACTGGTGTGGGTGTGCGGCTACGACATGGGCGCGCGCGTCTTCGCCATCGACCCGCGCGGGCCGACGCTGGTGCGCGTCGTCGACACGCACACCTCGCAGCCCGACGGCAAGTTCCAGGCGCTCGCCCTCTCGCGCGACGGCGTGCTGTGCGTCGCAGACATGTGGACGCACGAACTCTCGGTGCTCGACGCGCGCCAACGCCGCTGGCGCGCGACGCTCGACACGACGCTGATGCCCGGCGTGCAGCAAGCTGCGCAAGAGCTCGAGTTCACGCGCGACGGCCGCGCGCTGCTCGCCACGTGGGCGGCGACCGACAACCTGGGTGTGTTCGACCTGTAGCGACGCTGCGCCAGAGCTCTGCATCAGGCTTCGTGAGCGGGTGCGACGCTCGCGGATCTGCGCAGCGGCTAACCTGGGTGAGTCGCTGTCTCGCCGCACTCGCTCGAAAGGAACGCTTCCCATGCGCAGCCTGCTCCGCCTCGCTCCCGCCGTCGTCGTCTTCGCTCTGTGCTCCAGCACGCCGCTGGAAGACTCGATCCAGCTCAAGCTCAACTACAAGCCCGGCGACGTGCTGCGCTTCCGCATGACGCAGGAGCAGACGCTCGAGAACGAGTTCATGCCCGCCATGGAGACGCAGACGGGGTTCGCGCTGAAGCACGTCGTCAAGGAAGTCGACGAGCAGGGCGTCGCGACGCTCATCGTCAGCTACGAGGGCATCCGTCAGGAGAGCGGGGGCGCCATGGCGATGAGCTTCGACTCCCGGCGCAAAGGTGAAGACGCCAAACTCAACTCGCCGATGCTCGCGCAGATGTTCGAGCCGATGCTCGAGATGGAGCTCTCGATGGAGGTCGAGCCGAGCGGCCGCATTCGCGCGATCCACGGCGTCGAGGAGCTCCTCGAGACGTTGACGGGAGCGCTGGGCGACAGCGCGCCCCAGTTGAAGCCGTTCGTCGAGTCCCTGTTCGGCGAAGACTCGCTCCGTCGCCTGTGGGAAGTCGCCGTGTTCCCCGCCGATCCGATCGAACCCGGTTTCGCATGGAAGCGATCGATGGAGTTCGAGCTCCCGATGCTGGGCGAGATGAAGGTCGTGTTCGATCAGACCTACCGCGGGGTCGAGACTGTGAACGACAAGCGCTGCGCCCGGATCGAGCTCGAGGGCGCGTTGTCGTTCGTCATCGACGAAAGCCTCCCGATCGAGATCTCGCTCGACTCATCCGAGGTCGAGGGCTGGATGCTGATCGCGCTCGACGACGGCGCGCCGGTCGAAACGCGACAGAGCATCGAGATGGAGATGCGCTTGGGTCCGAAGGAAGAGTCCGAAGCCACGCCCGCGATGTCGATGTCGATGTCGATCTCGCAGCACTTGCAGCGCCTCGCCGCCGACGCGCCCATCTTCGAGGATTGA
>CALKYE010000210.1 GCA_938003765.1 uncultured Planctomycetia bacterium
TTCGTGCTGTGCCTTGGCTACAAGGGCGAGCAGATCAAGGACTACTTCCTCAACTACCAGTGGCACGACTCGAACTTCACGCTCGAGCTCAAGTCGGGCGCGAAGTCGATCGCCAAGGGCGACGGCGACGTCGAGGACTGGGAGATCACCTTCGTCGAGACCGGCGCCAAGACGCAGACCGGCGGGCGCCTGTTCCGCGCGCGCGAGTACGTCGACACGAAGACCTTCCTGTTCAACTACTGCGACGGACTGTCGGACATCGACCTCGACGCGCTCGTCGCGCACCACAAGAAGATGGGCAAGCTCGCGACGCTGACGGGTTTCCACCCGCGCTCGCGCTACGGCGAGGTCTCGGTCGACGAGCGCGGCATCGTCACGCACTTCCAAGAGAAGCCGATGATGAACTCGCTCACCAGCGGCGGCTTCTTCGTGATGAACCGCGGCGTGTTCGACTACCTCGATCCCGAGTGCATCCTCGAGACCGGGCCGCTCTCGGCCATGAGCTCCGATCGCCAGCTCGCGCTGTACCAGCACGACGGTTTCTGGTTCTCGATGGACACGTACAAGGAAGCGCTCACGCTCAATGAGCTGTGGAACGGCGGGAACGCGCCGTGGAAGGTGTGGAAGTGAGCGCCTGGAAGTCCAAGAACGTCTTCGTCACGGGCGCGAGCGGTCTGCTCGGCAGCGCGCTGGTCGAAGAGCTGGTCGCGCGCGGCGCGAACGTCACGTGCCTGATGCGCGACTGGATCGCGCAGTCGCGCTTGTTCTCCGGCAAGCTCGTCGAGCGCTGCAACGTCGTCCGCGGCGAGCTCGAGGACTACGAGCTGGTGCTGCGCGCGCTCAACGAGCACGAGATCGAGTGCGTGTTCCACCTCGGCGCGCAGACCATCGTCGGCACCGCGACGCGCTCGCCGCTCTCGACCTTCGAGGCCAACATCAAGGGCACGTGGGTGCTGCTCGAGGCCTGCCGCCAGCTCCCGCGCCTCGTGAAGCGCGTGCTCGTCGCCTCCAGCGACAAGGCCTACGGCTCGCACGACGTGCTGCCGTACCGCGAGGACGCGCCGCTGATCGGTCGCTTCCCGTACGACGTGTCGAAGTCCTGCGCCGACCTGATCTGCGCGAGCTACTTCCACACCTACAAGCTGCCCGTCGCGATCACGCGCTGCGGCAATCTGTACGGCGCCGGCGACCTCAACTGGAATCGCTTGATCCCCGGCACGATCCGCTCGCTGCTGGCCGGTGAGCGCCCGATCGTGCGCTCCGACGGCTCGTTCGTGCGCGACTACTTCTACGTGAAGGACGCCGCGCTGGCGTACCTCGCGCTCGCTGAGCGTTTGGGCGAGCCCAAGTTCCACGGCGAAGCCTTCAACTTCGGAACCGAGGAGCCGCTCGACGTGCTCAACATCGTCGCGCGCCTGCAGAAGGCCGTGGGCCGCACCGACCTCGCCCCGGTGATCCTCGGCGAGGCCAGCCACGAGATCCCGCGCCAGTACCTCGACTGCTCCAAGGCGCGCGAATGGCTGGCCTGGAAGCCGCAGCGCACGCTCGACGAGGGTCTCGCTGAAACGGTCGAGTGGTATCGCAAGGCGCTCGCGAGCTGAGCCGCGCAGCGTCGCGCGAACCCAGTCGGCCACACGATCCGTCGCGCGAGCCAGACGCTCGGCCCGGCGCTGCCTCGTCGCCGGGCCGTGCAAGTCGTCGCGCTACGGCAGGACCGTGAACGTCAGTCCGTCGGACTGCGCGCGGCCGAAGGCTCCGCCGATGTCGCTGTAGGTCACTTGCGCGTAGACCACCGTGCCCACGACGAGTTCGGGCACGGCGCCGGAGCGGATCAGCGCGTTGAAGTCGAAGGCGATCGCGCCGCTGCAGTCGATGCCGGTCGGGTTGCCGCCGGTGGGTTGCGGCGCGGTCCGCTTGAGCGGCGACGCGACGCACAGCGTGCCGCCGTTGAACGGAGCCGCGTTGGGCGCGAAGCCGTAGAACAGCATGGCGTAGCGGCGGTTGATCAGCTCGCGCGCTTCGACGAAGAACGGCGACGCGAGGCTCGCCGACGGGAGACCCGAGTACGTCAGGCTCGAGACGCAGCCCTGCGAGTTCGTCTGCGCGGTGCAGTAATTGGCGGGGATCAGCGGAGTGATGTCCTTGACGAACACGTCGATCACGCCGTTGCCGTCGCCAGCGACGAGGTTCCCGGCCGCGGACGTGAGCAGGACGGCCCCGCCGTCGGCGCGGAACGCTGTCGTGCCGGACGCGCCGTCGCCGAACTGCCCGCTGGCCGAGGTCCCGAGCGGAGAGAGCGAGCGCGTCACCCGATCGAACACGACCGTATCGCTCGAGGTCGCGGAGGGGTTGGGCACGAACCCCGGCTCGTTCGCCTGGAATGCGACACGCCGTCCGTCGTTGGACAGGATCGGCGCGTAGCAGTTGGCGGAGTTGTGGACTCCGAGCGAGTTGACGCTCACGAGCTCGGTCGTGGCGCTCGAGCGATCGCGAACCCAGATGCGGAACAGCGTCGAACCGGCCGGCGGAGGCACGTCGTTCGTTGCGGCTGACTCGAAGGCGACGAAGCGTCCATCGGCCGAGATCGAGGGGCGTTCGCTGTCGCGGTTGCCGAACCCATTCGAGAACACGCTCGCCAGCTCATTCGCGCCGGTCTGCATGTCGCGCACGAAGATCTGCTTCGTGATGTCGCCGGGCGTCGGTTCGTAGTAGCCGCGATAGGCGATGAAGCGTCCGTCGGCTGAGATCGCGGGGTAGCGCACCCAGAACGTCGCCGGCGAGGCGTCGACGCGCGTCAGTGCGCCGCTCTGCACGTCGTACGCCCAGATCTGCGGCGAGTTCGCGCCCGTGGCCAGGTTCACCGAGCTCTCGAACACGACCACTCGACCGTCGGCCGAGATCGCCGGGTTGCCGAATTGCCCGCTGACCTCGGCGCCCGAGGTCCGGCGGCTGAGTCGGGTCGTGGTTCCCGTCGCGCGGTCGCTCAGGAACACGTCGGACGAGTTGTCGGCGGTGGGGGGCTCGACGTCGCCGGGCGCGAGGTCCGAGGCCGAGCTGATGTAGACGACCCATCGTCCGTCGCCGGAGATCGCCGGAGAATGCGAGCGGCCGTTGCCGACGGCGCCGCTCGGCGTGCGGCTGATGCACTCGGTGGCGCCGAACAGCCGGTCGCGAAGGAACACGTCCTCGCTGGCGTTGCCGTCCCCCGCGACAAGGGTCGTGGCCGCCGAGTAGAAGACCACGAATCGCCCGTCGGCGCTCAGCCCGCCGCCTCTGCAGATGGCGTTGGCCTGGGCGCCGTTGCTGGCGACGCTGATGCGCTCGACGGCGCCCTGCGCGCCCGCGTCAGGCGCCAACGCGACGCCGATGGTCAGAGCGAGGAAGGGTGTTGCGATATGGGAATGCCAGGAACGATTCACGGTTGCCTCCGATGGGTCTGCCTTCTCGAGCAGCGCGGTCCGTCCGCCGCGCCGCAGTGATGGCGCCGCTAGGGCCCAGCATCGCGCCGGCTACTCCGAGAGCGCAACATTCTGTGAACCTCGACCGCCGAGCGCAGGCGATCTGCCGTAGGTTCGACCTGGGGCTGCGGCGGCCCCGCTGACGAGGCCGAGACGGGCCCCCGGCGGGAGGAACGAACCTCGGCCGCAGCGCGAGGTCTGGCCTGAATCGCACACGGAGCAGTGCTTCAGCGGACTGCCGCCGCAGTGCCGCGAGTGTCAGTCCATTGGACTGCGCGTGGCCGCCGGTTCCGCCGACGCCGCGGGCTTGGGGGGCCCTCGTCGAGACCGGCGCCAGGACGCAGACCGGCGGCCATCCATTTCGCGCGCGCGACTACGTCGCTGGCAGGTCGTTCCCGTTCAACGACCGCGACGGAGCGCCGGACATCGACCTCCACGCGTTCGTCGCGCAGCTCGAGAAGCTGGGCGAGTTCGCGAAGCTGACGGGTTTCCACCCGCACTCGCGCCGCGCGAGCACGACGATTCGTGGCTCTGGATGGACACCTGCAAGGAAGCGCTCACGCGCGAGGAGCTGTGAAACGGCGGGAACGCGCCGTGGAAGTTGCGGCAGTGAGCGCTTGGACGTTCAACAACGCCTTCGTCGCGGGCGTGAGCGGCCTGCTCGGCAGCGCGCTGGTCGACGAGTCGAACGCTCCACTTGCGCAGCGCCTCGCGCGGGATCGCCTCCTGCTCCATCGCGTCGATCGCGGCGCAGGACAAACCGTGGCGCGTGAGCTGCCACACGAGTTCGAGCGCAGCGCGCCGCTTGTCGAGCGGCCCCGCGACCGGCTCGCCGTCCACCACGATCTCGTACTTGGTGCCGTCGCGGTCGACGGCGCGCTCGCGCTCCTCCCGCTCGTTCTCGCGCACTCGAATCAAGTAGACCGAGGCCTCCGGCAGCGCGATCAGTGGCTGGACCTCGTGCAGCGTGCATCGGTCGAGCTGGCGCTCGTTGAGCCACAGAACGATG